>NZ_CP059897.1:0-345514 GCF_014126615.1 Ciceribacter thiooxidans
AGGCCGATCATAAACAGGAAGCGTCGCTGGAACATATTGACAGACCACATATAAATATAGAGATATTCTAATTTCAAACTCGCGCGAAAGCAAGCTTGTGATCGCGGAGTCTCTATAGGTCTGGGCGGCGCTTGGGAGGAAGCCATGCTGGAGATCAGTTACGGCGGGGCCATCGCGGCAGGGGCTCCTGTCTTTCCTGTCGCCGTGCATTCTACCGATGGTGCCTTCTACCTTTCCTACATGGCGGGGCTCTCGATGCAGGAGCTGCGGGACGGCGAGCAGATTGCGGCCGGCGCGCAGCGGCGGCTCTTCGTACAGGCCGTCGCATTCGCGCTCGGTGTGACGACGATCTTCGTCCTGCTCGGGCTCGGCGCCACGGCCCTCGGCCACCTCTTCCTGCAATGGAAGGAGACCCTTTCCTGGATCGCGCGGCGGTACTGATCGTCTTCGGGCTGCACTTCCTCGGCGTCTCCGCATCAGCTTTCTCTACCGCGAAGCACGGGTGCAATCGACGGCCAACCCGACCACGCTCGGTGGCGCCTATCTGATGGACTTGCCTTCGGCTTCGGCTGGACGCCCTGCGTTCGGACCAGCCCTGGCAGCGATCCTGATGGTCGCGAGCGGCATGGGGGACCTCTGGCGCGGCGACTGCTGCTCCTCGCCTACGGCATAGGTATGACGTTGCCGTTCGTCGTCGCGGCTCTGTTTGCACGACCATTCCTGGCTTTCGTCGGCCGCCACCGCGCGCTCATGCGGGCATGTCGAGAAACTCATGGGCCTGATGCTGATCATCTTCGGCATCCTGATCGCGACCAATTCCGTCAACCTGATCGCAGATGCCCTGATCCGGAACTTCGACTGGTCCGCGACGCTGAAGTAATCACGAGGAGAATGACACATGCACCCGATACGACTGCTTTTCGCCTTCGCATTGTTGACCCTCGGCTTCGTCTCCGCGCCGGTCGCTGCCGTGGAACTGGGAGACGACGGACTGCACAAGCCGACCTGGTTGCGTGAGACGTTCAAGGATTTGCGCGATGACCTCGCCGAGGCCAACCGGAAGGCAAGAGACTCCTCATCATGGTGGAGCAGCGGGATGCATCTACTGCACCCGGATGCACGAGGAAGTGTTTCCCGACCCGAAGATCGATCAGCTCATCCGCGACAACTACTTCGTCGTGCAGATGAACCTCTTCGGCGATGTCGAGGTAACCGACTTCGACGGAACCGTCCTGCCGGAGAAGGAAATGGCCGTGCGCTGGGGCGTCATGTTCACACCGACGCTCATCTTCCTGCCGGAAGCCGTAAAAGTGGATCAGACTGCCGCAAGCGCCGCCGTCGCGATGATGCCCGGCGCCTTCGGCAAGGGCACCACCGGCGCCCTGCTCACCTGGATTCGCGATCACGGCTACGCGTCCGGTGAGCACTTTCAGAAATTTCTTGCCCGTCAGGTCAATCCTTAACACCGAAAAATATGATCAATATCAAATCGTTATAAGGTTATTCAAAAATATATATATAGGGCTATTGTTATGGGTTGCCGGTCGAGCTAACCTGCATCAGGAGAGAAGAGGGAGGAGAGGATGAAATGGCAGTTCTGTCTGGCATCGGCGGTGTTGATATCCGCCGCCACGCCCGCCTTTAGTGAGACCGCGCCATCTGCGGCAGTGTTCCATGAAGGCGCCATCGAGATGTCTTTGTCCGGAAAGCCGGGAGATCCGGTCGCCGGCGTGAAGGTGATGACCACCAATGCCCTCGGCAATTGCGTGGCCTGTCATCAAATCAGCAAGCTGCCGGAGGTGTCTTTCCAGGGCAACATAGCCCCACCGCTCGACGGCGTCGCCGAGCGCTATTCGGAAGCGCAGCTCCGCGGAATCGTGGCCAATGCGAAGATGACGTTCCAGGGAAGCTTCATGCCGGCCTTCTACAAGACCGACGGCTACGTCCGGCCCGGCAACGGCTATACGGGCAAGGCACCCAAAGGCCCCCTGCCGCCAATCCTGAATGCGCAACAGATCGAAGATGTGGTGGCGTACCTGCTCACGCTCAAAGAGTGATGCAGGCGACGTTCGAGAGGAGTGAAAAATGAACCTTACGAGACGAAACATTCTTTTGGCCGGCGTCGGCGGGATCGCTGCACTGGCTCTTCCGCTGCCCGCGGCAGCGGCCGCAATCGAGGCCTTGACCAAGGACTTTACCGGCGGCGCTGAGGCCGGCAGTGACGGCATCACCCTGACGGCTCCCGAGATCGCGGAAAACGGCAATACCGTTCCCGTGTCGGTCGACGCTCCCGGTGCGGTGGCGATCCTGCTGCTTGCCGAAGGCAACCCGGAACCGGCCGTTGCGACGTTCAAGTTCGGCCCGGCAGCCGGCAGCCAGTCGCTGGCAACCCGCATCCGCCTCGCCAAGACGCAGAACGTCATCGCCTATGCAAAGATGGCGGACGGCTCGATCAAGAAGGCACAATCGACCGTGAAGGTCACCATCGGCGGCTGCGGCGGCTGATCGATAGAGGAGGAGAGACAACATGGCTTCCGATGCAAAACCGCGCGTGAAAGTGCCGAAATCAGCCAAGGCTGGCGAGATCGTGACGATCAAGGCGCTTATCAGCCACAAGATGGAATCCGGCCAGCGCAAGGATGCCGACGGCAAGATCATTCCCCGTTCGATCATCAATCGCTTCACCTGCGACTTCAACGGCAACAATGTCGTCGACGTCGCGATCGATCCGGCCGTTTCGACCAACCCGTACTTCGAGTTCGCCGCCAAGGTAGACGCTGCGGGCGACTTCAAGTTCACCTGGTACGACGACGACGGTTCGGTTTACGAAGACAAAAAGTCGATCGGGGTTGCCTGAGCCGCATGTTGATCTAGGGAGGAGACAGACATGCCACGTTTCAGCAATGCGATACTCGCCGCCGTTCTCGGTCTTTGTCTTGCCGGCCCGGCCGGTGCGGACCCGGTCGAAGACACGCTGGAGATTGAGACGGAAGACGGCACGGTCACCCTGGTGACCAGCGCGCCGGCGCCCGACCATCTCAAGGGTGCCTTCGATACGATCTGGTCGGGCTGGCACTTCCGCGAGGACGATACCCGCGCGATGGAAAAGGACGACTTCGACAACCCCGGTATGGTCTTTGCCGACCGTGGACGGGACTTGTGGAACCAGTCGATGGGGACGAAAGGCGAGTCCTGCGCCAGCTGTCACAACGGACCGGAAAGCATGAAAGGTCTGCGCGCCGTTCTTCCGCGCGTCGACGAAAAGTCCGGCAAGTTGATGATCATGGAAGACTACGTCGACCAGTGCGTCACGGAACGCATGGGCCTCGAGAAGTGGGGACCGACCTCGAGCAAGATGAAGGATATGCTGGCACTGATTTCGTTGCAGTCGCGCGGCGTCATCCAGAATGTAGCGATCGATGGACCGGCTGCCTCCTATTGGCAAAAGGGCAAGGAGATGTACTACACCCGGTATGGCCAGCTCGAGATGTCCTGTGCGAGCTGTCACGAGAACAACTACGGGAAGTTCATCCGGGCTGACCACCTGAGCCAGGGACAAGTTTCCGGCTTCCCGGTCTATCGTCTGAAGGATGCCGGGCTCGTCACGGCGCAGCAACGTTTCGTCGGTTGCGTCCGCGACACCCGAGCAGAGACCTTCAAGGCGGGCTCCGAAGAGTTCAAGGCACTCGAACTCTATGTCGCCTCCCGCGGCAACGGTCTCTCGATCGAAGGCGTCGGTGTCAGGCCCTGACGGAGTGGACCGCCGCGCCTGAAGGCGGCGGTCCCGCACCAACATTCGTATTCAACACGGCAAGGCTCCGGCGCGTTGGTTTCCGGACGGGTTTTGCTGCGCATTTTTCGAGGAACGGACATGATCAACCGGCGCGAATTTCTGCAGGCATCGGTGGCGGTCTCCGCCATATACGGCCTCTCAGGCTTCGGAAACTGGTCGAAGCTCGCAGCGCAGCAGGCGATGACCCAGAACAGCCTGCTGGCCTTCGAGGACTTCGGTAACGTCACGCTGATCCACATCACCGACATTCACGCGCAAACGAAGCCGATCTGGTTTCGCGAACCTGAGATCAATCTCGGCGTCGGCGAGGCGAAAGGTCGTCCGCCGCACCTGACGGGTAAGGATTTCATCGAGGCGTTCAAGATCAAGCCGGCTTCGGCCGACGCCTACGCGCTGACCTACGAAGATTTCGTGGCTCTCGGCAAGACCTACGGCAAGATGGGCGGCATGGACCGCGTGGCGACCGTCGTCAAGGCGATCCGCGCTGCTCGTCCGGAAGCCATCCTGCTCGACGGTGGCGATACCTGGCACGGTTCGATGACCTCCCTGCTGACCAAGGGCCAGGACATGGTGAACATCATGAACGCGCTCAAGGTCGATGCCATGACCAGCCACTGGGAATGGACCTATGGCACCGAACGGGTGAAGGAGATCGTCGACACCCTGCCGTTCCCCTTCCTCGGCGCCAATATCTTTGACGCCGAGTGGAACGAACCGGCCTTCGAGCCCTACACGTTCTTCGAGCGTGGCGGCGCCAAGGTTGCCGTGATCGGCCAGGCGTTCCCCTACATGCCGATCGCAAACCCGGGCTGGATGTTCCCGGAATACTCCTTCGGCATTCGCGAAGAGCGCATGCAGGAGATGGTCGACGAGGTCAAATCCAAGGGCGCCGATCTGGTCGTCTGCCTCTCCCACAACGGTTTTGACGTCGACCGCAAGATGGCGAGCCGCGTCAAGGGTATCGACGTGATCCTCACGGGTCACACGCATGACGCGGTGCCCGAGCCGGTGGTCATCGGGGAAACGATCCTCATCGCTTCCGGCTCGAACGGAAAATTCGTCAGCCGCGTCGATCTCGACGTGCGCGACGGACGCATGATGGGTTATCGCCACAAGCTCATTCCGATCTTCGCAGACGTCATCGCCCCGGATCCTGAGATGGCGGCGCTCGTCGACAACGAACGCGCACCACACAAGGAAAAGCTCGAAGAGAAGATCGGGACCACCGAGAGCCTGCTCTACCGTCGGGGCAATTTCAACGGGACCTGGGACAACCTCATCTGCGATGCGATCCGGTCCGAGCGGGATGCGGAGATCGCGATGTCGCCCGGCGTTCGCTGGGGCACGACACTGATGCCCGGTGACGCGATCACCCGTGAGGACATCCACAATGTCACCTCGATGACCTACGGCGCCTGCTACCGGACCGAGATGACCGGCGAGACGCTCAAGACCATTCTGGAAGACGTTGCCGACAACCTGTTCAACACCGATCCCTATTACCAACAGGGGGGCGACATGGTCCGTGTCGGCGGCATCGGCTTCACCATCGACATCGGCCAGCCGATCGGCAACCGCATCTCCGACATGGTGCTCTCCGACAGCGGAACGGCCGTCGAGGCCGGCAAGAGCTATACGGTCGCCGGTTGGGCCTCCGTCAACCAGGGCACCGAAGGTCCGCAAATCTGGGACGTGATCGAAAGCCATGTCCGAAAACTCGGGACCGTGAAGGTCACACCCGACTCCTCCGTCAAAATTGCTGGAATCTGAGAGAATAAGGAGCGTTCGCCATGTCCGACGAACCCGCAAACGGCACATCACGACGCGGTTTCCTGCGCAATTCGGCCCTCACCGCGGCCGGACTGGTCGCGGGGGCCGGAACCGCCCGTGCAGCCCAACCAGACCCGCTGATCACCGAAGTGCAGCCTTGGGCTTCCGCTTTCGGCGACCCTGTCGACGCGACGCCGTACGGCATGCCGATCCAGTTCGAGAGCCATGTGGTGCGCCGCAACGTCTCGTGGCTGACGGAGAGCCCCGTCTCCTCGATCAACTTCACGCCGATCCATGCTCTCGAAGGCACGATCACACCACAGGGCTGCGCATTCGAACGTCACCATTCGGGCGCGATCGAAATGTCGAAGACCGATTATCGTCTGATGATCGACGGCCTCGTCGAGAAGCCCCTCGTCTTCACCTTCGAGGACCTGACCCGTTTTCCACGCGCGACGGCAACCGCCTTCCTGGAATGTGCCGCGAATGGCGGGATGGAATGGGGCGGCGCCCAGCTCGAAGGCTGCCAGTTCACTCAGGGCATGATCCACAACATGGAGTATGTCGGCGTGCCGCTGCGCCTCCTCCTCGAAGAGGCGGGTGTGAAGCCTGAAGGCAAGTGGATCTACGCCGAAGGCCATGACGCCTCTTCGAACGGACGTTCGATGCCGCTCGACAAGGCCATGGACGACGTGCTGGTCGCCTTCATCGCGAACGGCGAGGCGCTGCGCAAGGAGCACGGCTATCCCGTCCGTCTCGTCGTTCCCGGCTGGGAAGGCAACATGTGGATCAAGTGGGTCCGGCGCATCGGCGTCTACGATCAAGCCGTCGAGAGCCGTGAGGAAACTTCGAAATACACCGACCTGATGCCGGACGGGCGCGCCCGCAAATGGACCTGGGTCATGGATGCGAAGTCGGTCATTACGTCACCTTCACCCCAGGCTCCGATCCGGCACGGCAAGGGTCCGCTCGTCATCACCGGGCTCGCCTGGTCGGGCCACGGCAAGGTCACCCGTGTCGACGTTTCGCTCGACGGCGGCCGGAACTGGCAGGAGGCGCGGCTCACCGGCGATGTCAGGTCGAAGGCACTCACCCGCTTCCACCTCGATATCGACTGGGACGGCTCGGAGATGTTCCTGCAGTCCCGCGCAACGGACGAGACCGGCTATGTCCAGCCGACGAAGGACGAGTTGCGCGCGATCCGCGGCTCAACAACGTCTATCACAACAATTCCATCCAGACCTGGTGGCTGAGAGCGGACGGAGAGGTCGAAAATGTCGAAATCGCGTAAACTTGTCCTTTCCGCCCTTTTCGCCGTATCCCTCGGTGCAACTCCGGTCCTTGCAGAAAAACTTGGCCTCGGCCGTCCGGCCCTGCCTGAAGAAATCGACGCGTGGGACGTAACGGTGCTTCCGGACGGCAAGGGACTTCGTCCGGGCTCCGGCGATGTCACCACCGGCGAAGCGGTCTTCGGCGAAAAATGTGCAGCCTGCCACGGCGAGTTCGCGGAAGGGCTCGACGCCTGGCCGGTGCTGGCTGGCGGACAGGGTTCATTGAAAGATCGGCGCCCGGTCAAGACGATCGGCAGCTACTGGCCGCATCTCTCGACGGTCTGGGACTACGTGCATCGTTCCATGCCGTTCGGAAGTGCGCAGACCGTTTCCGTCGACGAGACCTACGCGATCACCGCCTTCCTTCTCTATTCGAACGGACTGGTCGACGAGGACTTCGTGCTTTCGAAGGAGAATTTCGGCGAGGTTCAGCTGCCGAACAACCAGGGCTTCTACGCGGATGACCGTTCGGAGGCGGAATACCCGCTGTTCAGCAAGGAACCCTGCATGAAGGACTGCCGGGGACCGGTCAAGGTCACCAAGAGGGCCGTGGAATTGAAGGTGACCCCGACGGACCCTGACGGGAAACCGGCCGGAACCTTGCCCGACCTCACAGGCCAGGCGCCGGTGCAGCAGAAATCCGAAGCGACCGAACCCGCAGCAGAGACCGATACGGCCTCTGCCGTCACTCCCGCCGCGACGGCACCCGAGGCCGAGCCCACCGTCGAGACTGCATCCGCCGAGGATGGGGATCACGAACTCGCCGAGGCCGGGAAGACAGTCTTCAAGAAGTGCCAGTCTTGCCACAAGATCGGCGATGGCGCCAAGAATGCCACGGGACCACATCTCAACGGAGTCATCGGACGGGTTCCCGGCTCCGTTGAAGGCTACAAGTACTCCAAGGCGTTTGCGAAGATGCAGGTCGCGGGCGAGGTCTGGAATGACGCGCGCCTCGCCGCTTTCCTCGAGAACCCGAAGACCTTCGCCGCCGGGACGAAAATGACCTTCGCCGGCCTCAAGAAGGAAGACGAGCGTTCGGCATTGATCGCCTACCTCAAGAGCGCCGGCAAATGACCGGCCCGCGGTGCACCGTCCCTCCCGGTGCTCTGCATCGCCGCCGCGTTGAAACGCGGCGGCGAAGACCTGATATTACCTGACCCGGAATAGCTATGAGCCTTGCCCGTCGCCGTTTCATGATTTCGGTTGCTTGCGCTGGCGCCGCCCTTGCGGCGCCGTCCGTTCACGGCCGGGCGCGGGCAAAGGTCGTCGTTGTCGGTGGCGGCGCCGGCGGCGCAAGCATCGCTCGCAAGATCGCGATCGATGCGCCCAATCAAATCGAAGTTGCGCTCGTCGAGCCGAACGCGCTTCACACGACCTGCTACTTCTCAAACCTCTATCTCGGCGGAATCCGCAGCTTCGAAAGCCTCCAGCACGGCTATGACCGGCTGATCCGCTCCGGTGTCCAGGTGGTCGCGGACACTGCCGCCGCGATCGACCGGGAGAAGCGCCGTGTCGTGCTCGCAGGCGGCGGGCATCTTCCCTACGACCGGCTGGTCGTCGCGCCGGGAATCGATTTCGTCGAGGGCTCTGTGCCGGGCTGGGATCTGGAGGCGGCCGATCGCATGCCGCACGCCTACAAGGCCGGTCCGCAGACGCTTCTCTTGGCAAAGATGATCGAGTCTCTGCCGCAGGGCGGCGTATTCGCCATGATCGCACCGCCCGAGCCTTACCGCTGCCCGCCGGGTCCCTATGAGCGGGTCAGCATGATCGCCCATTACCTGACGAAGAAGAACCCCACTGCGAAGATCATCATCATCGATCCGAAGGAAGAGTTCACGCTGCAGAAGCTCTTCGAGGACGCGTGGCTCAAATACTATGACGGCATGATCGAGTGGATCGGACCCGATTTCGGTAGCCGCGACCTTTCGGTTTCGCCAGACGCGATGGAAATCTCCGTCGACGGTGAGGTGATGAAGGTCGATTGCTGCAATGTCATACCGGCGCAGAAGGCCGGAAAGATCGCCCACCTCGCCGGGCTGACGGAAATGAGCGGCTGGGCGCCCGTCGACCCGCTCTCGATGCGCTCGCGTGTCGACGACCGCGTCTTCGTGCTGGGTGACAGCGCGCAGCAGGGCGACATGCCGAAATCGGCGACATCCGCCCGCTCGCAGGCCGAGGTCGCGGCGGCCACCGTGATCGGAGACCTGACCGGCCGGGCAATACCGGAACCGGTCTATTCCAACGCCTGCTGGTCGGCCCTTGCGCCGGGAGATTCGGTGAAGGACGGCGGCACTTACAAGCCCGCCGACGGAAAGATCGCCAGCATTGAAAAATACGTTTCGCAGGCCGACGAAGATGCGGCCACGCGCGCGGCGACCTACCAGGAGAGCCTGGACTGGTACAACACCATCACGGCTCAGATCTTCGGCTGATCCGGACCAATCGGGAGAAGGATTCGATATGCAAACCCGCCGCCGCTTCATTGCCTCAACCGCTGCGCTCGCAGCCAGCGCCGTGCTCTTGCCAAGGCAAGTCTTCGCCGCGACCACGCTGACGCTCGGCAACGTACAGATCGACACGCTGTCCGACGGAAATCTCGTGCTGCCCGCGGACTTTATCACGGCCGGAATGCCGCAGCCCGAAACGAACACCATCCTCGCCTCCTACGGCGTCACGGGTGGTCAGATGACGCCACCCTGCAACGTCACGCTCCTGCGCGACGGCACAAACACCGTTCTCTTCGATCTCGGCGCCGGCCCCGATTTCCAGCCGACTGCAGGCAAGCTGTCCGCAGCCATGGAGGCGCTCGCCGTGAGCCCCGACGACGTAACACATGTGGTCTTCACCCATGGCCATCCGGATCATCTCTGGGGGCTGCTCGACGAATTTGATGAACCGGTCTTCGCCAATGCCGAGCACATGATCGGCGCGGCCGAGTTCGACTACTGGATGGATCCGGGCACCGTCGATACGATCGGCGATGCCCGCAAGACCTTCGCGGCCGGTGCCGCCCGCCGGCTCGGCGTCATCGCCGAAACGGTGCGGCGGGTCAGCGACGGGGAAGAGGTTCTCCCAGGCGTTGCCGCACGGCTCACGCCCGGCCATACGCCGGGACATCTTTCCTTCGAAATCCGCTCCGGCTCGTCCAGCGTCCTGGTGGTCGGCGACGCGATCGGCAATCACCATGTGGCGTTCGAGAAGCCGGACTGGGCGACGGGTTCCGATCAAGACCCGGAACTCGCGGCGCGTACCCGCACCAAACTGATGGACGAGATCGCCACTTCCGCCATTCCCCTGATCGGCTACCACCTGCCGGACAGCGGCATCGGTCATGTCGAGCGGAAAGGCAACGCCTACCGCTTCGTATCGATGTAAGTCAGGTCGGCGAGACCGCCGAACGCGGCCGGTCGACCAGCCAGTCGGTCGCGACCGCACCGACCCACATGGAAAACAGGGCAAGCCAGGCAGTCGCAGCGAAGACCGATGTACCGGTGACCCCGGCGCCGATCGCGCAACCGCCGGCGAGCATGGCCCCGAAGCCCATAAGCATGGCACCGCTCAGCGACCGGCGCATCTGGCTCTCCCCATCGAAACCCTGGAACTTCAACTCGCGCGAAATCGCCGCGGCGAGGAAGGCCCCCCGAACGCACCCGGAACCAGCCCGATGTCGAAATCGAGCACCGGATCGCTCGTCAGGAAGAACATCAGGGTCGACGCGGACGGACCGGAGAATGTGATGGACGTCACGTTCACCGGATCGAAGGCCGCGGTCGACAGCGACCAGGTCAGCACCCAGCCGACAGCGACCGAAAATCCGACACCGGAGGCAAAGAAGAGGATCTTCCAGCCAATCTTCTCCCTGATCGAAAGATAGAGCGCCAGCGCCGCGGTCGCGAAGCCCAACAGGGGACCGAACCAGGCCGGCAGATGAAGAAGCGCAAGCAGATTGACGTTCTGGCCCGCCGGTGTCGTCCAGAGCCCCGCCAGCCATTGTCGAAGTGGGGCGAGCCAGCCGCGAAGCGACATCTGCGCGCTGACGGCAAAGACCAGTCCGGCGACGACCGAGCGCAGGTTCCCGGTCGCCGCAAGCACCAGGAGGCGCCCCGAACAGCCCCGCGCCATCACCATGCCTGCCCCGAACACCAGCCCACCGATGACGGCCCCCGACCAGGAGCCGGTAATCGCCATCACCCGCGCATCGGCCGGACGGAACAGGCCGGATTGCCCGGCCAGCCAGACCCAGATCGACGCCGTGGAGAAGGTGAGCAGCCAGACGGCAAGTCTGCGACCGAGGTGACCGCGCGAGAATTCGACGGTCGCGGCCCTGAGGCAGAAGGCGGATTTCTGCGCCGAAAAGCCGAAAATACCGCCCGTCACGAGCCCGAAGAGCGCAGCCAGCTGCGACTCGTCGAACAGGTCGAGCAGCGATGTCAAATCCATTCAGCGCCCCTCGATTATCCCTTCCGTGGCCCAACTGCGTGCGATCATACCCTCAAATCTTCCCGGGCACATCTCCCTCGTTGATCTGCGGCGGTGAGACGCAGACCCGCGCGTCAGGACCGGAGCACATCATCCCTTTGCAACCACTGAAACGGCGTCTGCGAATGCGTCCGTCTGCATCAGTGCGCGACATCGGGCGAAACGACCTTCCGCATAAGCGCAAAAATCGTCGGCGGGATTGCCGTTTGCGAGCTGGATCAGGCCCCAGAGCGTCCAGAGTAGGTCACACATCGCCTTGTAGATGACGATGCGGCCGCGCTCGGCGGGCGCGGGTTCACCGCTGAAATACGCGCGGATCATCTCCGCTTCCTGCTCCGGCCCGAAACCGCCTTCGACACAGAGATCGCCGAGATCCCACATCGGATCGTTCATGCCCGAATACTCCCAGTCGACGACCCACATGCGCTCGCCGGTATCGAGGAAGTTCTCGCAAAGCGGGTCGCAATGGCAGGCGACGGAGGGGAGCGGATGGGCGGAAAGGGCAGCACGGACACTTTCTGCTTCGTCCAGCACCTCATGATAGCCTTCCGGCAACGCGACGTCTTTCGTCGACAGCACGCCGAGGTAGCCGTCGATCATCGAAAACAGCTCGAAACGAGCCGGAAAGACGGCGTCGCTGTCATGCAGCTTGCGGAAGGCCTTTCCGGCGCGAGTGGGCGCGCCCGGTATCGAGCGAAACCCTTCGGGAGTCATGGTAACCGCGCCTCCGACGAAGCGGGAAACGAAGACACCGCTCGAGAGGTCGGCGAACAGGATTTCCGGGCCGACGCCGGCGCTGGCGACAGCTTCGGTCGCCATCATCTCGTTTACGCGGTCGATATATTCTTCGGTGCCCCTGCCGGGGATGCGCAGGCAATAGTCTCCGATCCGAAAGACGAGATTGGTGAGCCCGCCCAACCGCTCGATCGGGCCTTCATAGGCCTTGAGGAGCGGGATCGTCTTCAGCGTCACGCGGGCAAGCGCGATGTCGGCGTCTTCGCTCATGCCTTCAGCCTCTCCATCTTGGGATCGTAGAGGGTCCGAGCGCCCCGGCGCGCCTGATAGGTCTTGCCGAACGCCTCGATCTCGAAGTCTTCCTTTGTGGCGATCTCCGCCGGCAGGTAACCGAAGGCGATGGTCTTGCCGAGCGTGTAACCGTAGCCGGTGCTGGCGGTGGAGCCTACGACCTTGCCGTCGAGCAGGACCGCCTCGCCGCCGTGGAAGGGCGCGAAGCCTTCGACGGTGTAGGAGACGAGCTTGCGCTTCACCCCTTCCGCCTTGATCGCCGCCAGGGCATCGCGACCGATGAAATCACCCTTTTCGAGGGCTACGCAAAACCCGAGCCCCGCCTCGTAAGGGTTGTAATCGGGCGTGATGTCGCCCGACCAGTAGAGATAGCCCTTCTCCATCCGGGCCGCGTCGATCGCGCGGTAACCGGCATCAGCGATGCCGAACGGCTCGCCGGCTGTCTTCAGCGTATCGTAGACGTGAGCGGCGTACTCCTGGTCGATGTAGAGTTCGTAGCCGAGTTCACCGACATAGCCGATACGCACGGCGAGTGCAGTGGCGGCGCCCACCTCGATCCGCCTCGCCGACAGGAACGGGAAGGCGTCGTTGGACAGATCGTCGTCGGATACGCTCTGCAGGATGTCGCGGGCATGGGGTCCGCAGATGTTGAGGGTGGCAAAGCGGTTGGTCACGTCCCGCAGGCTGACGCCGTCGGGCAGGTGACGCGAAACCCAGTTGCCGTCGCGCACGCCGAAGCCGGAGCCGGTGACCAGATAGAGAAGATCATCCGCCAGATGGACGATGGTGACATCCGCCTCGATCCCGCCCCGCTCGTTGCAAAGCTGGGTGTAGACGGCCTTGCCAGGAGGACCGGAAAGATCATTGGCGGCGATCCTCTGCATCGCCTCCCATGCGCAGGCACCACTGATTTCGAACTTGGAGAAGGAGGATTGGTCGATCAGCGCGGCCCGCTCGCGGATCGCCTTCACCTCCTCGCCGACCGCATCGAACCAGTTCGGCTTTCCTTCGAAGGAGGGAACGTCCTTGTCGTGCGAGCCTTTCGGTGCGAACCAGTTGGGGCGCTCCCAGCCGAACTTGGAGCCGAACACGGCGCCGTTCTTCGCAAGCGTTTCGTGCAGCGGCGAGCGCCGCAGCCCGCGCACGGCGTGGGCCTCTTCGCCCGGCCAATGGACCTTGTAATAGGCGCCGTAGGCCTCGATGGCCCGCTCTTCGAGATAGCGTCCCTGGGCGTGGACGGCGCCGAAGCGGCGCACGTCGAAGGGCCAGAGATCCATGCCGGCATCGCCATGGAGAATGAGGTTCGAGAGCGCCAAGCCGGCGCCGCCCGAGGCCGCGATGCCGGCGGTGAAGCCGCAGGCGATATAGAAATTGTCGAGCTCCGGTGCTAGCCCCATGATCGGCTCGCCGTCGAAGGAAACCGGGATCGGGCCGTTGATAACCGTCTGAATGCCGATCTCGTTCAAGGCCGGAATACGGGTCGCGGTGGGAAGGGCAAAGAGCTCCAGGCGCTCCCAGTTGGGCTCGAAGAGTTCTCGGCCGAAATCGATGGGCGGCTTGCCGCGCCAGCAGCCCTTGGTGCCGTCTTCCCATCCTCCGATGGCAAACGAGCCGGTGTCCGGTTTTAGGTAGAAATTGTTGTCGGGATCCCGCAGCGTCGTCAGGTCGGGGGGCAGCGTCAGTTTCTTCTCGGTGAGAAAATACTGGTGTTCGACCACGCCGGCCGCGAGCGGCACGCCGGCCATCTCGCCGACGCGCTTGGCCCAGAGGCCGGCGCAGTTGACGAGGATGTCGCAGGAAATCGTCCCGCCATTGGTGACGACACCGACCGCACGGCGGTTCTCGATGACGATCTCTTCGACTGTCACGCCTTCCTCGATCTTCGCCCCATTCATGCGCGCGCCCCTGGCATAGGCCATGGTCAGCGAATACGGGTCGATATAGCCGTCGCCCGGGATGAAGGCGGCGCCTTCGATGCCGTCCTTGACGATGTAAGGGAAACGGCTCGCGGCCTCGTCGGCGGAGAGGGAGTAGCATTCGACGCCGAAGCTCTTGGCTTGGGTCATCGAGCGGCGGATCTCGCTCCAGCGCTCCGGACTGCCGGCGAGCCGCAATGAGCCGACCTTCTTCCAAGCGATGTGCTGCCCGGTCTCCTCTTCCAATCTGTCGAAGACGGCGACGGAATTCTGCATCAGCCGCGTGAGGTTGCGCTTTCCCCGAAGTTGGCCGACGAGGCCGGCGGCATGCCAGGTGCAGCCGTGGGTGAGCATGGCCTTTTCGACCAGCAGGACGTCCTTCGCCCCATCGCGAGCAAGGTGGTAGGCGACGGAGGTGCCGATCGCACCCCCGCCGATGATGAGAATGTGGACGTGACGATCCGCACGGAATGACATTTCGGAAACCTCAAGCCTTGATCTTGTCCATGGACGGGTCGTAAAGCGGCGCGAAGTGAAGGGTCGCCGGCGTCTTCTCCGCCGCAACGACGAGCTCGTAAGTGCCGCACTTGAGGTACTCGTCGCTGACGCCGTCGGCGCTGCGGACATAGCCGTAGCCGATGTTCTTCTCGAGGGTATAGCCGTAGCCGCCGCTGGTGAGGTAACCGACCGGTTCGCCGTTTCTCAAGATCGTCTCGCGACCGGCCAGAACCACGCTCGGATCATCGACGGTAAAGCCCATCAGCCGCTTCTTCGGCGGTTTGCCGGCGAGACCTTCCAGCGCGCGTCGGCCGAGGAAATCGGTGTTCTTGCGCAGCTTCACCGCCCAGCCGAGGCCGGCCTCGAAGGGCGTGTCGTTCGGCGTGATGTCCGAACTCCAGGCGCGGTAGCCCTTTTCGAGCCGCAGCGATTCCAGCGCGCGGTAGCCGATCGGGCGGATTCCGTGGTCGCTGCCTGCCGCCATCAGAGCGTCGTAGACCTCGCCGAGCGCACTGATCGGGATATGCAGCTCCCAGCCCAGTTCGCCGACATAGGTGACGCGAAGCGCCCTGACGGTTGCGCCGGCGATCGGAATTTCGCGGACATGGCCGAAGGGGAAGCCCGCGTTCGAGACATCGGCAGACGTGACGGCGGCGAGCACGTCGCGCGCCTTCGGCCCCATCAGCGAGAGCGTGCCCCATTCCTCGGTGATATCGACAAGCGTGCAGTCGAGCCCATCGGGGATATGGTCCGCAATCCAGCCGAAATCATGGGTGCGGAAGCCGGTGCCCGTGACAATGTAGAATTTCTCGTCGGCGATGCGGGCAACGGTCAGGTCCGCCTCGATGCCGCCGCGGGTGTTGAGAAGCTGGGTATAGGTCAGGCGACCGACCGGCTTTGCGACATCGTTGGCGCAGATCCAGTCGAGAGCTTTGAGCGCGTCCGGACCGGAAAGCTCGTATTTCGAGAAAGAGGACTGGTCGAAGACGCCGACCGCCTCGCGCACATGCCGGTGTTCGTCACCGACCGGTTCGAACCAATTCTGGCGGCCCATCGAATAGACGTCCTTCGGCTCCGTGCCGGCCGGGGCGAACCAGTTGGGACGCTCCCAGCCGAGTTTGGAGCCGAACACGGCGCCGTGTTTCTTCAGGCGCTCATAGAGCGGCGAGACGAGAAGCGGGCGGCCGCTTTCATATTCTTCATGGGGATAGGCGATCGTGTAGTGCTTTCCATAGGCTTCAAGCGTTCGGTCGCACACCCACTGGCGATCCCGGTGCATGCCGGCGAAGCGGCGGATGTCGACCACCCAGAGATCGAGCGGCGCCTCGCCGTCGATCACCCATTGCGCCAGAACCCAGCCGGCGCCGCCACCCGACGCGATGCCGAAGGCATTGAACCCGGCGCCGACGAACATGTTCTTGCATTCGGGTGCTGCGCCGAGGATGAAGTTGCCGTCGGGCGTAAAGCTCTCCGGGCCGTTGATCATCTGCTTGACGCCGACATTCTCCAGCGCCGGAACGCGTTCCATGGCCTGCATCATGTGCTGCTCGAAATGGTCGAAGTCGTCGTCGAACAGACGGAAGGCCCAGTCGTTCGGCAGGTCGCCGGTGAGCCACGGCTGCGGATCGGGCTCATACCCACCCATGACAAGGCCGCCAACTTCCTCCTTGAAATAGGTGCGGCGATCCGGGTCACGGATCGTCGGCGCATCGGTCGAGAGGCCGTCGATCTTCTCGGTGATGATGTACTGGTGCTTCACGGGCTGCAAAGGCACGTTGATGCCAGCCATGTCGCCGACCTGCCGCGCCCACTGACCAGCGCAGTTGACGACTTTCTCGCACACGACATCTCCTTCGGTCGTCTTCACCGCCGTGACACGACCGTCCTTCATCTCGAAGCCGGTGACGCGAACGTTCTCGACGATTTTCGCGCCGTGCATGCGTGCACCCTTGGCAAGCGACTGCGTGATGTCGGAGGGGCTCGCCTGCCCATCCGTCGGCAGCCAGCTTGCGCCGACGAGATCGTCGACATTCATCAGCGGCCACATCCGCTTCACCTCTTCCGGTGAGATGAGATGCATGTCCATACCGAAGCTGCCGGCGGTGGTGGCGAGGCGCTTGAACTCCGTCCAGCGGTCCTGGTTGGTGGCAAGCCTCAGGCAGCCCGTCATCTTCCAGCCGGTGGCAAGGCCGGTCTCTGCTTCCAGCCCCTTGTAGAGGTCGACGGAATATTTCAGCACCCGCGTGATCGAGGCCGAGGATCGAAGCTGCCCGACGAGCCCGGCGGCATGCCAGGTGGAGCCGGAGGTGAGCGTCCCCTGCTCCAGCAACAGCACGTCGGCCTTGTGGTCCTTGGCCAGGTGGTAGGCGGTCGAGCAGCCGATGATGCCGCCGCCGATGACGACGATCTGTGCATGGGATGGCAGGGTCATGACGAGTGTTTCCCGTAGACTGATTGATAACGATCGAGCGCTTTTTGAAGGCGCATGAGGTTGTCGGCCGTGTAGTCGACATAGTCGGCTCCCGGCGCATCGAGGTAGAGTTCGGAAACCATGCTCCACATCGCTTCGCGCAGCAGCGAGGCGCATTGCATGGCCGCGAGCGAGTGGCGGATGTCCGGCGAAGGCTCGCCACCGAAATAGGCCCGGAGGAACTCGTCAGACTGTTCCGCCGTCAGCCCGGCATTCGAGGTCGCGCCGGCGAGATCGAACATGGCAGTCGAGAAGCCGGCATATTCGTAGTCGATCAGCCACAGCTTTTCGCCGTCGTCGAGGATGTTCGACGGCAGGAGATCGTTGTGCCCGAAGATGATCGGCAGAGGCGCCTGCACGGCCTCCAGCCCCCCGGCGACCACGAGATAGCGTCCGAGTTCCGGGATCATCCGGCTGCCGCCCGCCTCGAGCGTGCGGGCATAGTCGCGGATGACGTGAAAGGGCCAGAACATGAAACCGGCGCCCGACACGTGGCGCGGCATCTCCTCGTGGAACCGGCGTAGCAGCCTGGCCACGCGCTCCCGTTCAGCGGCGACATCGGCGGCGGAGAAGGTCTTCGCGTCGAGGAACGCTGACACCATGACACCGGGCTCGGCATACTCGATCTGCGGTGCGAACCCTGCCGCATGGGCCGCTCTCGCCGTCATTAGTTCCCGGTCACGATAGACATGGTGGAAGGGATAGTCGGTGCCGAAGCGGACGACATGGCGGCCCGAGGCGTCCTTCACCACGAAGCTCTCATTGCTCAGGCCACCCTTCAGCGGCTCGATCTCGATCGCCCCTTTCCAGCACGGCAGATCGGCAATCCGGTCCTCAGACATACGCGGCATCGTCGATACACTCATGCGATCCGCTCCCTCACCCGTGCCGCGCCGGCCGAAATCAGGCGATCGGCGATGATGGCGATGAAGGCGACGGCAAGCCCCGCAACGAGGCCGCGCCCCGTATCCGCCTTGGTGAGCGCGATATAGACCTCCTGGCCGAGATCACGGGTGCCCACGAGCGCCGTAATGACGAGCATTGAGAGGGCGAACATGATCGTCTGGTTGAGGCCGAGCATGATTTCCGGAAGCGCGAGCTTCAGCTTGATCTTGGCAAGGATCTGCGAAGGGGTGCAGCCCATCGCCTTGCCCGCCTCGATCACGCGCGGATCAACGCGCCGGAGGCCGAGGACCGTGTAGCGGATCGCCGGCGCGACGGCATAGGCGACGATGGCGATCAGCGCCGTGAAGTCGCCGACGCGGAACAGCATGACGGCCGGCATCAGGTAGACGAAAGAGGGAAGCGTCTGCAGCGTGTCGATCACCACCTGCAACCAGCGCCAGAGCCGTTCACGCTCGGCCGCAAGAATGCCGACGGGAATGCCGATCAGGCTCGCGATGACGACCGAGATACCACAGAGATAGACGGTGACCATCGCCTTCTCCCACTGGCCGGTGGCGGCAATCAGGAAAGAGAGTACGCCGGCCGTCAACGCCAGGCGAAAGCCGCCCAGCCGATAGCCGGTAAGCGCAAGCAGGGCCACGACGCCGACCCAGGGCAATTCACCGAGGAAGCGCTTCACCGGAACGAGAAGGCCGAGGAGCAACGTCGTGCGGAGAGCCTCCAGCGCATCGAAGAAGTTGAGGTTGATCCATTTCACGACGTCGTTCCAGAAGCCGCCGGTCGAGAGCACCAGGCCTTCGGGATAGGCTTCAAGAGCCGGCGCCACCACGCTGGCGACGAGGCTTGTCGCGAGAATACCGACCGCAGCTGCCACATAAGGGTGACGCCCAACGACATTTCCGCCCGTGACAGCCGGCGAAGGCGCCCCTGCCTTTCTCGCATAGGCCTGGCTCAACCGGTCGAGTGCGACGGCAAGTGCGACAATGGCGAAGCCCGCTTCCAGACCCGCGCCGATGTCGAGCCGGCGGAGTGCCGCAAGGACGTCGAAGCCGAGACCGCCGGCGCCGATCATCGAGGCAATGATCACCATATTGAGCGAGAGCATGATGACCTGGTTGACGCCGACCATGAGCGCGTCGGAGGCGGAAGGTACCATGACCTTCCATGTCATCTGTCGCCGGGAGCAGCCGACCATATGCCCGAGATCGCGAATTTCCGACGGTACGGCCCTCAGCCCGTGAATGGTGATCCGCACCATTGGCGGCATCGCGTAGATCAGGGTGCCGACGATCGCCGCCGTCGGGCCGAAGCCGAAGAAATAGAGGATCGGCACGAGATAGGCGAAGATCGGGATCGTCTGCATTAGATCGAGCAGCGGCGTCAGAGCCCGTTCGAACAGGGGCCAGCGGTAGCCGGCAAGGCCGAGCAGTAGGCCGAGCACGACGCCGATCGGCACCGCCACGACGATCGAGGCAAGCGTCACCATGGCGCTGCTCCACTGCCCGAAGACGGCAAGAAACGCGAAACAGACGCCGACCAGCGCAGCGAGCTTTCGGCCGCCGGCGTAATAGCCCATCAGGCCGACGAGGACGATGACCCCGAGAAAGGAGACCGGCGGCACGAGCTGAACCGCGGCCGACCCCTGGCCGGACAGAAATCCGGTTGACAGCAGGCTGAGCGCCAGCGTGTAGGGAACGTCGATGACGGTCGCGACGAAACGGGTGAGATCAGTAAACGAAAAGAGCCCGAAGCTCGCCTCGTTGACCAGCCACTTGGTCCATCCCCCGATATGACGTGCCGCGGGAATTTGCCATGCGCGTGGGTAATCGAACGCCCACTTGGCGATCGCCGGACCAATCCACCAGGCGATCAATGAGGCGAACGCGGTGAGCGCGACGAGCAGATCGGGAAGGCGGCCCATTCGGCTACCCGCCCGGTCGTGGCCGGGCGCCAGGGGTTCTGTCGATGCGAGCGGCGCGGACATCGGATCACCCCTGCATCATGATAGTGACGACATCGTCGCGGTGAACGGAGCCGATCACCCCGCCGTCCGGGCCGGTGACGCCGATCGGTCCGCCGGATCCGGCAAACAAGGGCGCTACCTCGGCCACTGTCGTGCGCGCGTCAACGGTTGTCGCGGCAGATGCGCCCGGCTCGGGCTTCATGACAGAAGCAACCTTGATGACCTTGGCACGCGCCACGTTGCGGGTGAACTCGGCCACGTATGGCGTTGCCGGATTGAGCACGAGTTCCTCCGGCGTGCCGGATTGTACCACTTCACCGTCTTTCATGATGGCGATGCGGTCGGCAAGCCTGATCGCCTCGTCGAAATCATGTGTGATGAAGACGATGGTCTTCTTCAGGACCGACTGCAGGCGCATGAACTCGTCCTGCATCTCGCGGCGGATGAGCGGATCGAGAGCGGAGAACGGCTCGTCGAGGAACCAGAGCTCCGGCTCGACGGCGAGCGAACGCGCGATCCCCACCCTTTGCTGCTGTCCGCCGGAGAGCTGGCGGGGGAAGACATTCTCCTTGCCGGCGAGCCCGACAAGCTCGATCATTCTGTGGGCACGCTCCTCGCGCTTCGACCGTTCGACGCCCTGGACTTCGAGCGGAAAGGCGACATTGGCGAGAACGCTCAGGTGGGGCAGCAGCGCGAAGTGCTGGAAGACCATGCCCATCTGGTGGCGTCGGATCTCGATCATGCGGGCATCACTCGCCGCAAGCAGGTTTTCGCCGTTGAACAGGATTTCGCCGGAGGTCGGCTCGATCAGTCGTGACAGACACCGCACAAGCGTCGATTTTCCCGAGCCGGAGAGCCCCATGATGACGAAAATCTCCCCGCTCCTTACCTCGAGATTGACGTCGCGGACGGCTCCGACAAGTCCTGCCTCTGCGAGATCTTCCATGCCCGGCGTTCCGCCCGACGCACGGAGCGCCTCCCGCGCACCTGCACCGAAGATCTTCCAGACATTGCGGCAGACGAGTTTGGCTTCAGAGGACATGAGGGTTCCGCAGGCTCGCATGGACGACTGGCGCCGTTAGACGGTCACGACAGGAACGCGGGCACCCATGTTGAGAAAGGTGGTCATGGATGGCCGTGGTCGGGGAGCGCTATTTCTTGATCCAATCGGACCAACGCGCCTCGTTGGCGGCCATCCAGGCCGCCACGACGTCTTCGAGCTTCTTGCCGTTGACGTCGACGTCGGTGATCATCGCACCCATTTCGTCGTTGTTGACGTTGAAGGCCTTGATCGCCTTGTACGCGCCCGGCCACTTGTCCTTCACGCCCACCCAGCCGGCCTTCCAGATAGGGCCGAAGGGCTTGCCGCAGTCGTAGGCCATGTCGGGATTGGAGCCCCAGCTCGCGTCGTTATAACATTCGGGCGTGTAGGTGGGGAACTCGACCCACTCACCCTTGTACTTGGCAGGCGCCCAATGCGGCGCGTAGATCCACAGCATGATCGGCGCCTGGCGTTGATAGGCGCTTTCGAGCTCCGCAAAGAGGGCGGCGTCCGTGCCGGCATGCACGACTTCAAAGGGCAGGTCGAGAGCCTCGACGCGTTCGTCGTCGAAGCCACCCCAGGTCACAGGGCCGCCGAGATAGCGACCCTTCGGTGCAGTCTCAGCCGTGGAAAAGGCTTCTGCGCAGGCCGGTTCCTTCAACGCTTCCCAATTGGGCAGGCCCGGGCATTTTTCCTTCATGTAATCCGGAAACCACCACTCCTCCTTCGCCTGCATCCCGGTCTCGCCGAGATTTTCGACCTTGCCGGTCGCAACAGCGTTATCGAGCGCCTCCTGTCCGGTGGTCGCCCAGATTTCCATGGCGACGTGAAGGTCTCCCGTCTCCAGCCCCGCGAACTGCGCGAGATAGTCGGCCTGGACATATTCCACGGAATATCCGGCCTTCTTCAGCACTTCGCCCATGATGTTGGTGGTGATCAGCTGACCGGTCCAGTCGTGCAGGGTCAGCTTGATCGGATCTGTGGATTCCTGTGCCATCGACGGCGTGGCCAAGACCACGCCCGACAAGAGAAGAACGGCCGCGGACAATCGCGGCAGGCGCGCAAGATCAAGCATTCGAGTTCTCCCAGTAGAGCCCGTTGAAAGAGTGATGAACTGGCAAGGCACCCGACCGTCGTTCCCCGTACTTTTCGTATCTCGAGACGGGAGTGCGTGGCGGCAATCTCATGTCAGACAAGATCGCTTGTCAACGCCAATTTGTGGTTTTTTGTGTTTTTATGCCCGTTTCTGTGGCCGATGATTGCCGTCGTGGCTCGGCTGCGCTATGACGACAGTGCAGAACGAGTGGTTGGAATCATGGCTCCTTCGAAAAGGCACAGGGATATTCTTCGCCTGCTCGAACGCGACGGCACCGTCGCTGTCGCGGAACTTGCACGGAAGCTCAACGTCTCGCTGGAGACGATCCGCCGGGACATCAAGCCGCTTGCCGGCAACGGGAGCGTGATCAAGCTGCACGGCGCGGTCAGCCTTCCCTCCGTCGTTGGGGAAGCTCCGTTCGAGAAGCGAATGCGCGAAAACAGCGGCGCGAAACGGGCGATCGCCGCGGCCGTCGCCGCGACCATCCGCGACGGCGACTCCATCATGATGGATACCGGCACGACGACGAGTTTTCTCGCACGTGAACTGCTCGGCCATCGCCGCCTGACGGTCGTGACGAACTCCTCCGACATCGCCCGCACGCTCGCGACTGTCAACGACAACAGGGTCTACATGGCAGGTGGGGAACTACGCAGCGACAACGGCGCTGCCTTCGGCACGACCGCGATCGAATTCGTCAGCCGCTTCGCCGTCACCCACGCGGTGATCTCAACTGGGGCGGTGAACGCCGGGGGCATGATGGATTTCGACCTGGAAGAAGCCGAATTCGCCCGCATGGTTCTGACGCGCGGCAAACGCGCCCTAGTGGTGACCGACCACAGCAAGTTCGGGCGAGATGGGCTGGTGAGAGTGAGCGGCTTCGACGCAATCACGGAGCTTGCGACCGACAAGGCCCCGCCGCCGGACATCGCCGAAGCGCTTTCCGCGGCAGGCGCCGAACTGTTGCTGGCGTGAGGGGCGAGCGGGAGAGACAAGCGAGAAGCATGCGGCCGAGTCAGAGAGATCCTTGATCAAGGGCATCTGAAAGATCTGGCGCCAGCGATTATTCAAACCATTGTGATGGGTTGAATAAGTTCCAAAGATGCATTATTTGAACCATTATGAGGGTCAATTAATGCACTTAACGCTCCAAACCCATTTCGATGGTGAGTGGCATCACGCCGCAACGCTAGAACTCAAGGACGACGCGGCCGGTTTCCAGGGCGCGTCGATCGTCGATTACGATCTCGACTATTTCGTCACTGTGGCATCGGCGGAGTTTGCGGCCGGAAAAACCGTTCGCGACCATCGCGCGTTGTCCGTCCGCTATCCCGTTGATCTCGAAAATCGATACAGCCGCAGTTGGCCGCCTTTCCTCTTGGATCTTATGCCCCAAGGACATGCGAGGCGAAAGCTTGCCGATCACCTCGGCCTTGCTGAAGGCTCGCGCGCTTCTGATCTGCCGCTGCTTTTGCGATCGGCGACGGGCGGCATTGGCAATGTCCGGATCAAGGAAGCGGCCGAGGCCGAAACGGAACGGCTGCGCGGCGTTGAGCGTCAAGGGGTTACAGAGGCCGAAATCCTTGAGCGGTCGGATCGCTTCATGGAAGTCGCCGATCGCTTTGGAATGCTCGCCTCCGGCTCAAGCGGTTTGCAAGGCGAATGGCCGAAGGTCTCGATGACCCAGGCGAACGACGGGCTCTATTATCCCGACAGCTTCGTGACCGATGATGAAGCCATGCGCCACGTCATCGTAAAGCTGGTGCGTAGCAACGAGCCTGTGGACCGCCTGATCCTCGAAGGCGAAGCCCTCTATTCACGGATCGCTCAAGAGATTGGTCTGAATGTCAGCGAACCGTCGACCTATGCCGAAGGCGTCCTGATCATTCCCCGTTTCGACCGGAAAAAAAGAGAAGGTGGCGGAACCGTCCGGCTGGGCCAGGAAAGCCTCGTGTCCGCGATCGGCGTTGCCGATTTCGGCCATGTCGGCACGCATGAGGCCTATTTCGACGTTCTGCGCCAATATTCGGCCGATCCCTTCTCGGACATAGTCGAATACCTGAAGCGCGATATCGCCAACCTGGCGTTTGGCAATCCGGACAATCACGGCCGCAACTCCGCGCTGCGCAAGCACCCGGACGGCACGATCCGACTGTCTCCACTCTTTGATTTTGCGCCCATGCGCCTCGCAAAAGAGGGGATCGTTCGCTCCACTCGCTGGGCCATGATGCATGACAGTGGTCGCGATCATCTTCCTGATTGGAAGCGCATTTGTGGCGAACTGGTTCCTGATCCTGCTGAGCAGAGAGCTTTAGCGTCTGCGCTCTACGCATTCGCCGGACACCTTCGGCTTGCACCGGACATGGCGAATGATATGGGGGCGTCTCCGGCACTTCTGCAGCGCGCAATGGGACGCTGCATGGAAATCACGGACAGTGTTCTAGCGGCGTGCCAGTGATGTTGGAGGACAGCTAAATGGCTCGCTGGAAGAAACCCACGAAAGAAGAGATTCTCGAAAACCGGCAAACACTGGCGGAGCGTGCTCGAACCGGGGACCTGCGCTTGCCTGAAGCCGTCGCGGAAATCCGCAGGGGCTTCGGCATGACGCAAGAAGAATTCGCCAGAATGCTTGGTCTCACCAGACGTCAGATTGCCGAAATAGAGACGGGCGCTGCCAACCCGACGCTTGAGACGCTGGTCAAGATTGGCCGCCTGTTCGGGTTCTCCATCGGCTTCGTCCCCAAGGGAAACTGACGGAGGTGAAACCCTTGGGGGGCTCGCCGCCTGTCTAGTCCTTTTGGACACGGCTCTCCGATTTCACTCAAGCGTCCGCCTTGGTCGCCTTCTTGGCCGTCGACGACCTTTCCACAAGATGGCAGGCGAGTTCCAGCCGGCGTGGTGGAAACGGCATGCCGGACAGGCTGTCCGTCAAGAGGTCGAGGGCGGCCGAACCAATCTCCCGCATCGGAATGTGCATGGTCGTCAGTGGCGGATTGAGGAAGGCGGCTTGCGGCAGGTCGTCCATGCCCATCACAGAAACGTCGCGCGGCACGGCATAGCCCATCTGCTGCACACCCAGCATTGCGCCGACCGCGAGGCTGTCGCCGGCCGCCAGAACGGCGGTGAAATCCAGCCCACGCTCCCGGATGCGTGAGACGATCGCCTGTGTTGCCAGTTCCGGCAGCCAGTCGTCGACCGGCACGACGAGGTCCGGATCGGCAGCAAGGCCGTGGTGGAGCAGCGCGTCGCGCCAGCCCTCATAACGCCGCTCGATTGTGCGACGCCCCGGCCGCATGAGGAAGAGGATGCGACGGTGGCCGAGGCCGATCAGGTGATCGGCGGCAAGGCGTGCGCTCGACCGGTTGCAGGGCGTGACGCTCGAAAGACGCATGAAGGGATCGTCGCCGTTCAACAGTATCACCGGCTTTGCTAAGCCGCGCGTTGCGGCAAGCAGCGCCTCGTCGTCAACGGTTAGGAACAGGAGGCCGAGGATCTCCGGGTCGTCTTTCGCCTCTTCGAGGAGCGTCAACTCTTCCGCCTTGTCGGCGATCGGTCGCGTGATGATCTCGAGGCCGAGCGCCTGCGCCCGCTCCTTCAACCCGTCCAGCACGTAGAGCGTGAACTGATTGCGCACATAGTCGATCATCGCCGCGCTGGACGCGGCCAGAATGACCTTTCGCCCCGCGACGGCGGTTGGCACGACGTAGTTCGCCGTTTTTGCCGCCTCCAGTATCTGCTGACGGATCTCCGGCCGAACGCCTTTCTCGCCTGTAAGCGCACGCGAAACCGTACTCAGCGAGACACCGCAGCGCTCGGCGATGTCCTCCAGGCGGACCTTCCTGCTCTTCTTCCCCCGCTTGCCGGGGAGCGGTTTTGCGGTCACGTTTCACCTCTTTACGCGCCAGCATGAGAAAAATTTTCAGATTGCGCAAGAAAAATCATCATGCATTATCGAGTGAAATTCGTCCATCGGTGACCGCAGGGAGGAGCACCATGGGCCTGACTGGCCACGACATTCGCACCGGACTCGATCGCCTTGTCGCCGGCATGACCGGCCTCAAGCACAGTGGTCGTTTTCACGAACCGAACCTCGATGGGTCCGCCGGCGACTACATCAGCTTCGACAGCTGGGAATGGCCCCAGGGTGTCGGCCTCTATGGCCTTGTACGCCTGTGGCTGCTGACCGGTCGCGAGGATCTGCGCAGGCTCGTCGAGGACTGGTACGCCTCCCAGATCGCCGACGGCCTGCCGGGCCTCAACGTCAACACCACCGCGCCGATGCTCGGTCTCTCGGTCCTCTGGGCGAAAACCCGCGACCCGCGATGGCAGCCGGTCCTCGACGCCTGGGCGAACCGCGTGCTCTCCGAAATGGGCCGCACGCCGGAGGGCGGTTTCGAGCATCACGTCTCCGACAGGATCAACGACAACGAGCTCTGGGATGACACGCTCTACATGGTGGCGCTCTTCCTCGCCTCCTACGGTCAGGCGAGCGGCCGGCGCGAACTCGTCGACGAAGCCTCGCTCCAGTTCCTCGTCCATGCACGCTACCTCGCCGATCCCGAGACCGGCCTCTGGTTCCACGGATGGACCTTCGAGGGGCGGCACAATTTCGCCCGCGCCCGCTGGGCGCGCGGCAATGCCTGGATTACCGCGGGCGTGCTCGACCTCTTCGATCTCGCCGAACTCGCACCTCCCGTGCGGCGCTTCCTCGAAGGCGTTCTCGTGGCACAGGTCGACACCTTGCTGAGACTTCAGGCGCCCTCCGGAGCCTGGCGCACGCTGCTCGACGATCCGACGTCCTACGAAGAAATCTCCGCGACGGCCGGCATCGGCTACGGCCTCTTGAAGGGCTACCGACTCGGCCTCGGCACGCCGGCCTGGCGAAGCGCCGGTCTTCGGGCGCTTGAGGCGGTGATGCGCAACATCGACGAAAGCGGAACCGTGCTCAACGTCTCGTACGGCACCCGCATGGGTCACGACCTGCAGTTCTACAAGGACATCCCGATCCAGCCGACCGGCTACGGCCAGGCGCTTGCGATCCTGTGCCTCTCCGAGGCGCTCAACCATGTCGGAGCGGAGGGACAGGCGGCATGACGATGAATATACTCTACGGCGCCGCGCCGCAGGACGTAAAAGGGTATGACACGCAGCGCCTGAGGGACGCCTTCCTGCTGAGCGACCTTTTCGCGAACGACCAGGTCAATTTCACTTATACCCATGTCGATCGCCTCATCCTCGGCGGGGCCGTGCCGGTGACGACGAGCCTCACCTTCGGCTCCGGCGCGGAGATCGGCACGCCCTATCTGCTCTCCGCCCGGGAAATGGGCATCGCCAATCTCGGTGGCGCCGGCACGATCGAGGTGGATGGCCAGCGCTTCACGCTCGAAAACCGCGACGTGCTCTATGTCGGCCGCGGCGCCCGGCAGATCAACGCCTCCAGCCTCTCGGCGGAGAGACCCGCCCGTTTCTACATGAATTCCGTGCCCGCCGGGGCCGACATCCCGCACCGGCTGATCGCCCGCAGAGAAGCAAAGCCCCTCGATCTCGGCGATACGCGCCGCTCGAACAGGCGCCGGCTCGCGATGTATATCCACCCGGAGGTCGCCCCGTCCTGCCTGCTGCTCATGGGCATCACCGACCTAGCCGAGGGCAGCGCCTGGAACACCATGCCGCCGCATCTGCACGAACGGCGGATGGAGGCCTATTGCTACTTCGACCTTTCGCCCGAGGACCGGGTCATCCACGTGATGGGACGGCCGGAGGAGACCCGCCACCTGATCGTCGCGAACGGTGAGGCGGTCCTTTCCCCCGCCTGGTCAATCCACATGGGCGCCGGTACGGGATCTTACGCCTTCGTCTGGGGCATGACCGGCGAAAACCAGGAATACAACGACGTCACTCCCGTAGCCGTGGCTGATCTCAAATGACGAAAACGACCTTCCATATGAAGAAAGACCTGCCGGCCGGAGCGGCCATTCGCTACTGGCAGCTCGGTGCCATCGCCGAAGAGCGTTTCGACGTACCGGACCAGCCGATGAAGGGCGAGATGGATCCCTTCTTCTTCCTGACCAAGCACAAGAACTTCATTCCGCACGAGTATCCCTGCCGCACGCTCTTCGCCGAGCGTTATCGCGGCAGCCGTCCCGACGTTCGCCACGCCTTCGAGGCCACCCGCTGGTGGCTGCCGTTCGGTTCGCCACGGCTCGATCTCTCCGGCTTCTGGTTCCGCCCGACGCGTCTTGCCACCTGGGCACGAACCTTCATCGACGCGGACGCGGCCGGAACGGCGAGGGTTCGTCTCGGCACCTGCGGCGGCGCCGTGCTCTGGCTGAACGGCGAGGAAGCAGGCTGGATGGCGCCCTATAGCCGCAATCTGGAAGCCAAGGCGGAATTCGATCTTCCGCTTCAGGAAGGCCTCAACGAGATCATCCTGTTCTTCGACGACCTCGCCGAACGCGACGCCCGCTATTTCATCCAGCTCGATTATCTGTCGGGTCCCAAGGCCGCGGTCGCCCTGTCTGTCCCCTGCGCACCGTCCACGGCAGACGCCGTCGAAACCGCCCTCGACGGCATGCACTTCGACCGACCCGCCTATTTCGAAGGCGACGTGACTCTAATCTTCGGCTCACCCCTGCCGGTGGACGTCAGGGTCGCGGTCGCAGTCGAAGGTGACTTCATGTCGACCGAACGCTTCGACTACGATTTCGAGCTCAAGGCCGGCGAGACCCGCCTCGTCGTTGGCCCGTCGAGCGCCATGCCCGCCGACTTCCGCCATTTCCGGGTGACACTCGATGCAAACGGTTTCGTGGCCGCCCGGTCGATCGGCTCCGAGATCTGCCACGCTACCCGGCAGGGCGAAGCGCCGGAAACGCTCTCCGCCCGCATTGACGAAACACTCGAGGAGATCTCCGAGTTTTCCGAGCGTGACACTGTGTGCGCCTTCGCGCGGCTCGCCAGCGGCCGCGGCGGCGCCGACACCGACGCGATGATCGAGGAGATCCTGCCCTCGATCGAGGACTGCCACGACTGCGCCGATTTCTCTCTCGTGCCACTCATCTGGTCGCGCACCACCTGGGGCGAGGATATCGGCACGGCCACCCGCGCGCGCATCGACCGCGCCATCCTCGGTTTCCGCTTCTGGATGGACGAGCCGGGCAACGACGTGCAGTGGTACTTTTCCGAGAACCATGCGCTTCTCTTCCATACCTCGGCCTATCTCGCCGGAACGCTCTTTCCTCACGAAACCTTCCTGCGTTCCGGCCGCAAGGGTACCGAACAGCGCGCCGTAGGCGCCGCCCGGGTGCGCGCATGGCTCGACCATTTCGAGGCCTGGGAGATGGCGGAATTCAACTCCGCCCCCTATTTCCCGATCGACCTCAAGGGCCTGACGGCACTCGCAGCACTCGCGCCCGACGCGGATATTGCGACGCGCGCCCGGAAAGGCATCGTCCGCCTCTGTGAGATCGTCGCGCGTTCGGCCCATCACGGCATGCTGACCGCCGCGCAGGGCCGATCCTACGAGCATACGCTTTGCGCCGGCCGATCGCTCGAGCTCTCCGGCGTCGCGCGACTGCTCTGGGGCCGTGGCTGGTACGGCCGGCGCGTCCATGCCCTGCCACAACTCGCCGTCTGTCTGCGCGACCACGGTCTCGTCGTGCCGGAGGCTCTCGCCGACATCGCGAGCTATCGCTCTGAGCAGCACCATGAATGGATCTTCGCCCAGGGCGAGAACCGTTTCGCCGCGCTCTATCACTACAAGAGCCGCGCCTTTGCCCTGGGGTCGGTCGCCCATTATCGCTGGCGCGACTGGGGCTACCAGGAAACCGTGCTGCATCTGAGGCTCGGCGAGCGGCCAGAGGCGGCAATCTGGATCAATCATCCGGGCGAGACGATCCAGTTCGGCTACGGCCGTCCGTCCTATTGGGGCGGCTGCGGCGCGGTCCCGCGCACCCACCAGTATCGCGGGCTTGCGGTCCTCGATTTCCAGACGGTCGATGAACAGGTGGACTTCACGCATGCGTGGTTCCCCGTCGCGGAGTTCGACGAGAGCCGCGTCGAAGGCAATCTCGCCCTCGCCCGTAGCGGCGCCGGCGCCGTGCTCCTGCGCGGCAGCGTGCCGTTCGAGCGCGTCGTCGACGGACCGTCGGCCGATGCGGAACTGCGTCAGCGCGGCCACAACACCCGATGGATCGTCCGCGTCTGTGAGGCCGCCGACCTTGCAAGCGTCGAGGCGCGCTTCGCCGGCCTCGCGGTGCGGGAAGAGGCGGACGGCACGCTCATCTTCGACGACCCTGAATACGGCATCGTGCGCTTCCGGTCCGACGGGTCCGCGGAGGCGGAGGGCCGCACCATCGTGCCCGAGACATTCACCGTCGCCGGTGTGGCGACGATGCTACCGGCTCGCTAGCCGGCATGCCCCGCCTGCATGAGGCCGGCGGGTTTCGAACACGGCGGGCGGGAGACCCGCTTGAAGGAGGAGGAACGACCATGAAGAAGACAAGAACCATGCTGGCGGCGCTCGCCGTCGGGCTTTTGGCATCCACGTCGGCGCTCGCCGGCGACGTGCGCATCATGTGGTATTCGGACGGTGTCGAGGGCGAGGTTCTGAAGGATCTGCTCGACCGCTTCATGAAAGAGAACCCGGGGATCAACGTCATCCTCGACAACGTCGCCTACAGTGTCGTTCGCGAACAGCTACCCGTGCAGCTCGAAGCGGGCGCAGGTCCCGACATCGCCCGTGTGACGAACCTGAAGGCGCAGAGCCAGCACTGGCTCGATCTCCGCCCGCTCGTCGCAGATCCGGCCTATTGGGACGAAAATTTCGGTGCGCAGGCTGACTGGATGCGCCCGGACGGCTCCAACCAGATCTCCGGCTTCATGACGCAGATCACACTCACCGGCGGCTTTGCCAACAAGACGCTGTTCGATCAGGCCGGCGTCGCCATACCCGGCAAGGACGCAACCTGGGACGACTGGGCAAAGGCCGCCAAGCAGGTGGCCGAAAGCCAGCAGGTGCCCTTCGCCATGGCACTCGACCGTTCCGGTCATCGCCTGACCGGCCCCATCCTTTCCTATGGCGGGAACTATGTCGGCGCCGACGGCAAGCCCGCTCCGCTCGACCAGGGCGCCAAGGATTTCCTGACGAAGTTCGTCGGCTGGATCGAAGACGGCACGATGGGCAAGGATGTCTGGGTGTCAGCCGCCGGCTCCACCTACCGTGCGGCCGCCGACGACTTCATCAACGGGCAACTCGTCTATTACTATTCCGGCTCGTGGCAGGTGCCGAATTTCTCGACCAAGATCGGTTCGAATTTCGACTGGGTCGCGACCGGCAGCCCCTGCGGTCCGGCCAATTGCACCGGCATGCCGGGTGGTGCAGGCCTCGTGGCGATCAAGTACACCAAGAACCCGAAGGAAGTGGCGAAGGTCATGGACTACCTCGCCCGCGAGGACATCGTGAAGGAGTTCTCCGAACGCACGCTGTTCCTGCCGGCCCACAAGGGCCTGCTCGCCAAGGGACTCGACTTCAAGACCGATGACGCGCAGGCGAAGGCGGCCCTCAACACGTTCGTCTCGGCCACGGGCTCGCTCTCCGAGCTTGCCCAGAAGCTGCCGGGCTGGTTCTGGTCCGACACCTTCTATGGCGCACTCGTCACCCGCGTCAGCCAGGCGGCCGCCGGCGAGATGCCCGTCGACGAGGCCTTCACCCGCATCGATGCGGATATCGCAGCCAAGGTGAAGGATTCCGGCCTGTAAGGTCGTAGCGCCGTCGGCAAACTTGCCACGGCCAAACGATGCCGGTCGCCGCGGGGCTTGCCCCGCTGCGCGCCGCAGGGGACATTCGTCCGCGCCGGACGGGTATCCACGGCCGGCCTGGGAGGAGAGGCATGAGAACGCACGATACCGGTAGAGCCGGACTGAGCGCGATCGTCACGGCGCCGGTCCACGTCGTCATGGGCATTCTCGACATGCCGTTGCGCAGATTGCAGCGGGTGGGCGGGACCGGCGGCATGGCGGCCTTCTTCCTGATGCCGAACATGCTGATCTTCGGCATCTTCGTGCTGTTGCCATTCTTCATCAACTTCGCCTATTCGATGACCGGCGGCACGGCGCTCTTCCTACCCGATCGCACCTTCGTCGGCGCGGACCAGTATGCGCGCCTCTTCGACTGCCGAAGTTATGTTGACCCGGGCAGTTGCGTCGAAGACACGTTCTGGACGGCAGTCTGGAACACCGCCGCGTTCGTCGTGCTCCAGGTCTCTTTGATGATCCTGGTCTCCCTCGTCACCGCGCTGATCCTCAATCGCGACCTTGCCGCGCGCAGCTTCTGGCGGGCCGTCTTCTTCTTCCCCGTCCTCTTGTCGCCGGTCGTCGTCGGGCTTATCTGGAAATGGATCCTCCAGCGCCAGGGCCTTCTCAATTTCGGTCTCTACGGCCTCGGTTTCGATCCCTATGTCTGGCTCAACGACCGCAACTGGGCGTTCGCCGCCACCATCGGTGTGTCGATCTGGGCGCATATGGGCTTCTACACCCTGATCCTGCTCGCAGGCCTGCAGGCGATCCCGAAAGACCTCTACGAGGCAGCCGAAATGGACGGCACCCGTCCGGCGCGTGCCTTCTGGCGCATCACGTTGCCGCTCCTCATGCCGAACCTGCTCGTCGTCGTCGTCCTCGTGCTCATCCGCGCGGTGCAGATCTTCGACGAGGTCTATGTCCTGACCGGCGGCGGGCCGGGAACGAGCACGCTATACCTCACCCAATACATCTACGAGACCGGCTTTGCGGCACAGTTGCGCAATCCCGGACTTGCTGCCGCCGCCTCGATCCTGATGGGCGCCGTGCTCGTCGTCCTAACCCTCGTCCAACTCGGGCTCGGCCGTTCCGGCGAGAAGAAGGGAGGCCGCAAATGAGCGGGATCATCCGTTTCCTCACGCGCCGGAGAGGCGGCAAGGGCTGGCACTGGACCGACGTGGTCACCTGGGTCTGGCTGATCGGCGGGCTCTTCATCATGTTCGGCCCGGCCGTCTGGCTGGTCGGCTCGTCCTTCAAATCTCCGGCGGCCCTCGCCGAATTCCCGCCGACCATCCTGCCTTACGTCACCCAGAAGGTGACGGTCGAGGGTTACGACAAGCCGCTCGATCTCTACGAGGCGACGCTCGAAGACGGCAGCACGGCGGTGCTCGCCGAAGTGCGGCGCATCGGCATCGTCAGCCAGATGATCGATCCGGCAAAACCCGGCGAGATCATCAAGGTCAATATCGCCAAGCGGCAGCCGGTGCGGGAAATGTCGTTCGCCACGACAAACTACTCCGAGCCCTTCACCCATTTCGATTTCGTCCGCTATCTCTGGAACTCCGTCTTCGTGACGGTCACAGCGACGCTGATCACACTCGTCGTCAATTCGATGGCCGCCTTCGCGCTTAGCAAATACGAATTCCGTGGCCGGGCGCTCGCCATGCTGCTGATTCTCGCCACCCTGATGGTCCCACTCTCGGTCATCATGGTGCCGCTCTACTCGATCGTCTCAGCGCTTGGCCTCTTCAACAGCCTCTGGGGCGTGATCCTGCCCACCGTCGCGACCCCGACGGGCGTCTTCATCCTCCGCCAGTACATGCTGACCATTCCCGACGAACTGGTGGACGCGGCGCGGATGGACAAGGCGTCGGAATGGCAGATCTACTGGCGCATCATCCTGCCGCTGACGGCGCCGGCACTTGCGGTGCTTGCGATCTTCTCCGTCGTTTGGCGCTGGAACGACTTCCTGTGGCCGCTGATCGTGCTCTCGCGCAAGGAACTCTACACACTCCAGGTCGGCCTCAGCATCTATTCGGGCGAGCTCAACGTGCAATGGCACTTCATCCTCGCCATGACCGTCGTGACCATGATCCCGGTCGTGCTGGTCTTCATCTTTCTGCAGCGCTTCATCACCACCGGCATCGCCGGCACCGGACTGAAATAGGGGAGCACCATGGGACATATCAGGCTCACCAGCGTGAAGAAGTCTTTCGGCGCCGTCGACGTGATCCACGACATCGACCTGGAAATCGTGGACGGCGAGTTCGTCGTCTTCGTCGGTCCCTCGGGCTGCGGAAAATCGACCCTCCTGCGCATGATCGCCGGTCTCGACCGGCCGTCGAGCGGTGAGATTGCCATCGACGGAAAGGTCGTCACCAAGGTGCCCGCCGCCGACCGGGGCCTCGCCATGGTCTTCCAGTCCTATGCGCTCTATCCGCATATGAGCGTGCGGCAAAACCTCGCCTTCGGGCTGGAAAACACCCGCATGCCGAAGGCCGAGATCGCCGAGCGGATCGCGGAAGCAGCACGCATGCTGGAAATCGAGGCCTATCTCGATCGCCGCCCCGGCCAGCTTTCCGGCGGCCAGCGCCAGCGGGTCGCCATCGGCCGCGCAATCGTCCGGCGCCCCGTCGCCTTTCTGCTCGACGAACCGCTGTCGAACCTCGACGCCGAGCTGCGCGGTTCCACTCGCGCCGAGCTTGCGGCGCTCCACGCACGGCTTTCGGCAACGATGATCTACGTGACGCACGACCAGGTCGAGGCGATGACGCTCGCAGACCGCATCGTCGTGCTGCGTGCGGGCCGCATCGAGCAGGTAGGCACTCCGCTCGAGCTCTACAATCACCCCGCAAACCGCTTCGTCGCCGGCTTCATCGGTTCGCCGCACATGAACTTTCTCGAGGGAACGATCGAAGCGTGCGATCCCGGGCGGACCGTCATCTCCCTCGCCGGCGGTCAGCGGTTGGAACTTCCCGTGGCCGGCGCCGCCGGGAAGGCTGGCTCGCGCGTCACGGTCGGCGTGCGACCCCAGCACATCACGATCGCCCGCAGTGAAAGCAGTCTTCCCGTGAAACTGACGCTCGTCGAAGCACTCGGCGCCGAGACGGTGCTGCATGCCGACCTCGCGGGCCAGAAGATCCTCGTCGTCGCCCCGGGTCAGCATGCACTCGCACCGGGGGCAACGATCGATCTCTCGTTTGCAGGCGCACCGGTCCATCTCTTCGACGAAGAGGGGCGACGCATCGAAACCGCGCGTTAGTCGGTCGGGGTCCGGTGTGTGCGGGCCTGCGGTCAGTGCCGGCCTCGAGCAGGTCAGCCGACCACGACCGCGATGACCGCGACGCAATCGCCCGCCTTGACCAGGCCGGGGAAATGACGGGCGCACAGGATGCCGCTCATCTTCGCGCAGATCTCCGAGGGCGCGGCACCGGTCCGGCCGACGGGGTAGATGCGTGCGACGACGTCGCCGGCCTCGACCTGGTCTCCGAGATCGACCATCGGCTCGATGAGCCCTCCGTCCTCGGCGAAGGCGAAGCAGTCGCCGTTCGGCATGTCGAGCCAAATGGTCTCTGCCGGTGCCGCACTTCCTTTCAGAATGCCGGCCGCCTTCAGCACGTTGGCAACGCCGGCCTTGGCGATGCCAATGCTCCTTGCCGTCGCCGTACCGCCGCCGCCGAGTTCCGTGGTGATGAAGACCTTGCCCATCTCCTCGGCGGCGGTGTCGTACATGCCGACGGCGTCGATCTCCAGCATCTTCATGGAATAGGGAGCTCCGAAGGCACTGACGTACTCGAAGGCCTTTGCTTCCTGCGCCTGGTCCGCGAGAACATGCGCCGCGCAGAAGGGCAGGAAATCCAGCGTCTTGCCACCCGAATGGAAGTCGAGCACCACGTCCGCGAGCGGCAGAAGTACCCGCTGGAAATAGTCGGCGATCTTCTCGGTGACGGTTCCGTCCGGCCTGCCGGGGAAGCTGCGGTTCATGTTCCCCCTGTCGATCGGCGAGGTTCGGGTACCTGCGAGGAATGCGGGATAATTCATCGCCGGCACAATGATCACCCTGCCCCGAACCTCGTCCGCCACCAGCCTCCGAGCAAGGTCGAAGAGCGCGGCCGGCCCTTCATATTCATCGCCGTGGTTGCCGCCGGTCAGAAGGGCCGTCGGCCCTTCCCCGTTCCTGACGACGGTGACCGGGATCATCACCGATCCCCAGGCGGAGTCGTCCCGACTGTAGGGCAGACGGAGAAAGCCGTGCTGCACCCCGTGCGCGTCGAAATCGACCGTGGCGCTGATCGGCGATCGTCGCAAATGCTGTATGCCCATGAACTCAGTCCTTGACCATTAGCTTGCGCGGCACCGAGGCGAAGCATTCGACCCCGCTTTCGGTGATCAGGATGCTCTCGGTCGTCTCGAAGCCCATGTCCTCGAGCCACAGACCCGTCATGAAATGGAAGGTCATGCCGGGCCTCAGTTCGGTCCTGTCGCCGGGACGAAGGCTCATCGTGCGCTCGCCCCAGTCCGGCGGATAGGAGAGCCCGATCGGATAGCCGGTGCGGTTGTGCTTCACGATGCCGTACTTCTTGAGGACGGCGAAGAAGGCATTGGCGATATCCTCGCAGGTATTGCCGGGCCTGGCGACGGCAAGCCCCGCCTCCATGCCTTCGAGCGTCGCCTTTTCGGCGTCGAGGAAGGCCTGGGTGGGCTTGCCGAGGAAGACCGTGCGCGACAGCGGCACATGGTAGCGATTGTAGCAGCCCGCGACCTCGAAGAAGGTGCCCTCCCCGCGCTTCATCGGCCGGTCGTCCCAGGTCAGGTGTGGAGCGGACGCCTCCACGCCGGAAGGCAGAAGCGGAACGATCGCCGGATAGTCGCCGCCGATGCCGTCGACGCCGCGTGTGCCCGCGTCGTAGATTTCGGCGACGAGATCGCATTTGCGCATGCCGACTTCGATCTTGTCGAAGATACGCTGGTGCATGGCCTCCACGATGCGGGCCGCATTGCGCATGTATTTGATCTCCGTCTCGCTCTTGACGGCGCGCTGCCAGTTGACGAGCGCTGTCGCGTCGACAAAGCGCGCATTCGGCAGATGTTTCTGCAGCGAGGCGAAGGCGGCAGCCGAGAACCAGTAATTGTCCATCTCGACGCCGATCCTGAGCGCGCCGAAGCCCCGATCGGAAAGAATTCCGGAGAGATAATCCATCGGGTGCCGTTCGGTCGACTGCACGTAATGATCCGGATAGCCGATGATGTTGTCGTGCTTGAGATAGGCCGTCAGCTTGGCCCCGTTGGCATCCTGCCCTCGGCCGAACCAGATCGGCTCGCCGGACGGCGGCACGATCACGGCCTGATGGACGTAGAAGGACCAGCCGTCATAACCCGTCAGCCACGCCATGTTGGACGGATCGCTGACGATCAGCAAGTCGACGCCCTTCGCTTCCATGGCCTCACGCGTCTTGCGCAGCCGCGCCTCGTATTCTGCAAGGGAAAATTTCAGTCTCGCTTGGGTCATGTCTCGTCCCTCTTGTCCGGCAGTGCCGTTGTTCAGCTTTCGAAAGTCGTTCCCGCACCTGCGGCGCGCGCGCGCGCAAAGGCGAGCGTGGCAATGGCGGTGTCCTGGATGCCGGTCCCCGTCAGGTCGGCGATTGTGATGTCGTCTGCCCTCGTTCGCCCGGGCCTGAGACCTGCGATCACCTGTCCGAGCTCGGCAAATTCCGCCTCGGGCGCCACGAGGCTTGCTGCAATGGAATGATGCAACTCGCCGAGTCGTCGGGTCTGTTTCAGGCTGTCGGCAACATAGAGAGCCCGTGTGATCGCCCGCGGATCCAGTTCATTCTTGTGTTCCGCATCCGAGCCCATGGCCGTGACGTGTTGCCCCGGCTGCAGCCATTCTGCTCTCAGAACCGGGACGTCCGACGGGGTCGTGGTGACGATGATGTCGGCACTGTCGACTGCCGCTTCAGGATCGCTCTCGGCCTGCACCGGGATCGCGAGCCTGTCGGCGAGCACGCGAGCAGTGGCTTCCGCCTTACCTTTATCACGCGCCCAGAGACGCGCCTCGCGGATCGGGCGAACGAGGGTCAGAGCTTCGAGCTGCAGTCCGGCCTGCATGCCGGCACCGAAGATCGTCGCCACGGCGGCGTCCTCGCGGGCGAGATGCCTTGCCGCGACCGCTCCTGCGGCCGCCGTTCGCACGTCGGTCAGATAGCCGTTGTCGAGCAGCAGTGCCTCGACGAGACCGGTACGGCTCGACAACAGCACCATCATTCCGTTGGTACTCGGCAGGCCGAGCTTCGGATTGTCGAAGAAGCCGGGGCTGATCTTGATCGCGAAACTGTCGAGGCCGGGCACATAGGCGGTCTTCACGTCGACCTCGCCGCGATGCTCGGGAATGTCCAGACGCAGGATCGGCGGCATCGCCACCGCCTTCGTTGCAAGTGCGTGGAAGGCATTTTCGACACAGGCGACAGCTTCGCGGTCGAGCGGCACGATCCTCCGCAACTCCGCCTCCGTCAGGATTATCATGCGTGTCACGCCGCGGCCTCCTTGCGGAACGGATCGTCTTCACCGTTCATCACCCGCTGATGCAGGCCCATATCGATATTGCGACCGGAGATGATGACCGCGATCGGTCCGTCGATTTCGATCTGTCCGGCGAGAATTGCCGCAATGCCCACGGCGCCCGCGCCTTCGACGACTTCACGTTCCTGCGCATAGGCATGCCGCATGCCAGCGGCGATTTCCGCCTCGGTCAGCAGGACGACCTCGTCGAGCAGTTCGCGGCACATGCGAAAGGTCACGTGATTGTCGAGCCCGATGCCGCCACCGAGCGAGTCCGCGAGACTTGGATATTCCTCGACGAGAACCGGCTTTCCGGCCTCGAGGCTCGCCTTCATCGCAGCACCACGGTCCATGGTGATCCCGATCACCCGCGCCGTCGGTTTGCGGGCCTTGACCGCGGCCGCAACGCCGGCAGCGAGGCCACCCCCTGAGAGCGGCACGAGCACGGTCGCCACGTCCGGCATCTGCTCCACGATCTCAAGTCCGAGCGTCCCCTGTCCTGCCACTACGGCCGGGTGGTCGAAGGGCGGAACCATGACGAGACCTCTTTCAGCGACGAGCCGCTCGACCTCCTCCTGGGCCTCGTCCTGAGATTTTCCGACGATCCTGACATCTGCGCCGAGCCGGCGGATTTCGGAGACCTTGTTCTCGGGAACGAGGTGCGACATGTAGATCGTCGCAATCGACCCTTCCGCCTTCGCGGCGTGCGCAAGCGCCCTGCCGTGATTGCCGGTCGAGGCGGCGACCACACCGCGTGCCCGCTCATCATGTGACAGCGAAAGCACCGCGTTGCTCGCACCGCGAAGTTTGAAGCTGCCGGTCGTTTGGTGATGCTCAAGCTTCAGACCGACCGGCACGCCGCAGCGCTCGCTGAGCGCCGACGAGAAGACGAGCGGTGTGCGAAGCACGCGGCCGGCAATGCGCCGGGCGGCAACCTCGATTTCCTCAATGCCCACGGGAAGCGCGGCAGTCATGTCCAGGCTCCGTCGAGCGGCAACGCCATCAGCCGACCGAGTTGAGGGCGAGCCTCGTTGTCGCCGCTGAGACGAAGGCACGCCCAGGCGGTTGCATAGTTGCTGCTGACGACAGGCTTGCCGATCGCAGCCTCGATTTCGGCGATCACGCCGGCTGCACGAACAGCCGTGCACGAAATGAAGAGTGCGTCCGACTCCGGCGCCATCGCCTCCTTCGCGAAAGCAACGATTTCCGACGGCGCGATACGTGCCATCTCCCGGTCGTCGGTGAGCCCGAGACAGGTGAAGCGGTCGATCTCGAAGCCGAGCGCGGAGAAATAGTCCGCCATCGGCCGGCTCGTCTCGATCGTATAGGGCGTCAGCACCGATATCCGTCTGGCACCGAGCGCCTTCAGCCCCCGCACCGCCGCAGCCGTCGGGGTAACCACGGGAGTGTCGGGCTTGGCGGCATTGAAGGCCGTAGCAATTTCGGCGTCACCGATCACCACGGAAGCCGAGGTGCAGGAATACATCACGACATCGAGCGTCTCGTCGGGGAGGATCAGAGCGGCCGCCGCCGTTAGCGAGGGTTGCATCGCCCTCAGGTTCTCCGGCGTCACCGGATTGGCGTAGGGTATGCGGGCAACGTAGACGCCGATGCGGTCGGATGCGACGAGACGCTGGAAATCCACTTCCGTCGTGTGATCCGTCGCCAGGATGATGAGGCCGACGCGCTTGTCGAGCGGTCGCGTATCAAGCCGGGGCGCGCGCGTGGCAAGCGAAATCGGAACCGGGTTCGTCATCATCGTTCCTCCACCCGTGCGTAGCGCTCTTCTAGAGAGCGGAGGAAGACGACGGAGATCAGGCTTATGATCAAGAAGAACACGCCGACCAAGGTCATCGGTTCGATGTAACGATAGTTGCTGTTGGCGATGCTCTTGGCCTGGTTCATGAGCTCCAGCACCGTGATTGCGGAAAGGAGCGGCGTCTCCTTGAACATGGCGATCAGGTAATTTGCGAGCGCCGGGATCATCGGCGGTATCGCCTGCGGCAGGATTACGTGGATCCAGGTCTGACGCTCCGTCAGGTTCGTCGCCTTGGCCGCCTCCCACTGGCCGCGCGGAACGTTTTCGATCCCCGCTCGATAGACCTCCGCGGCGTATGTGCCGTAGTGAATCCCAAGGCCGATGACGCCGGCAAGCAACGCCGGCAGGCGGATGCCGATGTCCGGAAGGACGTAGAAGATGAAATAGAGCTGCACCAGCAGCGGCGTGCCGCGAATGAACTCGACAGCAAAACTGGTCGTGCGCGCAATCGGCGCCGGAGCGGCCATCCGCAGCACCGCGAAAAGGAGCCCGAGCACCGCAGCGACGGCCGCGCCGAGAACGGTCGCAAGGACGGTGATCTTCGCGCCCTCGAGGAGCGTCGGCATGATCTGGCGGACGAATTCCCAATCCCATTCCATGGTCAGGCCCTCACACCATCGAGACCGCGGGTGGCGCGCCGCTCGAGCCAGCGCATGCCGGACGAGATGACCGAAGCCATGATGAAGTAGAGCACCAGGATGGTCGCGAACGGAATCAGCGTGCTGCCGGTCTGCGCCCTGACCACCTGGGCCTGGAACGTCATGTCGGTGAGCGAGATCAGCGAGACGACGGCCGTTCCCTTCAGGAGTTCGATCGCATTGTTGCAAAAGGTCGGCAGCATCAGCGGCAAGGCCTGCGGCAGGATCACGTGCCGCATCGCCTGGCCGCGGGTGAGATTAAGCGCAATGCACGCCTCCCGCTGCTCGCGTCCGATCGCCTTGACCGCGCCGCGCACGACCTCGGCCCCGTAGGCGCCGACGTTGAGCCCGAGCGCCAGCACGCCAGCCTGTAGCGGCGTCAGCGTGATGCCGGCAAACGGAAGCACGAAATAGGCCCAGAAGAGCTGGACGAAGATGGAGGTGCCGCGAAAGAACTCGATGTAGGTCGTGGCGAGCATACGCACCGCCATGAACCGGCTGAGCCGTCCGAGCCCGGCTGCAAAGGCCGCCACCAGCGCGAGCGCCGAACCCATGAGGGTCAATTGCACCGTTACCCATGCGCCCTCGAGGATCAATCCGATGTAACCGGACCAGTCGATCATTGTTCAAACGTTCCCGTCGAATTCGGTTTTGGCATCGGCGGCACCGGGCGCCTCCCCTCCGCCGCGGCGGAGAGAAGGCTGCCGATGCTGAGAACGCCGACTACTTGGCTGCGCAGAGCTTCTCGCGCGATGTCGACATCGCCGCCTTTGCCGAGAAGCCGTAGGGTTCGATGATCTTCGCGAACTCACCCGATTTCTTCATCTTGGCAAGCTCGACGTCGAAGGCGTCGCGCAGGGCCTCGTCACCCTTCCTGAAGGCTGCACCGTCACAGTAGACCGGGGCACCCTCGACCGGCGCCACGACCTCAAGGTTCGGGTCATTCGCCTTCTCGATCAGGCTGTGGATCGAGAGGACAGGCAGCGAATAGACGTCGATGCGACCGTCCTGAAGCATTTTCAAGCCGCTCTGCCCATCCGGCACGACGATGACACGGTCGCGCGGCACGCCGGCTTCGAGCGCCAGTTTTTCCTCAGTGCCGCCGCCCGGCGCACCGATCTTCGCATCGGGATTGTCAGCGATATCCTTGTAGCTCTTCAGGCCAAGCGGATTACCCTTCTTCAGGGCAAAGGCTTCCGCGTCGCAAAGGATCGGTTCGGAATAGGCAACGGCCGAGCAACGCTCCGGCTTCATGAAAAGCCCGGCGGTGATGGCATCGTGACGCCCGGCCTGAAGGCCCGGGATCATTGCGCCATATTCCGAAATCGACGCAACGACGTCTGCAACGCCGAGGCGCTTGAAGACCTCGCGGGCGACGTCCGGCGCAGCCCCCGAAACCTTGCCGTCGGCACCGACGGCCGTGAACGGCGGCTCGTTGGCGATGGCAATGCGCGCGAAGCCCTGCGCCTTCAACTCCTCCAGCTTGTTGTCGTCCGCAGTGGCGGGCGTTGCAGCCGCCATTGCGATCAAGGCGGTCGCACCTGCCGCGACAGAAATCCAGTCTCTCAGTTTCATTGTTCCCGTCTCCTCTGTTGTTGTCTTGGTGGTCATGCGTGAGGCACGCACTGAGTAGATGCTCAGACGCGATGCCCGGCCGCGATGATCTTGTGCAGGAAGGCCTGGGTGCGCTCCTGGGTCGGGTGCCGGAAGATGTCCTCGGGCTTTCCTTCCTCGACGATCTTGCCGCGGTCGAAGAAGAGCACCCGATCGGCAAAGTCGTGGGCGAACCCCATCTCGTGGGTCACGAGCAGCATGGTCATGTCCGTCTCATCCGCCAGCTTGCGCATGACGTTCAGCACCTCCTCGACGAGCTCAGGGTCGAGCGCGGAGGTCACCTCGTCGAACAGCATGATCTTCGGGGAAAGCGCCAGTGCGCGCGCGATCGCAACGCGCTGCTTCTGCCCGCCGGACAGTTGCGCCGGCATGTTCTTCGCCTTGTCGGCAAGCCCAACCATGTCGAGCAGCTCCATCGCCCGCTTTTCGGCGTCGGCCCGCGGAACGCCCTTCGTCAGCATCGGCGCGAGCGTCACGTTGTCGAGCACACATTTGTGGGGAAAGAGATTGAAGTGCTGAAAGACCATGCCGGTCTTTTCGCGCATCTTGTGCAGGTGGCGCTCATCGGCGGGAACGAGGCCATCTCCCTTCGTCATGTGATAGAGCTGCTCGCCTTCGACCTGGATGAAGCCGCCGCTGATGCTCTCGAGCGTCATCAGGATGCGCAGGATCGTCGTCTTGCCAGAGCCGGAGGGGCCGATCAGCGCGAGCTTTTCACCGGGCATGACCTCCATCGAGAGCCCATCCAGCACCGTCAGATGACCGTACCTCTTCACGATATTGTCGATGCGGATAATCGGCTCGGGCATTCGTGTCTCTCTCCCTTTGAGACAGATGATGACCTAACGATGATGCGCCTCTCAAATCATGTCAATTATAATAATAATATCATGACAATTATTGTGAGAACGCCCAAATCATGGGCGCCCAAGTCAGATCGCGAGCAGCAGCGCTTCCGGATCACCGAGCGCCAGCGAAGCGATAATGCCCAGCCCCGTCCTCAGTTCCTGCTCCGTCGTCGAGCCGAGCGATATCCGGACAGCGGGGTGCCAGCCGCTGTCGGCCGTCCGGAATGACGCACCGGGAGCAATTGCGACGCCGCGAAGTCTCGCCTGGGAAACGAATGCGTCCTCCAGATGGCCCTCGGGCAGAGGCAGCCAGACATGCAGGCCCTGCGGATGGCTGCGGTGGGGAAGCCTGCCCAGCGTCTCCTCGGCAATTGCGTGGCGCGTGGCCAGCGCCCGGCGCTGCCAGTTCACGAGCTCAGTCGCCGTGCCGTCGCTCACCCAGCGTGTTGCGATCTCGGCGATCGACGGAGTCGCCATCCAGTTTGACACTAGGTGGCGGTTGGCAACGGCGGCCACGTAGCGATCCGGCGCCGCCAGATAGCCGATCCGCAAGCCGGGCACCGTGATCTTCGTGAAGCTGGTCACATAAAGGGTTCGTTCCGGCGCAAGTGCCGCAACCGGCGGCAAACCTTCATCCACGAGCGGCCCGAGGATGTCGTTTTCGATGATGGCGAGGTCGTGTCGTCGCGCGACCTCGGCAAGCGCCGCTCGGCGCTCGACGCTCATCAACGTCGCCGTCGGGTTTATGACTGAGGGCTGCAGGAAGATCGCGCGAATGACGCCTTTGCGACAAGCCTCGTCAAGCGCTTCTGGAATCATGCCGTCTTCATCGATCGGCAAGCCCTGGAGGTGGATGCCAAGATAGCTCGAGAGCGGCACGAGCGTATGGTGGCTGATCGCCTCAGTGGCAACCGTCGAACCGGGCGGCGCCACGCTCATCAGCGCCACCGTCATGGCGGATGTAGCACCGTTGGTAAGGCTGATATTGAGCGGCGACACGTCGAGCCCACACTGTGACAGCCATTGTGCTGCGACGTTGCGATGGCGGGGGAACACCATGTTCGGCCGGAAGGAAAGGGCTGAGCTCGCCGGCAGGTTCTCGGCGAGCCAGGCAAAACCCTGCCGCATCTTTTCGAGATGGATCTGCTCGCAGACCGGTTTGAGGATCGAAAGATCGATCAGTTCGCCCAACCGCTCCGGCAGGTATGGCGGCTCGGGTTCGGACGGGCGGGTCTGCACGAAGCTCCCGCGGCCGATTTCCCCGGAGATCAGCCCGCGTCGAATGAGTTCGTCATAGGCTCGGCTCACCGTCTGCACCGACAACTTCAGGTCGTCTGCAAGCTTTCGATGGGTCGGAAGTCGCGCACCGTTCTGGAGCTTCCCTTCCTGGATCGCGCGGGCAAACTGATCGGCCAGGGAGAGATAGGCAGGGCGGCGCAGAAGTGTTGTGTCGGGCATCCAATTTGTCATGATTTCGACAGTGATCAAAATCAGCTCAATTGACAACGCAAAAGTGAACACCCAATGTCTTTTCCCTGACTTTGACGCGACCGAAGCTCGATAGAAGGCACTCCCGAATGAAACTCGACGCGATCGATCTGCGCATCCTTGAGGCGATCCAGGCCGACGGCCGGATCACCAAGCTGGCGCTCGCCGAACGCGTCGGGCTGTCACCGACACCCTGCTGGATGCGGCTTCGGAAACTCGAAAAAGCCGGTATCGTGACCGGCTATCATGCACGCGTTGCCGTGCGTCAGGTTGCGCCCGTCACCAACGTCATGATGGAGGTCACGCTCGCAAATCACCGCCAGGCGGATTTCGACCGCTTCGAGCGCGTGGTCGCGACAATCCCCGAAATCGTCGCCTGCTGGTCGGTCGGCGGCGGTGTCGACTACATCCTGAAGTTCATGACCCGCGATATCGACGCCTACCAGCGACTGGTCGACGAACTGCTGGCGCGCGAGCTCGGCATCGACCGCTATTTCACCTACATCGTCACGAAGACCGTGAAAGACGAGACCATCCTGCCGCTCGCCACGCTGTTGCCGCAAGCCGGGTAAGATCGACCGGGCCACCCACAGCACCGGCACCGTGTCAGCCGTGTCGGGCGCTCTCATGCCGAGACAATCTCTCTTACGATCCGGGCAACTTTGGTCAAAGTCTCTCTCCACGCACAGCTGATTGGACAATCTCTCGCGCCAAGCGTGGCAATCTTCCCGCACCAAGTCGAGGAGATACGAGATGACCGCCGTCTTTGCGCGCACAGCCTTTCACGACGCTCTTAAACACCTGAGCGACCCGCAATTGCTGCGGGAACTCGCCTATATCGGTGGACGCTGGGTCGCCGGCGAAGCCGGGAGGACGCGGGAAGTCCGCGATCCTTCGACCGGTGCGACTCTCGCCTTCGTCGCGGCACTCGACGGCGCCCAGGTATCAGAGGCCGTCGACGCTGCAGAACAGGCTTTCAAGTCCTGGCGTGACATGCTCCCACAGGCACGCGCCGCGATCCTTCGTCGGTGGCACGACCTGATGCATGCCGCCAAGGACGATCTCGCCCTGCTGATGACGCTCGAGCAGGGCAAGCCACTCGCTGAATCGCGCGGTGAGATCGACTATGCCGCGTCCTTCCTCGAATGGTATGGCGAGGAGGGTAAGCGGCTCAACGCCGAAAGCGTGACGAGCCATCTCCCCGGAGCCGAAATGTTCGTCCGTAGGGAGGCACTCGGCGTCGTCGGGATCGTCACTCCGTGGAACTTCCCGTCCGCGATGATCACCCGCAAGGCGGCCGCAGCGCTTGCTGCGGGCAATACCGTCGTCGCGCACCCGTCCTCCGAAACACCGCTTTCCGCACTCGCCCTGGCACAACTCGGTGAACGGGCGGGTCTTCCGGCCGGCGTCTTCAACGTTCTCACCGGCGATGCCGCGACGATCGTCGGGCACATGAGCCGCGATGCCCGCATCCGCGCCATGAGCTTCACGGGGTCGACCGAGATCGGCAGGCTGATTGCAGGCCAGTGCGCACCGACCATGAAACGCCTCGTCATGGAACTTGGCGGGCACGCCCCGCTGATCGTCTTCGCCGACGCCGATGTGGAAAAGGCGGCCGACATCGCGATTGCCGCCAAGTTTGCGACCTCGGGGCAAGACTGCCTCGCCGCCAACCGCATCTATGTCGAGCACCCCGTTCTCAAGGCTTTCGAGGAGGCCTTCGCCGCGCGGATCGCGCGCCTCAAGACGGGTTCGGGCCTGGAGCCAGATACCGATATCGGACCACTGATGCATGAGCGCGCGATCGCCAAGGTCGAAGAACACGTAGCCGACGCGTTGAAAAGAGGGGCGAAGCTTGTCGTCGGCGGCAAGCGCCATCCCGCGGGGCCGCTCTTCTTCCAGCCGACGCTGCTGACCGATGTGCCCGACGATGCCCTCGTAATGTGGGAGGAGACGTTCGGCCCCGTGGCCGCCGTCACCGCCTTCGATACCGAGGACGAGGTCATCGCCCGCGCCAACAACACCGAATACGGCCTCGTCGCCTACGTCGTCACCGAAAACGGAGCGCGCCAGATGCGGCTTGCCCGCGCGCTCGAATACGGAATGGTGGCAATCAACCGTGTGAAGATTACCGGGGGACCAATCCCCTTCGGAGGCTGGAAACAGTCGGGCCTTGGACGCGAGGGATCGCGCCACGGCATGGAGGCCTTCACCGAGCTCAAATACCTCTGCATCGACACCGCCGCTTGAACCGGACTACGAAAGGAAAGACCATGCTCGAACGAAGCAACGAACTCACCGCCTGGGACCGTGATCACTTCTTCCACCCCTCCACCCACATGGGGATGCACGCGCGCGGTGAAACCCCGACCCGCGTCATCGGCGGCGGAGACGGCGTCTACATCACCGACACGACCGGCAAGCGGAGCCTCGATGCCTTCGCCGGCCTATACTGCGTCAATGTCGGCTACGGACGCGAAAAGATCACCGATGCCATCGCCGAGCAGGCGAAGAACCTCGCCTATTATCACGCCTATGTCGGACACGGCACGGAGGCATCGATCCGCCTTGCCAAGATGATCATCGACCGGGCGCCGGAGGGCATGAGCCGCGTGTATTTCGGGCTTTCCGGCTCGGACGCCAACGAAACCAACATCAAGCTAATCTGGTACTACAACAATATCCTCGGCCGCCCGGAGAAGAAGAAGATCATCTCGCGCTGGCGCGGCTATCACGGTTCGGGCGTAATGACCGGCTCGCTGACCGGGCTCCGGCTATTCCACAACGCCTTCGACCTGCCGCGCGCGCCAGTCCTGCACACGGAGGCACCCTATTACTTCCGCCGCCCTGATCGTTCGATGAGCGAAGAGCAATTTGCGCAATACTGCGCCGACAAGCTGGAAGAGATGATCCTCGCGGAAGGACCCGACACGATCGCCGCCTTCATCGGTGAGCCGATCCTCGGCACCGGTGGCATCGTGCCGCCGCCCAAGGGCTACTGGGAGAAGATCCAGGCGGTCCTTCGCAAATACGACATCCTGCTCGTCGCCGACGAGGTCGTCACCGGCTTCGGTCGCCTCGGCACCATGTTCGGCTCGGATCATTACGGCATCACGCCCGACCTCATCACCATTGCCAAGGGCCTGACCTCGGCCTACGCGCCGCTATCGGGCACGATCGTGTCGGACAAGGTCTGGCAGGTGCTGGTGAAGGGATCGGACGAGCTGGGGCCGATCGGCCACGGCTGGACCTATTCGGCGCATCCGATCTGCGCCGCGGCCGGCGTTGCCAATCTCGAGCTCATCGATGAGCTCGACCTTGTGGAAAATGCCGGTTCGACCGGCGCCTATTTCCGTGCCGAATTGCAGAAGGCCGTCGGCGACCACCGCAACGTCGGGGAAGTCCGCGGCGACGGCCTGATGGCTGCCGTGGAATTCGTCGAGGACCGCGACGACCGCAAGTTCTTCGACCCGGCAGCGAAGGTCGGCCCGCAGATCGCGGCAGCGCTCCTCGAACGCGGCGTCATCGGCCGCGCCATGCCGGAAGGCGACATTCTCGGCTTCGCCCCGCCGCTCTGCCTGACACGCGAGGAAGCCGATACCGTCGTGAAGGCGACGGCGGACGCGATCGGCAGCGTGCTTGGCCGCTAACCATATGGTGTCGTGGTGCCCGGCGTTCGTCCGGGCCCCATCTCCTTTTCGAAGCCCGTCGCGATGCCTCCGCCCGCGGCGGGCAACTACAAATTCTCGCCGGCGGCTGCCTGCCGACCGGGACCAGCATCGGGCACCGGCCGATCATGCGGGAAGCGCATCCTGACCACGAATCCCTCAGCCGTCTTCTCGAACGCCATGTCGCCGCCCAGGCGGTCAAGTGCCATCCGGACGATCGAGAGCCCGAGACCGCTACCATGGCCCGCGGGATGCGCGCCCCTGAAGAAGCGTTCCGTCACACGTGCCTCCTCCGCGGCGGAGATTCCGTGACCCTGGTCCGTGATTACGACGACGGCGTCGTCTCCGCTCCGAAAAACCTTGCAGCTGACTTCGCTCCCGCGCGGTGAATGCTGGATTGCATTCTCCATAACGTTGCGGAGCGCCAGCTGCACCAATGTGCGATCCGCCTTTACCATCACTGCCGTAGGATCGTGCTCGCCCCACGCGCGGGCGACACGAACCTCGCCTGCAGTCAGGAGAGGCTCGAGGTCCGAGGCAATCTCGCTGAGCAGCGAATGAAGATCGACGGCATCGTCCACAGGCGCCGACACCGCGGAGTCGACCGCGGCGAGATCGATGAGCTGGCGGACCATTCGGCTGGTGCGGTCGACGCTCGTCGATATCCGGGAAAGCGCATCGCGTTGGACCTTCGGATCGTCTGTACGCAGGGCGATCTGGGCCTGGGTCTTCAATCCGGCAAGCGGCGTCTTCAGCTCGTGCGCGGCATAAGCCGTGAAGCTCCGCTCCCGCTCGCGCGCCTCAGCGACCCGCCCGAACAGACTGTTCAGCGCATGGAGGACGGGCCGGATCTCGCCCGGGGCGGCCCTGTCGTCGATCGGATGCAGTTCGGTCGCCGATCGCCCGGACAAACCTACGGCAATGCGCGTGAGCGGCGCCAGGCCGCGACCGACACTCAGCCAGATCAGCAGCGCCAGAACGGGCAGTATGATAATCCCCGGCAAGAGGAGCCCCTTCATGACGTCGCCGATCAGGCGTTCGCGGATCTCCAGACTGTCGCCGACAAGCACGCGCACGCCGAGTGCCGGGTTCACCACCGCGTACACGCGCCAACGCTGTCCGTCGATTTCGGTCTCCTTGAAGCCGCTGGTGTGGTCGGCCAACGAGGTCTCGGGGGCACTTTCGGATCGGCTGACGAGACTGCCCTCCAGCGACCAGATCTGGCAGGAGAGTTGGCGGCTATAATTGCCACTCGCCTTTTCGAACGGCGCCGGAAGTGGCTTGTCCGTGGCAACACCCACAGCCGCGGCGGCATCGACCCTGTGGTCGGAGATGAGCGAACTCACCATCCGGGCCGCCTCCATCAGCCGGGCGTCCAGTACTCGCTCGACCTCGGCCTGGGTACTGGCATAGATCCAGACCGCGGCAAAGAGCCAGACGGCACTGGTGGTCGCAAGCAATATAGTGAAAAGCCGGATCCGCATCGAGTTCATCAGATCGCCCTCAGTCGATACCCGGCACCCCGGACGGTTTCGATGAAGTCCGCGCCCAATTTGGATCGCAGCTTGTGCACGTGAACCTCAATCGTGTTGCTCTCCACCTCTTCCTGCCAGCCATAGAGTTTCTGCTCCAGCAGGGACTTCGACTGGATCACACCCGGCGCCTCCATGAGCGCCTGAAGGATGACGAACTCCCGTCGGGAGAGCGAGACGGTCGCGCCCTCCCTTGTGGCGATCATTCGTGCGGGATCGAGCGCCACTCCGTTCCAGCTAAGAGTGCTCTCTGCTCTCCCCTGGCCGCGGCGAACGATGGCCCGCAGCCTTGCCGCCACCTCGTCGAGATCGAACGGCTTGCCGAGATAGTCATCAGCGCCCGCGTCCAATCCGGCGATCCGATCCCTCACCTCGTCCTTTGCAGTCAGGAGAAGGACGGGCGTGCGATCCTTCGCGGCACGCATCGTTGAAAGGACATCCAGCCCTGAACCGTCGGGAAGCATCTGGTCGAGGATCACCGCATCAAATGTGTCGGCGGCGACGGCGGCCTCCGCGTCGGCAGCTGTCGTCACGGCATCGACGGTGAAGCCGCACAATTGCAGGCCCACCTTGAGCCCGTCCAGCAGGATTTCGTCGTCTTCAACGACCAGCAGGCGCATTCGATCCTCGTTCTCGTTCTCCGGCCTCCGTGCACCACCGACCTTAAGGCTGCCTTAAGGTTGGCGGGGGAGACCGCCTGCGCACATCAGCAACGGAGCAGAGAGTTTGCGCGTTCTTCTGTCGGTTTCATGTCTCATCCTTGCGTTCGCCACCGCGGCGCTCGCAAGTCCCGTGGGGGCGCCCCTGCCCATGGAGCGGGCCTTCCGGCTTAGCGCCCATCGCGATCGTGGCGACGTCGTACTCAACTGGCAGATCGAAGACGGCTATTATCTCTATCGCGAATACCTGACTGTGATTGCCGACGGCCCGTCGCCTCAGGTGGAAACGCCGTCGGGCGTTATCAAGGATGATCCGGGCTTCGGAAGCACCGAGGTCTATTACGGAAACGTCAATGCAACCGTCGTCGAGCCTCCCGCCGGCACGTTGAAGGTGACCTATCAGGGCTGCCAGGACGGTGGTCTCTGCTATCCTCCGACCACCGTCGAGCTGGACCCGTCGGCGCTTCCGCTCTCAGCCTCGACCAGCAAACCGGGTCGAGAATTGGCAATCTCTGCACCACAGACGAAGGCCGTTTTTCAATCGGTTCCCGATGTTGCGTCATTCCCGTCGACCGGGACGGGTATCCGCGTGGCTGACGCCCCGTCCGGCGGCATGGTCGGAGCCCTCCTCGATCGGGGCGGCACTCTTCTGCTTCTGGCCGGGTTCCTCGGTTTCGGAGTCCTCCTCGCCTTCACCCCGTGCGTCTTTCCGATGTATCCGATCCTCGCCGCCACGCTCGCGCGCGAGGGTGAGAGGCTCTCGGCCGGCCGGGGATTTGCACTGTCGTCGAGCTATGTCGTCGCGCTTGCCGCAGCCTTCAGTATCCTCGGCGTGACGGCGGCATGGTCGGGTCAGAACTTTCAGGCCGCGCTCCAGTCAACGACCGCAACCATTCTGCTGGCCGCCCTCTTCGTGGCGCTCGCATTGTCGAATTTCGGACTGTTCGAACTTCAGCTTCCGGCCTCCGTAAGAAGTGCCTTTGGAAAACAGCGCACGGGCCGGAGTTCCCTCGTCTCGTCAGCGGCCCTCGGTTTCTCTTCCGCTCTCGTCATCGGCCCGTGTGTAACCGCACCGCTTGCCGGCGCCCTTCTCTATATCGCCCAGACCGGCAACGTGGCACTCGGAGCGGCTTCTCTCTTTGCGCTGGGCATCGGAAAGGGTATTCCGCTGATCCTCATGGGCACTTTCGGCACGGGCCTGCTGCCACGCGCAGGGCGATGGATGGAGCGCGTCCGCCAGGTCTTCGGGTTCATCTTTCTTGGAACCTCACTCTGGTTCGTCGACCATCTACTGCCGCCCGGTATCGGACTGGCGCTGTGGTCGGCGCTGCTCATCACTTTCGCGGTCTTCATCGGAACCTTCGACCAATTGCCACCGGATGCCGGGGCGGTCCCCGTCTTGCGAAGGCTGCTGGGATTCTAGCCGGGTTCTACGGGCTCCTGCTTGCCGTCGGCGCCGCTTCGGGTTCGGCGAACCCTCTCAATCCATTGGCAGCCTTTACGGCAAGACCAGCGGACGTCTTGTCGAAACCGGACGAGATCAGCAAGGCATCCTTTCAGGAGGTCGGTTCTTCCACCGAACTGTCATCGCTCCTCACGCAAACCGCGGATGCTCGGGCGAGGCCGGCGCTCGTCTACTTCACGGCCGAATGGTGCGTCACTTGCAGAGCGATCGAGCGATCCGTCCTTCCGGCGCCCGCGGTTGCGAACGCCCTTCGGGATGTCCGTCTCGTCGCCGTCGATCTCACGAACCTCACGGACGAGAAGCGATCCCTGATGAAGGAGCTGCAGGTCGTCGGGCCCCCGACAATGCTGTTCCTTTCGAACGACCTCCGTGAAAAGCCCTCGACGCGTCTCGTCGGCGAAATCTCCTCAGAGGCCGTCGTCGCCTCGGCGGGCAACATCATGGAACGCGCGCCATGAATGCCGTCGCCATCGGTCCTCTCGTCTTCGATGCCGAACGGTTCGCCGCCATTGCAGGTCTGGTCACGTTTCTCGGCCTGACGTCTTTTCTCGCCTGGCGCGTGGACGACAAACTCGCCCGCTGGTCGACATGGACCGCCTTTTCCGGCGTGGCCGGCGCGCGGGCGGTGCATGTGCTGCAGCACCTGGACGGTTTCCTCTCCGAACCATGGCGGATCTTCGCCCTTTGGCAGGGCGGCTTTTCCTGGGCCGAAGGAGCCGGGGCCGTTGTCACGATGATGGTCATCCTGTTCATCCGGGACCGGCGGCTCTTTACCTGGGCGGCGGCAAGTGTCGTTGCAGGGGTCACAATCACGGGGGCGACCGCCTTCCTGACGCTCTCCCGGACGCATGCTCCACCCCCTGACGTCACCTTGCAGAGCCTCACAGGAGATCGGATCACAATCGGCGGCGGAGGCCGGCCGATCGTTCTCAACCTTTGGGCCACATGGTGCCCGCCATGCCGGCGCGAACTGCCAATGATGGCGGAGATTGCCGACGGGGCGACCGGCGCCGATTTCCTCTTTGCCAATCAGGGGGAGCAATCGGCGCAGGTGGACAGGTATCTCCGGGGCCAGCGCCTGACGCTCCGCAAGGTCGTTCTAGACACGCAGATGACGCTCAGCCGCCATTACAGTGCGGTCGGACTGCCCGCGACCCTCTTTCTCGCAGATGACGGAACGGTGATGGCCTCCCATCTCGGCGAAATCTCTCGCGAGGTTCTCATCCAGCAAATTGAACGACTGACAGACCGAGAAGGAAACTTGCAATGACACCTGCCAATGCCACCCTGACACGATCGGGGTTGCGGCTCGGGGCCCTCTTGCTGCTCGCCGCAGGCATATCCGCCTGCTCGCAGACAGATCCGGTGCGCCCGAAAATCGAAACGCCGAAGGTGGCTGAAAGCATCGCCAGCATGTATGCGCCCATGCAGGATGGCGAGGAGACGGTGCCTGGTATCGACGTCTCGAAAATGAATCCGAAGAACGTCCGTCAGGTCGTGGACTACAAGACGGGCTATCCGCCCGGGACCATCGTCGTCGACCCTTACGCCCGCTTCCTCTACCTCGTCATGGAGAACGGCAAGGCGATGCGTTATGGCGTCGGCGTCGCGAAGGCCGGCATGGAATTCAAGGGAGAGGCCGATATCGCGCGCAAGGCGCAGTGGCCCGGCTGGGTCCCGACCCAGAGCATGATCAAGCGAGATCCGGAACGCTACGCCCCCTTGGCGGCCGGACTGCCTGGCGGCATCAAGAACCCTCTCGGTGCGCGCGCCCTCTATCTCTATCAGGACGGCAGAGACACGCTCTACCGCATCCACGGCACCAACGAGCCGTGGTCGATCGGCAAGTCGGTTTCGTCCGGCTGCATCCGCCTGCTCAACCACGACATCATCGACCTGCATCGCCGCGTTCCGAAAGGATCGAAGGTCGTGGTGCTGGGCCCGGAAGAAACAGGAATAGGAGAAATCTGAAATGATCACCCGCAGAGACCTGCTCACCGCCGCCGCTGGCGCTGGCGCCTTCGTGGCGCTGGCACCCAGCTTTGCCTTCAGCCAGGAAATCACCGAGAGAACCGTCTTCTTCGACCCGGACGCGCCGGTGCTCGGCAATCCCAAGGGCGACGTCACCGTGGTGGAATTCTTCGATTATCAATGCCCATACTGCAAGAAGATCCACCCCACGGTGGAGAAGGTCATCAAGGAAGACGGCAATGTCCGTCTGGTCATGAAGGATTGGCCGGTCTTCGGCGATGCGTCGATTTTCGCCGCCCAGGCCGTTCTGGGCGCTGCGCAGATCGGCAAATACGAGGTTGCGATGGAAGCGCTGATGAAGACGGCCGGCAGACTGACGAATGACGATGTCGACGAGGTTCTGACGGGCGCCGGCCTGTCGATGAAGGAGATCGCCGCCTCGGTGAACAAGCATACGAGCAAGATCTCCAGCCTGCTCGACCGCAACTACAACCAGGCGCTGGCCTTCAATTTCGTCGGCACGCCCTCATTCGTTATCGGACGCACAACCTTCGGCGGCGTTCTCGACGAAAAGGGCCTCAAGGCGGCGATCGCCGAAGCGCGGGCAGCAAAGGCTGGATGACCTCATCGACCGCGAACCTTGTCAAGGCGGCCACCGGCAATGAGGCCCAGCGTGGTCACACTCAGATCTCATGGGTCAAGGTGACGGATTTCAGGTGAACGCACGAGCGGTCCGGCGTCAGGTGCCCGGCGCTCGTCCGGGCTCCACCGTCTCTTCAATTCACGCCACCGTCCGTCCCCGCCTGAGACCCGCCACCTGCCGGTCGTTGCGGCTACGCATTCTTCGCTCCGCCACGAGAGAGGGTGCCCACCGACGAAACTTACGCCTGCCGCCTCACCGAGACGAGCAACATCATCGGCCTTTCGAGTTCCTCTTGAAGACCCAGGTTTTCCCTTATCTGCTCGCTTGTCGGCGCGAACTCACTCACCGCCTCGATGGCGAACCCAGCGCCTATCAATGCGTTCAACGTGGTTGCAATGGTGCGGTGATGCTTCACTACTCCCGCCGCAAGCCAGTTCGTGCGGCGCTCTCCTTCCAGCGCATAGCGGTTGACCGGCCATGTCTTTCGCCCATCCTCATCCACGATCCAGTGCGGATCTGCGGCGGCCATGAAGATGGGATGCTCGATCGAGAAGACGAAATGACTGCCCGGCATAAGCGCTCGATAGACCATTCGTGCAAGGCGGGCAAAATCCCGAATGTAATGGAAGGTCAGGGAACTGAAGGCGAAATCGAAGGCTCCAACCGGCAGCTCAATTGTCTCGATGTCGGCAATTCGATAGTCGATTGCCGGGTCGGTGGTCGTTTCCCGTGCCCGCAGAATCATATTCCGGGAAAGATCGACACCCAGAACCGAGCGGGCGCCGTGTTCGCGCAGCCATCGGGAGACCCAGCCGAAGCCGCAGCCAAGGTCGAGGGCACGTCGGTCTGTCACATCGGGAAACATCGCGCATAGTGCCGGCCACTCGGGAGCGCCGGCAAGGCCATGAACCTGCCGCGGGAGCTGACTGTAGCCTGAAAAGAAGTTGGGATCGTCGTAGATATTCTGTGCCATTTGATAGTCCATCCATGGTTAAGCGGACGAGGCACAGGTCATGCGAAAGGCCTCGTCCACGAGTGGCGAGGCCAGAGGATCGTTACCGCAGTCGTATCAATGCGATCGAGATCCCCGCATCCCGCCTGTTGGGATGCGGGCGAAACGGGAGACGATATGAGTATCCTCTTCGACCATGACGGGATTCTGTTTTAGCGATACCGGATTGTCAAGCTCACGACACCGCCAATCCCGTAACGGCATGGCCGCGGTCGTTGAGTCTCGCGGACCGACTACGTCTCCCGAATGCCTTGAGCGGAATCTACTCGTTGGCTATAGCTCTCCTCCCGATCCACTCGCTCAACGTCCCGAACCCATCATTGCATTTTCCGAAATAAATATTTACTAAAACAATGTCGAAAGCTGCGGGTCGGCGAGAGACAGAACACCCGAAAAGAACGGAATGACGGGATGGTAACGATCAAGGAAATCGCCAAGGCCGTGGGCGTCTCCTCCGCGACCGTGTCGCGGGTGCTGAATTACGACCCTGCCCTGTCGATTTCTCCCGCCAAGCGGCAGGCGATCGTCGAAACGGCGGAGGCGTTGAACTACGAGACGCCGCGCAACCGCAACAAGACCACGAGCCAGACGGCACCAAGCCTGCTCACCAAACTCGTCATCGTGCATTTCCTCGAGCCGTCCGACGAAATTGCCGACCCCTACTATATCGGCGTACGACTGGGGATCGAGACGCGCTGCCGCGATCTCAGGACGGAGATCGTCAAGGTCTTTCATTCCGATGCTCTGCCCGAGGCTGACCTCCTGGCGAGTGCATCAGGCGTAATCGTCATCGGCAAGCATTCCGACAACGAGATCGCCTGGCTGAGGCAGCATGCGCGGCACCTCGTCTTTGCCGACTTCGACCCGAAGGACGATGGACTCGACAGCGTCTTCTCCGACGTGGAACTCGCAACGACGAAGGTTCTGGACGGCCTCACGGCCGCAGGATACCGCCGCATCGGCTTCATCGGGAGCCATGAGAAGCTCAACGAAAGTGTACAACGCTTCGCAGAAAAGCGTTGTGCGGCCTATATAGACTGGCAGAGAAAAAACGGCACTTTCGAGCCCGACCTACTTGCGCTCGCCGACTGTTCGACCGGACAGAGCCTGCGGCTGGAAACCGGCTATCGTCTCGCTCGCGAGCTGCTCGCACTGGCCCAGCGGCCGGAGGTCATCGTAACCTCCAACGACAACATGGCGATCGGCGCCTACCGGGCGCTCCAGGAGGCAGGACTTTCCATTCCGAACGACATCGCCGTCGTCTCGTTCAACGACATCCCAGTCGCCCAGTTCCTCACCCCACCGCTCACCACCGTTCGCATCCACAGTGAGCACATTGGCGAGACCGCCGTCGACCTGCTGCTCGAACGCCTTTCCGGACGCAATTACGGCAAGCAGGTGCGCATCGCGACCGAGCTGATCTGGCGCGACAGCTGCCGCAAGCCAGGGTGAACCCGGGCGATTTGTGCCATTCGCTGCCGAGATAAATATTTACTAAATTTTCCTTGCACGGACCTCCGATTTCGGTAAATCTTGCGCTGACGGCAGAGAGGGAACCTGCCGCATCGGTTTCTTGGGAGGAAACAATGGACAACAGGACGATTCTGTCTCGCTTTGCGGCCGGCGCACTTGCCGGCGCAAGCCTTCTCGCATCGACCGCAGCATTCGCCGGCGAGATCACCATCTGGTGTTGGGACCCGAACTTCAACGTCGCGATCATGAAGGAAGCGGGCGCCCGCTACACCGCAAAGCACCCCGAAACCACCTTCAACGTCGTCGACTTCGCCAAGGCCGACGTCGAGCAGAAGCTGCAGACGGCGCTCTCCTCCGGCACTACCGACGCGCTGCCGGATATCGTCCTGATTGAGGATTACGGCGCACAGAAATACCTGCAATCCTTTCCCGGCGCCTTTGCCGCCCTTTCGGACAAGATCGACTACTCCGGCTTCGCCCCCTACAAGGTTCAGCTGATGACGCTCGACGGCGCGGTCTACGGCGTGCCCTTTGATTCCGGCGTCACCGGTCTTTATTACCGCAAGGATTATCTCGAACAGGCAGGCTTCAAGCCGGAGGACATGCAGGATCTCACCTGGGACCGCTTCATCGAGATCGGCAAGGCTGTCGAGGAGAAGACCGGCAAGAAGATGCTCGGCCTCGACGTCAATGATGCGGGCTTCGTGCGTATCCTGATGCAGTCGGCCGGCAGCTGGTATTTCGAGAAGGACGGCAATCTCTCAATCGAAGGCAACGCCGCGCTGAAGGCCGCGCTCGAAACCGAGCAGAAGATCCTGCAGGCCAATCTCCACAAGCCCGCCGCCGGCTGGACGGAGTGGGTCTCGACCTTCACCTCCGGCGATGTCGCAACCGTCACCACCGGCGTCTGGATCACCGGCACGGTCAAGGCCCAGGCCGACCAGGCCGGCAAGTGGGGCGTCGCTCCCATCCCGAAGCTCAATGTCGAGGGCACTTCGAATGCCTCCAACCTCGGCGGCTCCAGCTGGTATGTCATCGACAGCTCGGCAGAAAAAGACGAAGCGATCGACTTCCTCAACGAGATCTATGCCAAGGACGTCGACTTCTACCAGAAGATCCTGACCGAACGTGGCGCCGTCGGTTCGCTCCTTGCCGCCCGTACAGGCCCGGCCTACGGCGAGGCCGATGCGTTCTTCGGCGGCGAGAAGGTCTGGCAGAATTTCTCCGACTGGCTCGCGAAGGTTCCCTCCGTCAATTACGGCATCTTCACCAACGAGGTGGATACGGCCGTAACCGCCCACCTTCCCGATCTTGCCAGTGGTGCCGATGTCGACGAGGTCCTGAAGGCCATCCAGAGCCAGGCCGAGGGCCAGATCCAGTAATTCCTCCCCGGCGGGCGGCGGACACCGCCCCACCTTCCGGAACGTCCCTTCCCTCGCGAAGGGATGTTCCGGCCCTTGTTCCTGGCGATGAAGGTATTCCCATGGCTGCCGGAAAAGCAGGCGGATTGAAACGCTATCACGATCTGAACGGCTGGCTGTTCATCGCCCCGTCGATCCTGCTCATCTCGATCTTTCTCGTCTATCCGATCCTGCGCTCGCTTTATCTGTCCTTCTTCTCCGGGAAGGGCATGATGATGAAGTTTGCCGGTTTCGGAAACGTGGTCCGGCTTTCGAACGATCCCGTCTTCCTTCAGGCGCTCACCAATACGATCACCTTCTTCGTGGTGCAGGTGCCGATCATGATCGTGCTGGCGCTGCTGCTCGCCGCCGTGCTCAACAACGACCGCCTGAAGTTCATCGGCTTCTTCCGCACCGCGATCTTCCTGCCCTGCGTCGCCTCGCTGGTTGCCTATTCCGTGCTCTTCAAGAGCATGTTTTCCGTCGACGGGGTCGTGAACCAGGCACTGCTGGCCCTTCACCTGACCGACGCACCGATCGGCTGGCTGACCGAGCCCTTCTGGGCAAAGGTGCTGGTGATCCTCGCCATCACCTGGCGCTGGACGGGCTACAACATGATCTTCTATCTCGCGGCGCTGCAGAACATCGACAGGTCGATTTACGAGGCGGCTCGGATCGACGGCGTGCCGGCCTGGGCCCGCTTCGTCTATATCACCGTGCCGATGCTGAAACCGGTGATCCTCTTCACGACGATCATCTCGACGATCGGCACGATCCAGCTCTTCGACGAGGTCTACAACTTGACCGAGGGCCGTGGCAGTCCGGCAAACGCGACGCTGACGCTCTCGCTCTACATCTACAATCTCACCTTCCGCTTCATGCCGAGCTTCGGCTACGCGGCGACGATCTCCTATGTCATCGTCATCATGGTGGCGCTCTTCTCCTTCCTGCAGTTCTATGCCGCGAGGGACCGTTCATGAACGCCTCGCGCCTCACTGCAGCCACGCTGCAATACGTCTTTCTCGGCGTCGCCGCCTTTCTCTCGCTCTTCCCGTTCTTCTGGATGGTAATCAGCGCGACCAACACGTCGATCGACATCATCGGCGGCAAAACGAGTTTCGGTGGCGCGTTCGGGACGAACGTCACGAACTTCTTCACGCTGGTCGACGTGCCGCTCGTCTTCTGGAACTCGGCCAAGGTGGCTGTCCTCGCCACGCTTTCCACCATCATCGTCTCGTCGCTGGCCGGTTACGGCTTCGAGATGTTCAAGTCCAAGGCGCGCGACCGGATCTATTCGCTTGTGCTGCTGACGCTGATGGTGCCCTTTGCGGCGCTGATGATCCCGCTCTTCATGATGATGGCCAAAACCGGCCTCATCAACACCCATGTCGCGATCGTACTGCCGACAGTCGCCTCCGCTTTCATCATCTTCTACTTCCGCCAGTCGACCAAGGCCTTCCCGACGGAGCTGCGCGACGCGGCAAAGGTGGACGGCCTCAAGGAGTGGCAGATCTTTCTCTATATCTACGTGCCGGTGATGCGCTCCACTTACGCGGCCGCCCTCGTCATCGTCTTCATGACGAACTGGAACAGCTATCTCTGGCCGCTGATCGTGCTGCAATCGAACGAAACCAAGACGATCACCCTCGTCGTGTCCTCGCTCGCCTCGGCCTATTACCCCGACTACGGCGTGGTCATGATCGGCACGATCCTCGCCACGCTTCCCACCCTGATCATCTTCTTCCTCATGCAGCGCCAGTTCGTGCAGGGCATGCTGGGCTCAGTGAAATAGGAATATCGGTCCATGCGCATCATCGAGAATTTCAACGGCAACTGGCTCTTTCGCCACGGCTTCGAGCCGGCACGCGTCTCCGCCCTGCAGGAGGGCGAGACCGTTCGTCTGCCGCACAGCGCCGTCGAACTGCCGTACAACTATTTCGACGAGACCGAATACCAGAAGCCGTTCACCTACCAGAAGGTCCTCGCCTGGCGACGTGAATTCGAGGGCCGCGAGGTCTCGCTGGTCTTCGATGCCGCCATGGCCGACAGCGTCGTCTATCTGAACGGGCGCGAGATCGTCACCCACAAGGACGGCTACACACCCTTCGAGGCGCGGCTCACCTCCCACCTCGTGCCCGGCGACAACCTGATCACCGTCAAGGTCGACGGCTCGGAGAACCCCGAAATCCCGCCCTTCGGCGGCCAGATCGATTATCTCTGCTATGCGGGCATCTACCGTGACGTCTGGCTGAAGGTCGCAAGCCCCGTCTCGATCGGAAACGTCAAGATCGAGACACCCGATGCGCTCGCGGAAAAGAAGAGCGTCACCGCACGCGTCTTCCTAGCCAACCCGGAAGAACGGAACTTCTCAGGTAAACTAATCGCGACCATCGCCGACGCGAGCGGAACCAAGGTTGCGTCTGCGTCTGCAGCGCTCGATGGCAGGGAGGCAATCCTCAGCTTCTCCGATCTCGACGGTGTTGTACTCTGGGACATCGACAATCCGGCACTCTACACGCTCTCCCTGTCGATCGAGACAGAGCATGGCAGCGACACAGTCACGCAGCGCTTCGGCTTCCGCACTGCGCTTTTCACCCCGGAGGGTTTCCTGCTCAACGGCAAGCCGCTCAAGCTTCGCGGCCTCAACCGCCATCAGTCCTGGCCGCACACGGGCTATGCCATGGGCCGGCGCGGACAGGAGAAGGATGCAGACATCCTGAAGCACCAGCTTGCCTGCAATATCGTGCGCACCTCGCACTATCCGCAGTCGAAGTGGTTCCTCGACCGCTGCGACGAGATCGGCCTCCTCGTCTTCGAGGAAATCCCCGGCTGGCAGCATATCGGCGGCAAGGCCTGGCAGCAGGAATCGATCGAGAACGTCCGCCGCATGATCGAACGCGACTGGAACCATCCGTCGATCATCATCTGGGGCGTGCGGATCAACGAGAGCCAGGACAATCACGACTTCTACGCCGAGACGAACCGGCTCGCCCGCGAACTCGACCCAACGCGCCAGACCGGCGGCGTGCGCTTCATCACCAATTCGGAACTGCTCGAAGACGTCTACACAATGAACGACTTCATCCTCGGCAACGAGGAACTGCCCGGCAACAACCGCGGGCGCGTCGTCCTGCGCGACAGGGTGGAGACGACCGGCATCACCAGGCCGATACCCTACATGATCACCGAATATAACGGCCACATGTACCCGACCAAGCGCTTCGACCAAGAGCAACGCCAGGCCGAGCATGTGACCCGTCACCTTCTGGTGCTCAACGCAGCCGCAGGCGACGGCAACATCGCCGGCTCCACCGGTTGGTGCATGTTCGACTACAACACCCACAAGGATTTCGGTTCGGGCGACCGCATCTGCTATCACGGCGTCCTCGACATGTACCGCATCCCGAAACTCGCGGCCTATGCCTATGCGAGCCAGGGCGATCCGGCAGACAACGTCGTGCTGCAGCCGGTCACCTTCTGGGCGCGCGGAGAACGCAATATCGGCGGCGTGCTGCCGCTGATCGTCCTCACCAATTGCGACTATGTCGACGTCAAGTTCGGCGAATGGCCGGCAAAGCGGATCTATCCCGACCGGGAAAATTATCCGCATCTTCCTCACCCGCCGGTCGTCCTCGACCTGCGGACCGTCACGCAGGAGGAATTCGGCTCCTGGGGCCGCGTCTGGCGCGAGGGAACGATCACCGGCTATCTCGACGGCAAGGTGGTCGAGACGCTGGTTCTGCCTGCCGATCCGGTTCCGACGACCCTGGAGGTCAAGGCGGACGACACGGAGCTCCGCGCCGGTGAAAAGGATGCGGTGCGCGTCGTCGTGCGCGCCCTGGACCAGTGTGGCAACCTGCTTCCCTATTTCGAGGAGCCGGTCTCGCTTGCCCTTTCGGGTCCGGGCCGCATCATCGGCCCCGCGGACCATACGTTGAAGGGCGGTGCCACCGGGTTCTGGGTAGAAGCCGGCGACGAGCAAGGCAGCATCGAACTTGTCGTCGCGAGCCGCCGCTTCGTCCCTCAATCCGTCACCTTCACCGTCAGCTGAGGTCCCGTCATGGCCGATGTTCGCCTCACCGACATACGCAAGCGCTTCGGCGCCCTCGAAATCATCAAGGGCGTCGACCTGACGATCGGCGCGGGCGAATTCGTCGTCTTCGTCGGGCCGTCGGGCTGTGGCAAGTCGACGTTGCTGCGCATGATCGCGGGGCTCGAGGACATCACCTCCGGCGAACTGACGATCGGCGACGCGGCGATGAACAATGTCGATCCGTCGAAGCGCGGCATCGCCATGGTCTTCCAGTCCTACGCGCTCTACCCGCATATGACGGTTCGCGAGAACATGGGCTTTGCCCTGAAATTCGCCGGCATGGACAGGCAGGAGATCGACCGGCGCGTCGACGACGCGGCCCGCATTCTCGAGCTCGACCCCCTGATGGAGCGGAAACCAAAGGCGCTCTCCGGCGGCCAGCGCCAGCGCGTTGCGATCGGTCGCGCCATCGTCCGCCACCCGGACGTCTTCCTCTTCGACGAGCCGCTCTCCAACCTCGATGCGGAACTTCGCGTGCACATGCGCGTCGAGATCGCGAAGCTGCACAAGGCATTGAAGTCGACCGTCATCTACGTCACCCACGACCAGGTTGAGGCGATGACGCTCGCAGACAAGATCGTTGTCCTGCGCGCCGGTGTCGTCGAACAGGTGGGCGCGCCGCTCGAACTCTATGACGATCCTGCCAACACCTTCGTCGCCGGTTTCATCGGCTCTCCACGAATGAACTTCCTGAAAGGCCAGGTCGCTGCGACTGGAAACGGCCATGTGACGGTTGCGCTTGCAAGCCGACCCGATATGCGGCTCGACTTTCCCGTCGGCGCAGGCGTGGTTGCCGTCGGCGAGGCGGTGAGCCTCGGTATTCGGCCGGAGCATTTTCTTCCCGCCGGCGAAGGCGATGCCGACCTGACGATCGATGTCGACGTGGCCGAGCATCTCGGCAATACGAGCTACATCTATGCCGATCTTTTGCCTGACGAGCGCATCATCGTCGAGCAGGAAGGGTTTCGGTTTGAAGAGGACTGCAGCCAACTGACAGTGGGTCTCGACCTCGGTAAGTGTTTCCTCTTCGACGCGAGTGGAGTGCGAATTCGGTGAGTCTCATGTCCGGACCGAAAAAGCAAAACCCACCTCTTTGGGCGGTTCGTTCTCCCGGCCTTGCACGATCGCCATGCCTTTTGTTCGAGTCGACGGAGTACCCTTCGAATTTGGTCGTTCATCAGGTTTCGCCACATCAACTTCTAGTTTTACGATGACCACGCTCGAGATGACGAAGACACCGTTAGAGGTCCAACCAGCCAAGGGAGCAATGCATCTTCCCATTAAAGCGTTTGAGATGTACCATACTCGCGGATGAGAGAGACGGATGCGACTATCGAGTGCAGTCCTCTGATGCCGGTTCCTGGACCGCACAATTTGGAATGTCGGCGCAACGCTTGATGGGGTTGGGTAGGGATCCCCTGCTTGTAGTCGACTTTTTCGTTTCCACTCTTCGGCAGGCGAGAAAGGAGACGTTCGATGGCGGCTTCGGCGATCCAATCTCCCATCGGCGATGCGTCGAAGGGCGAGGTGCCCGGCAGGTACTACATCGTTTCCGGCCGAGTAATCCTGGAAAATGGTACAGGCATCGGCGGATTGATCGTTGAAGCGCTCGACGTGCGAAGAAGCGATGAGCTGGTCCGGCTGGGGTCGTCTTCGGTCGAGGCTTCGGGTGCTTTCACCATCCCTCTTCCGGTTGAATGCGGGGCCGCCAGCCGCTCGCTCGATCTTCAGTTGCGTCTCTACGCACCCGACCGCCCGAACGTTCCACGGCAGCAACGGCTGCTGTTTGAGACGGAAGTTCGCGAAAATGCGGCGCCACGAGAATACTTTCTGATCGAGCTGTCACAAGAGTTACTCGCGAAGGTCAGCGTCACCACACACCAGTCAGAACGGAGGCCCCGGTTGGACGCCGCGGCCGAGCGCCGGCAACGTGCTGCCATGCGCAAGGCGGAGGAAGAGGTGTTCGACGAACAACTGACCGACATCAAGGCTCGGCGCGACCTGTTCCGCGACAAGGTCGCCCCGGCGCTATCGAAGGGTCTCTCGACGGTTACACCGGCGGAGCGCACGCGCGGCCGCTTCGCGGCAGCACCGGAAATCATTCCGGACGTGGCCGAAAAGGTGCTGAAGACTGATCTCGGTGTGCTTTTGGGCAAGCTGGAACCTGAGGTCGGCGAGAAAATGGCGGCAGAGCGCACGGCGCGGCTGGTGCTCACGAAAGAACAAATTGCCAAGCTCCCCGGCGGCGGCAACCAGGAGGCGCTGTTGACCGAGGCAGAACTCGAGGATCTGCTCGGGATCTCCCTCGACAAACCCGCCTCGATCTTCCGCCGCTTGCCGGTGGACGACCCATGCCGGCCGAAGACAGAGGCCGAGGCGTGCCTCGCAGATCACGATCAAGGGCATGAGGACGACGAGGAAGAGCCGGCAACCGGCGGTGTCGGCGCCGAACCACACGAGCCCGAGAACGGGGAGGAAAGCTCGCCCGCCTACGACAGTCGCCGGGCGATCAGCGAATTGATGGAACGGCAAGCCTCGCCGGAGGACGGCTTGATCTTCGGTCCTGACTCGACAGGCAAGGACCAGTTACTCGAACCCGTCCTAACCGCCGAAGGCGTCTCAAGCGCCCTGGCCAAGCTAACATTTGCGCCAGGCCCGGCCGAGGTCCCGTCGGTTCATTTCTTCAACGACTTGCAGGTCGCGTTCGAGCCGATCTGGCAGGAGGCGCTAGACGACCGCTTCTTGAAAGACGCAGAGGCGGCTTATGATAAATTTGTGGAACGCGGCGGTGCGCCGGCCGTCAAGCGTTTTTGGGGGCTATTCTCAGGAATCTTCGATGCCAACCTGTTCCTCAACGAGTTGCTCGATATCGGCACAGTTGCCGATACCGGTTATGACGAAGTGTCGAGCGCGGTAATCATCACACGAGAAGAATGGGCCGCGCTGCCTCAGCCGGCTCGAACGCATCTCAAGCGGATCGCCGGCGAGATTTTGCAGCTGCGTGGCGACATCATCGACAGCATCGACGGCAGCCGCGACCTCTTTGACCTGCTGATCGGAAAGTTGACCACGTCGTCGCTGGTCCAGGCGGGCCTAACTCCCTTCCTACGGCCTGAGACGCTGGAGCTTCGCGCCAAGCTCCAACTCATGAAAGCAGATGCCGATGCTATCGTCTCTTTAGCGAGACGGCTGGTGCTCGAGGCAGAGTCGACTCGGCCGTTCCGCCCGACCCACACCATCATTGAAGAGCTGAAGGCCCAGCACAGCCGGGCTTACCCATTCCGCCACTTTGCGGCGAGCCAACAGCACCGAAGCGTCAATTTCGGTGTGCTCGTCACGTATAAGCAGGTCTGGACCCTAAAGGCTTACCAGGTAGGCGAACTGGTCAGTGCGATCCCGCTGGCACCCGAGGAGGAACGCAGATATACGCGCCGAACGGCCCGCAAGACTCGGCGCGCCATTCAGGAAGTCGAATCGCGCTTTGAGCGCCGCACCGGCGAGACACAGTCAACCTCGCGGGTGGAATCCGAGATTCTCCAGCGCGCCACAGCCAAGACCAATTTCGCCATGACTTCGACTGGCGCCGTGAGCTACGGCGCCGGTGCGGGCGGCGGCGGCGGCGGCGAGCAGTCCAGCGGTGGCGGGATGGGGATAAGCGGGTCTAGCACCACTACTTTCAGCCGAGACGTAGAAAAGCACTCGAGTTCGGTCAAAAAGGAGTTCAACGAGGCAATTCGAAAGGCGACGGAGGAGGTCAAGAACGAGCTGAAGACCGAAATCTCCACCGAGGAAACGTTCGAAGAGGAGGTAACGCAGTCCGGGATCATGAAGAACCCGAACAACCAGATCGCCTGCACCTACCTGTTCTACAAGCTCGAGCGTCGGATCGGGATCGAGGAAAAGCTCCATGCCTTGCAGTCGGTCGTGTTTGTGGCAATGGAGGTGCCCAAACCGAGTGAGATCAACCATACTTGGTTGATCAGGCACGATTGGATCCTAAGTCGGGTATTGCTCGATCCGTCCTATGCGCCGGCATTGGGCTATGTCTCGACCACATTGATCAGCGATGATGTTGCGCTTCGCGAGATGCGCGAGGCGTTGTTTCGTCAGCGCAAACTGGTCGAGGAACTAAAGCAGGATCTCGCTGAACGCCGTGCACTTGCTGGGTTGCGTTATGCCGCCCTTCAAAAACAAATCGAACGCACCGCCAAGTCCTCGGAGGGAGGAGGCGGTATTCTGGGCGATATCGTCGGAGCGGTGGGTGACATCGCAGGAGGCGTGCCTATTGTCGGCGGGCTTGTCGAGGGCGCCCTTGACATGATCACGGGCGAGGGCGAAGCCAACCAAGCTGATCAGTTGCGCGAGGGTGCAGCCCGCGATGCATACGAGCGTGAGCAACAGGAGGGACAGGATCTTGCGTCACGCGTCCTCGGTGCCATCTCCACGTTGGAATCGATGCAGAACGATTACACCGACCGCCTGTCTCGGCACCTCTCCCAACTCGGCCAGGTGCATCGGCTAATTGACCATGTCTGGCAGAACATCCTTTATTACATGCAGGCGATCTGGTCGCATATTCCGGACGATCAACTCTTCTTGCAACTCAAGGACGTGCCGGTCCCGGTTTTCCTGAAGGATAAGACGAGGCCAATAAGGGTCAATCCCACGGTTCTCGCAGCCGCCACTGACATCGCCGCAGTAGAGACGAGATGGGTCCATGCGACCGGCGGGCTTGGCGTCAGCAAGCCCCCGATCGAGGAGGCGGACAAGATCAAGACTGTTCCTCTGTCGCAGGTGGCCAACATCTATAAGCGCTTGGGCGCGTGGTGTAACTACCTCGTTTTCCCAATGGACAAAGCGAACCCACTCACCGATTTCATGATGGAGCCTTACGTCAAGCTTGCAGAAGGAGAATATGGCGTGTCCGATCCCGACCCGATCGGCAACATGACCCTTGAGGAGTTCGCCGACTATGTGTGTTGCCTGAAAAAGCACTACCAGCACGAAGGCCATCCCGAAACCTTCGACGAGCTAAAGCCCGAGTTGCGCGAAGCGTTGAAGAAGCTGCTCCAGTCATCCCGGCGGAACGAGGACATTGTTATCCCGTGCGACGACGGGCTCTATATCGAAGTCTTGCCCGGGACCCATTCAGCGATGGAGCAGTTCAAGCAATTGCATCGCATCATCGACGTGAAGAGTGCCCAGGAGGACCTCAGGATCAAGGGGCTCAACGCTATTCGCCGGGCTGAGATGATCATCAAGGACGACCTCGGCGACCCGGACATCGAGGCGGTCAAGAACGTCTACTATCACGGACCCGCGCCGCACGATGGCGAGGAATGATCCTGGTCAATCGCCATGATCCGTGGTTGGAGGTGCGGATGAAAGCGCTACCCAATGCCAGGCAATGTGTCGAAGAGCACTGAGTGGTCCGCTGCCTACGCCAAGGCCACGAGCGCGGCTACCTTGCCTTCCGAAAAGGAACTCATACGTCTCCTGGCGCTTCCGATCCATGCAAACGACCGAGCAGGAATCAGCAAGCGCGTGCATGACTTTCAGACCCTGGTAGCGGGTGCCCCGGGTGGTGACCTGAAGCAGATCGCAGCAAAGCTCGGCGACAGCAAATCCGGCCTCAGTCGGCTCCTCAAGCTCGAACTGAGTACATCGCTAAGCAATGACCTGCTGACCCGTATACACAATCGAATCGGGCGCAACGACGCTGGGCTCAACTCAGGCGGGCGCGGTCTCGGTACGTCCTCAGCGCCGAGCCGCGGAGTTCGCAAGGCCCGGCCCGGCGCGGCGGCGCCTCCACCTAAGACAGTCCCGAGGAGGCCTGACGTTTCGGTTAGTGTCGGCCCGATCGAGATCGGCGCACCAGTACCCGACGACGCAGGAAATCATCTCATCGTCATCTCCGGGTCGATTCAGGACAAGCCTGAGGCGATGAGGGTGATCGCCGAGCACCTATCAAAAGAGCTTAGGAAGACGAACGCCAAGGCCAAGGTCGAGACGACGCAATTGCCCGACACCACGGGAAAGATCCAGCCTACAATCAAGGTCTCCAATGTCGGCGGATACGAGCTCTGGCTTGGGATCGCTGCGGTTCAAGGCACCTACCTTCGCGACCTCAACGCCAACACGGTGTCGCAGGAGCGGTACGGCGAGATGCAGGCGGCCAGAGCCTGGGCGGGAGTCTTCCAAAAGCTCGGCAATCTATACAACCCAGTCCCGTTCACGGAGTTCAACGACCAAGGCTTTGAATTCACCGGATTTAACAGTCCGCTCGATGCGCTTTCGCTGATCAGGGGCGTCAAGGATATTCGCAAGCTCAAGGGGGAGGGCAAAATCGTCCGTAAAGCACTGGGCGGTCTGGCGGACGTGGCCGTCGACCTCAAGAAGGTCTCCGCTTTGCTGAAGAAGGGCCTCGACGTCAATGCCTGGGAAAGGGCGATCGGCAAACTCAACGCAGCAGAGACGACTCTTCTCAGAAAAATGGCAGAGGGGCACGCCGAAGTTTTGCAAGCGATCAAGGCCGGGCAAAGGCAGAAGGCATATAACCTTGTGAAGAAATGGCGAGAGCCGGCTCGGAAACTCTACAACAAAGTGCGGGATCTCTATTGGGAGGATCCCAAGGTCAGGCAGCAATGGAAAGACGCTGGCGCAGACATGAGCAAGAACGCTCCGACTTTCCTTGTTGAGAAAATCGAAAACGGGAAGAAGACGATTTCGACGCAGGCCGTCACGCTGGAGCACAAGACGCGGGTGAACGACAACCCCTTCCTCGCAGTTTCCGAAAAGAACCTCGTTAAATCGTTCGGATATGAAAACTCTGTCATCCTTGAAGACATCCGTCGTATTGAGCGCGGTACCAATACGGTATGGTCGTCCTCGGATGCGATCGAGTTGTTGGTCAGAACGATAGAGCTGGAAACCAAATAGGATATCTTCATTGTGCCTGTACCTGTTTTGCGATCCTCGATGCCGTAAGCGCCGGACTAACTGGTCGTCTTGAACCAAGCACGCTCCGGATGTTCGGCGTCGTGCTCGAACAGTTCGAGTGGCTCTATACTGGCCGCCATTATGCTTTGAAGCGATCAAACGCGGTAAGCCGCCTAATCGGGGGATCGGCCTCTTCCCATCGATAAATTTCCGAGCGCAAATAGCGAAGTTCGTCGTCGAGACTTTCTTCTGCAATCTCAGCCCACCAGGATTTTGGGCGACCATCGCTGCCATCCGACCAGCGATATCCACGTGCTTTCAGGTGCTCCTTCATCTCGAATGGACTGTTTTCGGCAAATATTCGGAAACGAGTACGCTGGCTGGCTTGGTAGAGTTCGGCAAACGGCGTTTGTCCGCCAACGGTACCAGCTCCTGCCAGAACTTTGAGCAGAGCAAAACAATCATCGACTGCTCGATGCCCCTCGTGAAAATAGCCCGCCTGCCCGATCAAGTATCCAAGCTTGGTTCCTTCGAAGCCACGTGATACCCAATCGATTTCCGAAACCGAGCAGGCCCACGCCTTGCCGTCGAATATGGGCGAAAAGGCCTCGCAGAATGGCCGATCGAATCCCGCATTGTGGGCGATGACGAGATCGGCGCCGTCAAGGAGTGCGCGCAGTCGACTTAGGTCGATGGTCTGACCGATCACCATTTCGTCGGTTATGCCGGTCAGGCGCGTGACCTCTTCGGGAATCGGAATGCTCGGCTGCTGGAGCGCCCCGTAGACGCTGATGATATCGCCAATATTGCCGAGATCATCGAAGGTGAAGGCAACAGTGCCGATCTCGATGATTTCGTCCTTGCGATGGTTGAGGCCGGTCGTTTCGGTGTCGAGAACGACGCCCTTCAGCGGAAACCCCGGGGCGCGCCGTTGCCGTGACTGTCCGGGGCTCAAGCTTTTTCAGGATACGATATCGGCCGGTGGCCTGAAGCTGCCGAACCATGTCGTCCTCACTCAAGGCAGGAGATGGCTGGCGCTTCGGGAGCAATGAAGTAGTGGCCTTCGCGGAAGCCGCCTCGCGTGAAACAAATAGATCGAACTGCTGCGTCACGCGTTTCTCACGCTCACCTCAAAACGAACTCTCCAGACTGCATTGTACGGAAAATCGGTATAAACCATTCGCTCGGACAAATCAGGAGCAAACATGGAAACCGTAGAAATCAACAACCGCAGCGACTTCGCCTTATGGGCAATCGAGCGGGCGCGAGAAATCGTAACGTCCGAAGGAGCCGCTTTTGCGATGGCCGCTCGCGAGATGGACGAGGAGGCGCTTGTGAGTACGGCGACCGCGGTTGGCAAAGCCATCAGTGACGCGATGTTGGAAGTATTTGATGGCCTGATAGATGAATAGCGCTGGGTGTGCGAGCCAAACGCAAGCGAACGCCTTCAATCCCTTTTGTTCAGCAAACCTTGTTTGCGGCCTAAGAGAAGAGACAAGCGCTACCTCTGGCTTCCCGCCTGCAAGAGCCTGTCATAGCGCTTTACTTCCGTGAGGACCTCGTTGAGACGCTCGATCCCCCGGGCCTGGAGGACCTGCTTGAGCTTGAGGAAAACCTCAGCCGTAGCCAGGGTGTCGCCCATCGCCGTATGACGCTGGCTCGACGGAAGGTCGACTCCGAGCCGGTTCACCAGATCGTCAAGCGTATGATTTTCGCTGAGCCCGAAGACGGCCGCCGACAGTAGCACCGTGTCGAGGATCGGATTGACGAACCGGATGCCGAGCTCCGCTTCCCGTCGCGAAAGAAAGGCCATGTCGAAGGGCGCATTATGGGCGACGATAACGGCGCCCTCGGCGAAACTATGAAATCGCTCGACCGCTTCCTGGACGCTGATGGCGTCGGCGACCATGGCATCGGTCACACCATGGATCGCTGAGGACGCGCGCGGGATAGGACGCCCCGGGTTGACGAGCAGATCGAGGGCCTCGCCCGGGACACGCCTGCCGTTGACGATCCGCACGGCGGCAATCTGGACGATCTCGTCGCCGCGTTCGGGGAAGAGACCAGTCGTCTCGGTATCGAAGACAACATAGGCGAGATCGTCAATGCGTGCCTCTGCCATCCGCTCCGACTGCTCGCGCGACAGCAGATCGAAATCATAGACCACCGAGAAGGGTGTGTCGGCGGGAGTCGCTTCACGTTGCTGGATCGGTCGCAGGAAGAGGCTGACCGAGGCATTATCTTTCTCCCCACCCGGTGCAAGTGTCGTCGCATGCGCGGCCAGGATCGCATTTGCCGAGAGCCCGCCCGGGCTTCCATCCACCGGTTCGGCGAGCCAACGCTCCAGCTCGCTCTCGGCGAGCGCTCGCCCCTGCCAGCCGAGACGGATCTCGGCTGCATCGCCAACCTCGCGAATTACCAGCCGAAGCTCCCCGGCATTGGCCTCGGCCGCTACCTTCCGGGCGATATGGTCAAGCAGCGAGACCATGTCGAAGGCATTGCAGCGGAACGCAAGAGCGCTTGCATCAACAGCAAAGGGAATGTCGTCAGACGACAGCAGCCTGTGAAGGCTCGCCGCCAGTTCTCGGGCGTCGACCGGTGCCATAGGCCAACCGTCGACACGACAGCTGTCGAACCGGCTCGCGAGATCGGCAAGGTTCGCATCAAGCCACTCAATTTCATCCTTCATCGCTGCCAGCGAAAGCGTTCCGTCGTCGTCGGCTCCAATTCGGGCCGCAAGCGCCCTGACGGTCGGGCCAACCCGCTCGAATATCTCGCTCAGCAACGCGTCGCGCCGTGCATAGGCTTCGACCTCTCCCGTTACATCGCGCAGCGTCATGACATAGGCCGCGGCGTCCCCGCCGTTGTCGCGGGCAAGTCGCATCCGCCCGGCCAGGCGCCTGGAGCCGCAGGGGCTGTTGCAGACGAACTCAACGATGGAGCCCGGCAGCGCCGATTCGAGCAGGCGCTGATGCACCTGGCGAATGGCGCCATCGTTCAGATAATCGAAGAGGTTCTTTCCGAGACAGACTGGGGTCTTCGGCCCGGACAACATCCGGTGGGCCACACTGTTATAGAAGACGATGTGATGCCGACCGGTGCACAGGAGCACAGCGGGCGGCACATCGGATAGCAGGTGTTCGAGCTTGTTCTTGTCCGATGCAAGTCGGGCCGTTTCCCGCGCCACTGTCTCGGCAAGCGAATTGCGGTTCTTCGAAAGCGTCTCCGTGGCCGAGGCCGCGGCCTCAGCCAGATCACCCAAATACCGTGCCTGAGCCGCGTCGATTTCGTCGGCAACATCCGCGTGCGTGCGCACGCGCAAGGCCCAGGCCAGTTGCTCCATGGGACGCGCCAGATACGTATCGAACAGGAGCCAGATGCCGGCAACGAGCGCGACGATGCCAAAGACGGCGACCACCGCGACCTGGACAAAGGCATTGAGCATATCGGGGCTGCCCTGCCGGTGATATCCGAACCACAGGCCGATGCCGAGCGCCGCAACCGAGCCGAACGCAATAGCGACGAAGAAAAGAAGAACGCGGCCGCGCAGTCCGATTCTCATGATCACTGCCGTATCAACTCCGTTTGCAGGCGATGCCCAGAAGTGGATCGCCAGGCGGCAGATCCGTCCAGGTCACTCCGCTGATCGTGCCGTCTTCGGCAACCTTTACATCTTCCCCCATGAGATCCGCTCGCCGACCGCCGGCGCAGTCAAACAGGACCTTGATCCGCGCAGTCGGTTCCCAGCGCGCCACGAGCAAGAGATCGACCATCACCTGATCGGGCAGTTTGGGATGGCGCTGCACGGTTCTCGTGTCGACGGCGCTGTATCGCGTCACCACCGGACGATAGTAGGACCACGGCCTCCAGAAAGAACGTTGCTCATTGTTCCAGGCGACGATCACTCCGGCGGGCTGCGTTGCAACATTGCGCTCGAACCAGCTGTACTCGCTCCAGATCGCATAACTCAGCATGCCGAGACCCGCCGCCGCAGGCACGATCCATTTCGGCAGGAGGCCACGGCTGATCCAGCGCAACCCCATTGCAACGCCAGCCACCGCCACACCTGCCACGACAGCCGCAATCAACTCGAAAAACACGATAGTAGATCCTTTATGCGGGCGCTCGTCCGCTGTTGGCGAGCGCCGATTGCATTGTTCTGACAACGACGAACGCATCCCGCAGATGGGAGCGCTCGAAGTCTCCGAGGTCGTAGGGCGCGAGATAGTTGTCCGGTTTGAGGCCCGCCTTAACCTGGTTCTTCTGGTTACGCAGTCTCATTTCGGCGATCAGGTCATAGGCGGCAATCAGGTCGCGTGCACCCGCGTTGGAGATGACGCCGCTTGCCTCGGCCGCCAACAGCCTGGCACGCGTATTGACCGGCGGTAACCGCGCCATGAGGCTGTAGACCCGCCCCAGATCGACGACCGGCACGACGCCGTTGTGCTTCATGTCGATTTGGTTGCGATGATCTCCGCTCCGGATCGTGGCAAAGCCACGCAAAAGGCCGAGGGGCGGCGCGTGCTTCAGCGAATTGCTGACCATATGGGCAACGAAGATCGAATTGCGACTGGCCCTGTCGAGAACCTCCGCCTGCAGATCATGGAACAGTGTTCCCGTGCCAGCTATGGGTCTCAAATCAAACATCACACTTGCGAGCATCTGCGCCATGGGTTCCGGAGCCTCGACCCAGCCGAAGAAATAGCCCCGCCATACATGCACCGGCTGGCACCAGCGTGGATTGGTCGCCATCATGTCGCCGGGGCAATAGACATAGCCGCACGCATCGAGACCGTCGCTGACCCGGCGGGCAAGCTTCTCGAACCACGGCCGCTGGCTCTCGACGAAACTGTCGTCGATAAAGATGCAGTTGTCCTGATCGCTGACGCCCGTCTGCTCCTGGCGCCCCTGGCTGCCGCAGGCAAGCCAGAGATAGGGGACCGGCGGAGGACCAAGCTCGCGTTCGGCGAGCACGATCAGACGACGGGTCACTGCATCCGCGACATCCGTAATCAGGCGTGTCACTACCTCATGGGCCTGGTTCCCGCCGACCAACTGCGCCAGAAGTTGTGGGATGCGGTCGGTGATCTGGCGCAATTCGGACACGTGTTCGGCAGCTGCGATCTCGCCGATCATCAGAGCCGACGTTCTCGCCTGAAAGCGAGTCAGGTCGGTCTGTGTGACGATCCCCTCCAAACGATCGCCGTTCACCACCGGCAGGTGTCCGACGCCATGCTCCAGCATGAAATTGAGCACATCCGAACCGAGAGCGTCTTCGGTCAGCCCGAGCGGCTGTCGCGTCATCACCGCCGAGACGGGTGTCGTGGCCGGATCAAGGCCCTCGGCGACGACCCGCGACGCGAGGTCACGGGTGGTGATGAGACCGACAAAACGATCCTTCTCCACCACTCCGAGGCTGGAGACCTTCCGGTCCCGCATGACTTCGGCGGCCTGACGGACGCTGTCTTCAGGCGAACAGACGAGCGCCGGCTTAGACATGAGGTCGCCGATCTTGCGCAGCGCCATTTCGCTACGCCTGACGTCGGCGAGCCGACCGCGGGTAAAGAACCGGGCGTAGACCGGCTGCTCGCTCATCAACCGCTTGAATTCGCCCGCCGGCAGGATCAGCAGGAGAAGATCTGTCAGCGCCCATGCGCTGGTCACGGCGCGCCCGTCGACCATCAGTCCACGTTCACCGAAGGAATTGCGGGGGGAAAGCTGCGAGATGACGGTGCCGGACGAATCCCTTACCTCGACGCTGCCATCCATCACCAGGAAAAGGCCGGGTAGATGCTCACCCTGGGCATACACTTCCGCGCCGGCTGTCAGCTTCTTGCAAATAAAGCATCCGGCGACACGCTCGAGTTCAGCACGCGGCAGGCTGTCGTAGGGGTGAACGGTCTCGAGAAACTTCAGGATATCAGAGGTGGCTGCAGCCATCAGGACCCCAACGGACCGGTCGTGCGGTCGAACCTTGGTTGAGGAAAGTGAACGGGCGGCCTTCGCCGCCCGTTCGTTTGTCTATGCGATCTCAGTGACCGGTTGCCTGACCCGCGCCACGCGGCACCCGGATCGATTCCACCAGTTCCTGTACGTGAGCCGGCGGTGCTGCGGTCACCATCGATACGATGTAGGCTGCCGCAAAGTTCAGCAGTGCACCGATCGGACCGAAGGCTGCCGGCGGGATGCCGAACAGGTAGTTGGCAGGAACGTTCTCCAGCATGTTCGTGCCGGCGATAAAGAACCAGCCGAGATAGGTGAACAGATAGAGGCAGGTCACGATCAAACCGACGAGCATGCCGATGGTCGCGCCGGTCGAATTGATGCGCTTCGAGAAGATGCCCATCATCAGGACCGGGAAGATGCTCGCTGCGGCAAGGCCGAAGGCCAAGGCCACGGTCTGAGCGGCGAAGCCCGGCGGGTGAAGACCGAGCAAGGTTGCCACCAGGATCGCGCCCGCCATAGCGACACGAGCGACCATGAGCTCGTTCTTTTCCGAAATGCCCGGAACGAGCCAGTCCTTGATCAGGTCGTGGCTGATCGACGACGAGATGGCCAGCAGAAGACCCGCTGCGGTGGACAGAGCAGCGGCAAGACCGCCGGCGGCGATGAGGCCGATGACCCAGCCCGGAAGCTGTGCAATTTCCGGGTTTGCCAGAACCAGGATATCGTTGTTGATATCCAGTTCGTTGCCGGTCCAGCCACGCTGGGTTGCGGTTTCGGCGAAGCCCGCAGCCTTGTCGTTGTAGTACTGGATACGGCCGTCGCCGTTCTTGTCCTGGAACTTCAGAAGACCGGTGACCTCCCAGGTCTTCATCCAGTCGGGGCGTTCGTCGTAAAGGACGGCCTCGGCCTGAGGGCCATTCGGGAAGATGGTGTTGATGATGTTCAGGCGTGCCATGGCGCCGACAGCCGGAGCCGTCAGATAGAGCAGCGCGATGAAGACCAGTGCCCAGCCAGCCGACCAGCGTGCGTCAGAGACCTTGGGAACGGTGAAGAAGCGGATGATGACGTGCGGCAGACCCGCGGTACCGATCATCAGCGACAAGGTGAACAGGGTCATGTTCAGCATGGAGCCCTGTGCGGTGTAAGCATTGAAGCCGAGGTCGGTGACGACCTGGTCAAGCTTCTGCAGCAGCGGCAGGCCAGATTCGGTATGGGTCGAGAACAGGCCGAGCCACGGCAACGGATTGCCGGTCAGCTGCATCGAGATGAAGATCGCCGGAATCGTGTAGGCGATGATCAGCACGACATACTGGGCAACCTGCGTGTAGGTGATACCCTTCATGCCGCCGAGAACCGCATAGGCGAAGACGACGGCCGCAGCGATCCAAAGACCGGTCGAGGACTCGACTTCAAGAAAGCGCGAGAATGCGACGCCGGCCCCGGTCATCTGGCCGATAACGTAGGTGGTCGAGATAATGATCAGGCAGATGACCGCGACAAGGCGCGCGCTCTGGCTGTAGAAACGATCGCCGATGAACTGCGGCACGGTATACTTGCCAAACTTGCGCAGGTAAGGCGCCAGCAGCAGCGCGAGCAGCACGTAGCCGCCGGTCCAGCCCATCAGGTAGGTGGAGTTGGCATAACCAACGCCGGCGATCAGGCCGGCCATGGAGATAAACGAAGCCGCAGACATCCAGTCCGCTGCAGTCGCCATGCCGTTCAGCACGGGATGAACGCCGCGGTTTGCGGCGTAGAATTCAGCGGTGGAACCAGCTCGGCTCCAGATTGCAATACCGATGTAGATCGCGAACGACGCGCCCACGATCAGCAGATTAAGGGTATACTGATCCATATGAAATGTCCGCCTTACTGCTCGTCGACGCCGAATTCGCGGTCGATCTTGTTCATGTACGTCGCGTAATAGAAAATCAGCGCGATAAAGACGATGATCGAACCTTGCTGGGCGAACCAGAAACCAAGGTCAGTGCCGCCGACATGTATGCCGGACAGCATGGGACGCAGCAGAATGCCGAATCCGTAAGATACGATCGCCCAGATGGCCAGACATATGTAGATAACGCGAATATTCGCTGCCCAATAGGCATTGGACGACTTGTCCGTCATGAATGGTCCTCCCTCTGCGTTCAGACATCAACTGTGCCTGAACTCCTCCACCACGCCGCAGGACCGGACGAGCATCGCGTCGTCGGCCGTATAACCGCTCCTCAGTAATACGGACTCCCCCCGCAGCATGGTCAGACTAGCCTGCCAAAGGGAACTTCCAAGCCCACGATTGGTCGTAAGACCAAAGTCTGAGGCGACAGGTCCGCAGAGCCGGCTCGGTATGTTTGAACAGCTCGTCAACGATTGTTAAGTCGGTTCGGGCCCTGGCTATGTCGCGAGCGGAACCGACCGCAAAAGGCGCTGAGACACAGACCAAAGGCAGTCTGAAATCGCAAATCAATTTCGAGCTGACCGACGTTGTCGCCTCAGAGGCGATGCGCTCTAAACAAGACGTAGTCACCGCCGCATTTCCGAGCTGGGAGTTCGCCTCGCCGTACAGCCAGGTCTGAACATTTGCCCTACGCTTCACTGATGGCCGGACGGGTCCGTCGCGCGCGGCAAGGCTCGACAGGTCGGCCGAAAGATCGAGGAGCTGCTGGGCGGCCATTTGCACCACCTCGCCTTCCCGCTGGATCCCGCCGTTGATCGCCATTCTGTATCAGAGCAATCTCGTCACCGAGTACCTTCAGATAACGCACGATCTGCTATCCGGGTCATCAGGCATCACCAAGGCGCTGTTGAATGATCTCAACCTCAAGTACCGCCGCGACGTGCTGAAGGACTTCTTCGAGACCGCCCTGCCCGCCACCATGCAGGACGTGGTGGTGATATTCGTCATGGTTTGCGGCTGGAAGGACGGACGCTATATTCAGGAAACCTATGCCAACAAAGTCTATGCCGGTGTCGTCGCCGGGCGCAAGGAGCTTCATCCACATTACGGCGGCGGCCGGTCTTACCACCGTTCTCGGCCATCTCGCCGCCAGTTGCCGGAGAAGGGTTTCGTGCGGCAGGAAGAAATCACGCTGGACGATGTGCTGCAAAATCGCTTCGGCCGCGCCTACGACCCGATAGTGTCGCGCCTGAAGGATGCTGTCTGGCGGGTATTGACTGGTTGAAGCGTCAAGGCGTAGCGCTCGCGCTGCCCCATTTTGTTACGAGTTCGCCGGGAAAAGCCGGTCCAGAACCTGAAGCGGATGCGGCAGGCTGCGACGATCAATGGCCTTGACCTGCGAGCGGCAGGAATAGCCGCTGGCCATCAGGATATCCTCGGGTTGCTGGCGCTTCACCGTCTCGGCCCAGCTCATAGCGTAGAGCGTTTCGGACATGGGCCGGTTGCGGACTTCATGGCCGAAGGTTCCCGCCATGCCGCAACAGCCGGTATCGACCATCTCAAGCGTCAGCCCGAAGGCCTTGAACACGGCCTTCCATTGTCCGATGGACGCGGCGGCATTGGTTCGTTCCGTGCAGTGAACCATCAGTGAGACGTTCCCCTGTATGGCCGTGCTGGCAATGTTCCTCAGACCGATGCTCACGAGCCATTCCTCCGGCAAGGCGACGGTCGCCTTCAGCGGATTGCCGGGCAGCGTTTTATATTCGCTGCGGAAGGCGAGCGTCATGGACGGATCGAGCCCTACAAGAGGAAGGTCGAGATCGGCAAGGCTCTGGAGGTAGGCTCCGGTCTGGTGCGCCGCCTTCTCAAAGCGGGCGAGATAGCCATGCACATACAAGGCCTTGCCGTTGACATGACCGCGCGCCAACATGGGATTGAAGCCCAGCTTGCGCGCAAGGCTGACGGCTGCGACGGCGACTGCCGGATCGAAATGGGCGGTGAAGGCATCCACGACTAAGACCACGACAGCCTTGCGCTCTTCAGGGGCGAGCCTTGCCAATGCCTCTGGATCGGCCACTGGCACATTCAGCCGGCACGCCTGGTTGTCCAGCGACCGCTCCGGCAATGCAGGCAAGGCGGTCAGCCCCATCAGACGCATTAGCACCTTGCCCGGCTTCGTCTCCACCACGGCGTTATAGACCGGGCGAAGCCGCGCCATCAAAGGCAGCAGGGTCTCGATGGAGGCGACCAGCGGATCTTTCAGCGGACGCAGATATCGCCCGTGATAGGCAGCGAGGAACTTCGACCGGAAGGCGGGAACGCTGACCTTGACCGGACATTGTCCTGCGCACGCCTTGCAGGATAGGCAGCTATCCATCGCCGATTTGACCTCGTGGGAAAAATCCTCGCGATTGGCCGGATTGAGAGTGTTCAGAGCGCGGCGCGGCAGGGCGAAACGGCTGGGCTTCATCAGCTCGCGGCGTGGGTCGAGCCCCTTTTCCGCGATCAGCCGCAACCACTCGCGCATCAGCGAGGCGCGCCCCTTGGGCGAGAGCCGGCGGTCGCGGCTCGCCTTGTAGGAGGGGCACATGGGGCTCGTCTCGTCGAAATCGAAACAGGCCCCGTTGCCGTTGCAATAGGCGGCATCGTCGAAAGCGGCGCGGATGTCGTTGCCGATGGCACGGTCCAGAGCGCCCCGCAGGGGGACTTCATCGATCTTCAGCAGGGGCGTTGCATCCGCGCTGGCGATCTTGCCGGGATTGAGACGATTTTCCGGATCGAAGGCGCGCTTGATTTCCTGAAGGCAGGGATAAAGGTCGCCGAAAAACTCCGGCACATATTCCGAGCGCACGCCCTTGCCATGCTCGCCCCAGAGCACGCCGCCATATTTGCGGGTGAGCGCCACGACGGCATCGCTGATCTCGCGCACCAGCGGCACATGATCGGGCCGTGCCAGATCGAGCGCTGGGCGCACATGCAGCACGCCGGCGTCGACATGACCGAACATGCCATAGGCCACGCCGGCCTTATCCAGAAGCGCGCGGAACTCGCGGATATAGGCCGCCAGATGTTCCGGCGGCACGGCGGTGTCTTCGACAAAGGCCACCGGCCGCACGGGGCCTTCGACATTGCCGAGAAGACCGACGGCCCGCTTGCGCATGGTCCAGATGGCTTCGGCATCCTTGTGGCCGCGCGCGACGGTATGGCCCAGGCGGTTCGGGTTTGCCGCGTTTTCCAGTGCGCCGGTCACGGCCGCCAGCTTCTGCTCCAGCTCCGCCTCGTTATCGGCCAGGACCTCGACAATGTTGATGCCGTTGGCAGCCGTGCCCTCATCGTCGGGGAAGAAGCGGCTGATCGCGGTCCAGACGATATCGCCCTTGGCGAGGCCCAAAACCTTTTCGTCTACGGTCTCGACGGAGGCGACCTTGAGCGCCGTGAGATTGCGGGCATCCTCAAGGGCGGCGTTGAAGTCGTTGTAGCGGATATTGACCAGCGCGACCTCGGCCGGCAGCGGCAGGAGGTTCAACTCCGCCTCGGCAATCATCGCCAGCGTGCCCTCCGATCCGCAGAGAATGGCGTTGAGGTCGAAACGCCCGTCATCCCGGCGCACATGGGCAAGGTCGTAGCCGGTCATGTAGCGGTTGAGGTTGGGGAAGACCTCCTTGATGCGCTGTTGCTTTTCCCGCGTGATGCGCTCTGCCACACGGTGGATGTCGCCGATCCGGTCCTGACGCTGAAGCGCTGCCTCAAGGTCGGCGCCCTCCAGCAGACGCGACCAGAAATCCGTTCCGTCCATCAGCACGGTCCGCAGCGCCAGCACATGGTTCGAGGTCTTGCCATAGAGGCAGGAGCCCTGGCCGCAGGCGTCGGTGGATATCATGCCGCCGATTGTCGCGCGGTTGGAGGTGGAAAGCTCTGGCGCGAAGAAGAGGCCGAACGGCTTCAGCGCCCGGTTCAGTGCGTCCTTGACCACGCCTGCCTCAACGCGCGCGATCCGCCGCACCGGATCGATGTGCAGGATGCGGTTCATGTGCCGCGAGCAGTCGATCACGATGCCATGGGTCAGAGACTGGCCGTTGGTGCCGGTGCCGCCGCCGCGCGGAGCCACGGTGAGGTTGCGGAATGCCGGCTCGGACAGCGTCCGCGCAATGATTTGCAGGTCTTCCGCCCCGCGGGGAAAAAGCACCGCCTGCGGCTCCATCTGATAGATGGAATTGTCCGTTGCATGGACGATACGGGAGCCCGCGCGCGTTTCGATATCGCCGCGAAACCCCGCCTCGATCAGGCGCTCAAAGAAGCTGGGCGGTGCATCGGCAACGGATGCCGGGCGATCGAGGCGTGGGATCATGGCGAGTGCGTTTTAGTCCTTCAGTGCCGCACAGGCTCGTTCGATGCGGTTCAGCGCTTCTACCAGTTCGGCTTCCGATGTCGCATAGGAAATCCGGAAGAAGGGCGAAAGACCGAAAGCCGAGCCCGGCACGACGGCGACATGCGCCTCTTCGAGCAGGTAATCGGTGAAATCGGCATCGCTTGACAGGGTCTTGCCCTTCGGCGTGACCTTGTTGAGCACGCCCGCGCAGCCGGAGAAGGTGTAGAAGGCGCCTTCCGGTACGCGGCATTCGAGGCCGGCTATGGCATTCAGGCGGCCGACCACCAGATCGCGGCGGCGCTTGAAGCTCGCCTGCCGCTCTTTCAGAAAATCCTGAGGCCCGTTCAGCGCGGCAATCGCGGCGGCCTGGCTGACCGAGCAGGGGCAGGAGGTCGCCTGGCTCTGGATCACGGCCATGGCCTTGATCAGGGCCTTCGGCCCACCGGCATAGCCGATCCGCCAGCCGGTCATGGCATAGGCCTTGGACACGCCGTTGATCGTCAGTGCCCGTTCCTTCAGGCGCGGCTCCAACGCCACCGGCGTGACAAAGTCGAAGCCGTCATAGACGATGTGCTCATACATATCGTCCACCATCAGCCAGACATGCGGATGGCGCAGCAGAACCTCAATCAGCGGGCGATAGTCGGCAGCGCTATAGGCGGCCCCTGACGGGTTGGACGGAGAGTTCAAGAGCACCCAACGGGTCTTCGGCGTAATCGCCTTTTCAAGCTGCTCGGCCTGAAGGCGGAACCCGGCCTCGGCACTGCAGGAGACCAGAACGGACTTGCCACCGCAGACTTCGACAATGTCGGAATAGGACGTCCAGTAGGGCGTCGGGATGATCACCTCGTCGCCCGCATCGATGGTGGCCATGAAGGCGTTGAACAGGACCTGCTTGGCACCCGTGCCGACGGTGATTTCATCGACCGCGTAATCGATGCCGTTCTCGCGCTTGAACTTCGCGGCAATCGCCTGTTTGAGCGCGGGCGAACCGTCGAGCGCGGTATACTTGGTTTCACCCGCGTCGATGGCGGCCTTGGCGGCTTGCTTGATGTGGTCGGGCGTGTCGAAATCCGGCTCGCCGGCACCGAGGATGATGACAGGAAGGCCGTCGCGCTTCATCCCCGCAGCCTTTGCCCCGATTTGCAGGATCTTGGAAACGCCGACAGAGGCGATCCGCGAGGCGGGCCGGAAGGCCGCCTCATCCACTTTCATCGCGATTGTCATGGCTGCCTCGCCTCAGTCGATGTCGAAGGAAACGCCCTGCGCCAGCGGCAGGGATTTCGAATAGTTGATGGTGTTGGTGGCGCGGCGCATATAGGCTCTCCATGCATCCGAGCCGCTCTCGCGGCCGCCGCCGGTTTCCTTCTCGCCGCCAAAGGCGCCGCCGATTTCAGCGCCGGACGTGCCGATATTGACATTGGCGATGCCGCAATCGGAACCGTCTGCTGCCAGGAACCGCTCGGCTTCTCGCATGTCGAGCGTGAAAATCGACGAGGACAGACCAGCACCCACCGCGTTGTGATCGGCGAGGACGGCATCGAAGTCGCTGTATTTCAGCACGTAGAGGATCGGTGCGAAGGTTTCTTCGAGAACCGGACCGGTGTGCGCAGGCATTTCCACCAGCGCCGGCTTCACGTAATAGGCATCCGCGCTGCCGGTCTCCACCCGCTCGCCGCCATGGACGGCGCCGCCATGGGCCTTGGCTTCCGAGAGAGCCTTCTGCATGGCGTCAAAAGCCAGCTTGTCGATCAACGGGCCGACGAGTGCCGAGCCCTCCAGCGGATTGCCGACGGAAACGCTGGCATAGGCCTTCTTCAGGCGCGGAACGAGCTGGTCGTAAATGCTGTCATGGACGAACAGGCGGCGCAGCGTCGTGCAGCGCTGACCCGCCGTGCCCATCGCGCCGAAGGCGATGGCGCGCAGCGCCATGTCGAGATCGGCGGAGGGGCAGACGATGCCGCCATTGTTGCCGCCGAGTTCCAGGATGGCGCGGGCAAAGCGCCTGGCCAGACGCGGACCGACATCGCGGCCCATGCGGGTGGAGCCGGTGGCCGAGACGAGCGGCACCTTGGGATGGTCCACCAGAACCTCGCCGATGGCGCGGTCGCCGATCAGCAGCTGGGAGAGGCCTTCCGGCGCATCGCCGAAGCGCTTCAGGGCGCGGTCGAGAACGGCCTGTGCGGCCAGCGCCGTCAGCGGCGTCTTTTCCGAAGGCTTCCACACGACGCTGTTGCCGCAGACGAGTGCGAGTGCGGCATTCCAGGCCCAGACGGCGACGGGGAAGTTGAAGGCCGAAATAATGCCGATGACGCCGAGCGGATGCCAGGTTTCCATCATGCGATGGCCGGGGCGCTCGGTGGCGATGGTGAGGCCGTAGAGCTGGCGCGAGAGACCGACGGCGAAATCGCAGATGTCGATCATTTCCTGCACTTCGCCGAGACCCTCCGACGGGATCTTGCCGGCCTCGATGGACACGAGGCGGCCGAGATCGGCCTTGGCGGCGCGTAGTTCTTCGCCGAAGAGGCGCACCAGCTCGCCGCGCTTCGGTGCAGGCACGAGACGCCAGACGCGGAAGGCCGCGTCGGCGCGTTCGATGGCGGCAGAGGCTTCTTCCGCCGAAACGGTCTTCAGGCTGCCGGTCTGCTCGCCGGTGATGGGCGAGAAGGCCTTCATGTCGCCGCCCGTATAGGCGGCCTTGTCCACGCCAAGGCGTTCGAGAATGGCGGTTGCCTCAGCGGCGACGGTGGTCTTTACGGCGATATTCATCGTCTTCTGCTCCGGGAAAGAGGATTTATTCGGCGGCGGGCCGCTGGGTGAGCGCTGCAAGGCAGCTCTCCAGCGAGGCCTTTTCGATGCCGGCATAATGGTCGAATTCATTGAGGACAGAGGCGCCGAGATCGGCTTCGAAACGCTTCTGGTTCGGAGACGCGGCAAACTCCTGCTGCGCGCCGTCACCGAGGTTTGACTGGAAGATGCCCGCAGCACTGACCGGCAGGAAATCTTCGTAAACAATGGGATCGAAGCAGATATAGCCTTCGGCGATCAGCTGTTCCGGATCATCGAAAAAGGCGACGCCTTGTCTGCCTTTTTCCGTCAACGAGTAGCTGAAATAGCCAAGACCGGCTGCGCGGATATCTGCCCAGTTATCCGGAAACGCCTTGAAGACCTCGGCAAGCGCGGCCTCGTAGGCATTGGCATTGGAGCCATCGGCAGCCGGGCGAACGATCTTGCGGGTGTCGTCCAGCAGCTTGTCGTAAAGCGCACGGCCCTTCGGCGTCAGCGCCACGCCGCGCTGCTCGATTTCACCGAAGCGCGCAGTATGTGTGCCTGCCTGCCAGCCGCCGTTGCCATCGTGGAAGGAGACGGGCTCTTCCAGCGCCTTGAACGAGGTCTGGCGCAGCAGGATCGGGCATTTGCGGGTCGGCGGACCTTCGACGACGGCCTTCGGCGCAATGCCGTAATCGGGCATGCGAGCCTGCACCTTGTCGATATCCAGCGTGCGCGGCGTCAGGTGGTTGATATGCGGGCCCTTGAACGACACGACATCGGCGATCAGCCGGTGCGCATCATGCAGGCGGTGATACATGGAGAGCGCGACATTGGCCTTGTCGTGCCAGCGGAAGGTTTCCAGCACTTCGGCCACGAAACGGGCGGAATCGTTCTCGTCCAGCCCGCCGTTCTTTTCGGCCTTCTCCGTCAGTTCGAGCGCCTTGGGCGTGAAGATCTGTCGCGCGGCGAGAATGGCCGCTGCTTCCGCGCGCAAAGCTTCGTCGGCAATGAGATCGAGCCGCAGCAGCGAGGTGAAGACGCGGAAGGGATTGCGCTTCAGCGCCTCTTCGCCGACCGGGCGGAAGGCCGTGGAATGGACAGGTACGCCGGCGGTGGAGAGATCGTAATAGCCGACCGGATACATGCCCATCACCGCGAAGATGCGGCGCATCGTGGCCAGCTCCTGCGCTGTACCAAGACGGATCGCGCCGTGGCGCTCCTCGGAAATCCGCTCCAGCGTGTCAGTTGCCTCGAACCGGGCCTTGAGACCGGATTCGGCCGCAAGCGTCTCGTCGTTGACGCGGGCGACCAGCTCCATCAGCGTTCCGTAAGCGGGAACCTCGTCGCGGTACATCGCCGACATGGCGCTCGAAAAGCGAGCGCGGATATCATCTGGAGAAACCTTCAGGCTCATGATGGCCATTTCCTCTGAAATATGCGAGATCATTCTGAAATGGCACCATATCCGATAGGCAACGGCTGGGTTGTGACGATTTCGGCTAAATTGATGCGAAAATGGAATGACCATACGTCGAAGCCTGACTCCCGACTTCATCAACCTGCAAGCCTTCGAATGCGCGGCGCGGCATCAGAATTTCTCGCGGGCGGCCGAAGAGCTGCACCTGACCCAGAGCGCCATCAGCCGGCAGATCGCCGATCTTGAACAGCAGACGGGCCTGAGACTCTTCGAACGGGTCCGTCAGCGCGTCATCCTGTCGGACGCAGGCGAGAGGCTGCTTCCGGAGGTCAGGCAATTGCTCGCGCAGGCAGAGCGGCTGATGATCGGCGCGGTGGCGACAGGGCAGATGGCGACATCCTTGCGGATTGCGACGCTGCCCACATTTGGCGGAAAGTGGCTGGTCCCCCGGCTTGGTCGCTTCCTCGTCCGCCATCCGACGGTGGCAATTTCGATCGAGTCACGCTCGACCCAGTTCAGCTTCGCAGAGGAGAATTTCGACCTCGCGATTCATTTTGGACAACCGACCTGGGCCAATGCATCGTCGACTTTCCTCTGCCACGAGACGGTTCTGCCGGTCGCAAGTCCGGCCCTTTCGGCGAGCATCGCGCAGGGTTCTGAGGGTTCCTTCGACGACATCCCGCTCCTGCATCTGACCACCCGGCCCAAGCTCTGGTCGGACTGGTCGCAGCATCACGGTGTCAGCCTCCCGCAAGCCTATCAGGGGCCGCGCTTCGACCAGTTCTCCATGCTGATTTCAGCTGCCGCCGCAGGTCTGGGTTTCGCCCTCCTGCCGACCTATCTCATCGAAAGCGAACTTCAATCCGGTGCTCTCAAGCCGCTGGCCAACCTGCCCATGCAAACGGAAAACGCCTATTTCGTCGTCCGGCCGGAGAACAAAAGAACCCAGGCGGCGGCACGAGATTTCGAGGCGTGGCTTCTGCAAGAGGTAGCAGCATCAGCCTAAGGGCCTGATGGGATACGACCCCCAGGGCGTGTCACTTGCTATTTGTCTTAGGCAGCAATTTCAAATTGTTAGATATGCCGTTGGGTGGACTCAACCGAAACGATCGAAGCGTTTCTCTTAGGTGTTTAGCGCCGATCAGCGTTTCGATGACAAATCCTTCCCAGTTCGATCCAACGACCGGGCGCCCCAAGATCTGGTCGAGCGTTCCGATTTGGAGAAGCGCATCCACCAACCCGCTGTCGCGCCCATAGATCTTCGGCGAACTGACAAGGCGCTTGCCGAAATTGCCGCTCTAGGGCAGCAGGCGGCGGACCAACATGAGGTCGACCAAGAAGTCGACATAGCGGTTGATCATCTGCGCCGACACGCCGATCTCCTGCGCCAGCCGGGCGCCGTTGAGGGTGCTTCCTTGGGCGTTCACCAGCATCGTCCCGGCGTCCAGCCCTTCCTCGACCATGATTGGCGGCATTTCGAGATAGATGATGCGCCCGGCGAGCGTTTCCGAGGCTTTCTGGATCAGATCGAGGGAGGCGGACCCAAGCAACAGGAATTCCGCGCTGCGCTCGCCTTTGGCGCGCCGGTCGTCGACGACGCCGTGGAGTTCGATGAAGATCTCCGGCACGTATTGAACCGCGTCAAGGATGGTGAGGTGCCAGACTGGGCCTGCAGCTAGGCTTCCGCATCCTCAGGCTTACGGCGGTACGCCGTCCGTTCCAGATCGAGATAAAGCCTGGTATCGATATCCTTCGCCAGCTTGCAGGCAAGCGTCGACTCACCAACCTGCCGCGCGCCGATCAGGGCAACGGCAAGCACACGCGACAGCGCCTTGCGAAGGGCCGATTCCAGTTGAGATCGTGAAACAATCGTGCCGTAAATCTCAAATCGGAGGTTCGATTTACCGTCACTTGAATGTGGAGCGGATCTGAGCCGGCGTTTGTGGGCAGTCGAAATCCAACCCCTCACGCGTCCTTGACGGCCGCTGTGATAATGATCTCGACCTTGAGGTCCGGCCGGGCGAGTTTCGTTTCACCGCAAGCGCGTGCGGGGGCGTGGCCTTGAGGCACCCAAGTATCCCAGACGGAATTCATCCCGGCGAAATCATTGATATCGGCCAGCCAGACGATCGCCTGCAGGATGTGCTCGCGTGACGAACTGGCTTTTTCAAGCAGCGCATCGATGCGCGACAGGCACTCACGGGTCTGGTCGGCAACGGGCTCGCCCTCTCCCACTTGGCCGCACAGATAGACGGTGCCATTGTGCTTGACGATCTTGCTCATGCGTGCGGCGGTGTCCATGCGTTCAATCACTCGGCAGCTTCCTTGTCATCGTTGTTGCTGTGCTTGCGGGCAAGGCTCGCCAACTCCTGAAGGGTCACCGGCTTGATTGGCGGCCGGATGCGGAAATAGCCCGTCTCGTCGGGCGTCTGCCCGTTCTCTCCGGAGAGCAGCTCGGTCACGGTCAGTCCGCAATAGCGCCCTTGGCAGGGGCCCATTCCGGCCCGTCCGAAAGCCTTCGCCTGGTTGGGGCCGAGGCAGCCAAGGCGGGCGTAGCGCCTGATATCGCCGGCGGTGACTTCCTCGCAGCGGCAGACGATGGTCCCATCCGCCGGAGACAGCGCCTCGGCATAGGGCGGATAGGCTCGGTCGATGAACGGCCGCGCCGCCATTTCACCCCGCAGTTTGCGGTGGAGATTGCGCGCGTGCCGGTCGCGTTCGGCTTCGGAAAGCGCACCGAGATCGCAGGCGATGGCGAGCGCTGAGATCCGGCCTGCGGTCACGGCCGCGTCAGCGCCGCCAATGCCCGCGCCATCCCCGGCGATGAAGACTTCGCGGACGGGCGTGCGCCCCCAACAGTCCTTTTCCGGCACGAAGGCGCGCTGCTGTTCGTGCCACGCGTGCGGCAACCCCATGGACCGGGCGGTCTGGGTGTTGGGAACGACGCCGTGATGCAGCAGCACCGTGCCGCTGGCGAGGCGGTGTTCCCGCCCGCCCGAAACGAAGCGGACTGCCTCGGCCCGGTCGCGCCCCTCGATCGCGATCGCGGAAACGCCCGTGTAGCGTTTGACGCCCGCCTTACGGATTTCGGCGAGAAGCCCGAGACCCTTGGCGAGCATGCGCCAGCCCCTCATGGCCCCCAGCCCATAACGGGCGGAGGAGAAGACATCCGCCATGGACTGGGTTTCCACCAGCGCCCGGGGAGGAATGCCGGCGCGGCACATCTGGGCTGTCACCAGATAGAGGAGCGGTCCGGTACCGCAGAGAACGGCGTCCTCGAACACCATTCCGGACTGTTTGAGAAGAATTTGCGCGGCACCGACCGTCATCACCCCGGGCAGCGTCCAGCCCGGCACCGGCATAGGTCGTTCCAGGGCTCCAGTTGCGATCAGCAGGCGTTTGCCCGTCGTGAGAGAAGCCTTGCCGTCAGCCGTGAAGGCGACGCGGGTCCTGTCCTCGATCTGCCAGACGGTCGCGCCTGAGATATGCGTGATATTCGGGTGATGCAGGCCGCGGGCGAGGGCCACACCTTTCGTGAAATCGGGCCCGAGAATGGTGCCGCGCACCTCCGCCGCACGCTCCACGTCGCGGTAGATCTGGCCGCCGGCGCGTGGCTGTTCGTCGAGCAGGGTGACGGACAGGCCCGCATCCGCCGCGACGCGGGCCGCCGCCATGCCGGCGGGACCGGCACCGACAATTGCGAGATCGAAGTCAGGCATGATCAGCCTCCCCCGCGGCCGGCCGCGAGATGATCATGCCCTCGCTGACCTCACTCATGCAGGCCTGGCGGGTCACCCCGCCGATCTCCACCAGACAGTCGAAACAGGTCCCCATCATGCAATAGGGATTGCGTGGAGCACCGGAGACCGGGGTCTTGCGGAAAGGCGCGATGCCGGCGGCCAGCAGCTCGGCGGCAAGGTTTTCGCCTTCCCGCAGCTCCAGTTCCAAGCCCGCGAACTGAACGCGAACCCTGCGGACATCGATCAAATGTTCAAGCATGTGCAAACCGGTCTTCACCGAACACCTCCAGATCGGGCGCTTTCGAGGTTCCTTCCAGCCATTCGGGAAGGAAGCGCGCATGGGCGGCCGCAAGTGTTATGCCGCTGTGGCAGGTCACCAGATATGCACCGGGCATCACCGGGCTTTGCTGGTAGATCGGGTATCCGTCGGGCGAGAGGATGCGCAGCGCCGCCCAACTGCGGACGAGCTGCGCCTTGCCAAGAACGGGGTAGGCGGCAAGGGCGGTTTTGGCGAGGCCAGCAAGGCCTTCAACCGTGACCTGATCATCATATCCGACCTCTTCGTTGGTCGCGCCGATCTGAACGCCGCCCTCGTCGACCTGGCGGGCGATGAGCGACGGTCGGTTCATGAAGCGCGGCAGTTTCTCGGTAATCAGCACCTGTCCGCGCTGCGGGCGGACAGGTGCCTTGAAGCCCATTTTCGGGCCGAGCACGGCCGCGCCGAGACCCGCGGCAAGAACCGTCTTGCCGGCTTCAATGACTGTGCCGTCCTCGCAGGCGATGCTGAACTGCCCGTTGAGGCTGACCGAACACACGGTCATGCCGTTGAGGATGTGCCCGCCGAGGCGGCGGACGTCGCCGGCCAAGGCCTTCAGCAGCTTCAGCGGATTGGCGTGGCCATCCTGATGATGCAGGATCGCGCCCACGACCTGCGGCCCGATTTCAGGTTCTTCCTTGCGCAATTCGTTGTGGCACAGAACCTCGAACGGATAGTTGCCGTCCAGCTTTGCCTTCAGCCTCAAATATTTCTCGACCGTCGCCGCCAACGTCTCGTTGGAGAAGTGGAAGTCGTATCCGCCCCTCTGCTCGAGGGCGAGGTTGTATCCGCTGCTCTCCTCGAGCTCTTGCGCGAACGCTTGCCACTCGGCCACCGACCGCTGCGACCAGCGCGCATATTCCGGTTGGTTGATGCCCTTGGACTGCACCCAGACCAGTCCGAAATTGCCACGGCTAGCGCGAAAGCTGCCGTCACCACCATCGATGACCGCCACCTTGAGGCCGCGCTTCAAGAGGCCCCAGGCAACAGACAGCCCTACGACGCCCCCACCAATGATGGCGTAGTCCGCTTCCATGTTCATACTCTCAGGTCTTTTTTGAGGTTGCACCAGGCGGCATGACTGCACCGCCCGGCGCCGGGGAGGTCTCTTAATTCAGAGCCTTGTCCAAGATGGACTGGCCCCATTCCTGACCGATATCGCCGAGGATCTGCGGCCACACATCAGTGCGAACCTTGGCCGCCATGGCTGCAAGCTCGGCGTTGGTCAGCGTCACGAGCGTCGTGCCCAGTTCATCGGCGAGACGCTTTTCCCACTTGCCCTGGTCCTCTTCGGCGACGACCCAGCGCTGCGTCTCGAAGTCCACGGCGGCTTTCTTCAACGCGGCCTGGTCCTCCGCATCGAGACCGTTCAGCGCCTCGTTGGAGATGATCATATACCAAACCTCGAAATGGGTGTTGGCGGGGATGTAGGTCTTGGTCACATCGCGGAACGAAGCATAGTAGCCTTCCGCGCCGGAACCGATCACACCATCGACTACGCCGGTCTGGATCGCCGTATAGGCATCCGAGAACGGGATCGGGGCCGGGATATAGCCGAGCGCCTCGCCGGTGAGCTGGAAGCTCTTGATGCCCGGCACGCGGACCTTGATGCCGTTCGGATCGGTCGATCGCGATGTCATCGGCTCGCGGTTGAGCGAGATTCCGCCGAAATAGACCGGATAGGCGGCTAGCATGGTGATGTCCTGCTTCTGATACAGTTCGGCCATCGTCTCGTGCAGAACCCCCTCCGGACCGTAGACCTTGCGGGCCTCCTTCCAGTTGGAGGCGAGATACGGGAAAGAGGCGATCTGCATCTGGCGGTCCGTTCCTGTGGCGGCTGGCTGAGTTGCCATTTCGACGGCACCGACGGAAATGCTTTCCTGAACCACTGTGTAGTCGCCAAGCGCGGAGGCAGCGAAAATCCTGATGTCGACATCGCCACCTGTCGCTTCCTTGACCGTATCGGAGAAGGCCTTCAGCTCCAGGTCGATCGTCGCGCCCTGCGGACGGACATGGCTCATCTTGAACTCCACCGCCTGGGCGAGGCCGGTAGTCCCCAGGAATGCTGCAAGTGCGGCCGAACTTAAGAATTTCGTCATTGTGTTCCCCTTTCCAGACATAATGATTGCTTCCGTTTTTGTTTTTGGTTGCTCCTTCGGGATCGGACGGAGTGGTTTAGTAACCAAACAGTCTCGGCAGATAGAGCGAAAGATCCGGCCAGAAGGAGGTCAGGAAGACCACCGGCACGTAGCCGAGTACGATCAAAGCCATGGCCGGCGGGATGACCTTGGTGACCTTCACCTTGCCGATGCGTGCTCCGAGATAGAGGATCGAGGCATAGGGCGGAGTGACGCCTCCCATGGCCGTGTTGACCCCCATAATCGCAGCGAACTGCACCGGGCTGACATCCATCGCCTGCATCAGTGGCATGAGCAGCGGCGCGACCAGCAGGATCGACGTGGCGTCGTTGACCACCATGCCGACCAGGAACAACAGGACGTTGATCAGGATCAGCAGCAGGATCTTGTTCTCTGTGATGCCGAAGATGACGCTGACGAGCTGCTGCGGGATACCTTCGTAGATGAACATCCGGCCGAGGATCATCGAGAAGAGGATCATCAGCATGATGGCGCCGACGGCGGTTGCCGCTTCCTTGCCGGCACTGAAGAAGTTGCTGAAGCGCAGTCCCTTGTAGATCAGGAAGCCGACCGGGATGGCGTAGATTACGGCGACCGCGGCCGATTCCGTCGGCGTCATGATACCACCATAGATGCCGCCAAGGATCATGACCGGCATGAGCAGTGCCGGGAAGGCGTTGATGCCGCGCCTGGTGATCTCACCGGCGAACTCGGAAAAGGCAGGCTTCTCGTCGAGCACCAGGTTGAACTTGCGCGACATCCACAGGTTCACGATGCAGAAATTGACCATGATCAGCAGGCCCGGCCCCAGCGTTGCCAGAAAACAGGCGGCGATCGAGGTGTCCGTGACCCAGCCGAACAGGATCATGGTGGCCGACGGCGGAATGAGCAGGCCGAGGATTGATGAATTGGCAATCAGGGCGGTGGCGTATTCCCGCGGATAACCGCGCTTTTCCATTTCCGGAATGAGCAACGGGCCGATCGCCGACACACCCGTGAGGCCCGAGCCGGAGATCGCACCGATGACCGCACAGGTAACCGCTGCGACCACGCCAAGCCCGCCACGCACATGGCCGATAAAGGCGTTGACGAAGCGCAGCAGCGAGGCGGCGATGCCGCTTTCCGACATGATCGTGCCGGCCAGCACGAATAGAGGGATGGCGAGCAGGACGGGGTTGCCGAGCTGCTGGAAGCCCCAGATCATCATGCCCTTCATGGTCACGCCGCCGATGAAATACATCACCATCAGCGCGGCGCCGAAGCACCACGGTAGAGGTACACCGAGGGTCAGCGTCGCGACCAGGACGCCCATGGCTAGAAAAGCGATCTCGATCATCTTGCTTCTCCCGTTGCCAGAGAACGGACATGGCGGGAGAGGTGCGAAAATGTGTAGACGATCATCAGAGCAAGACCGGTGAACAACGCCACATCAGCATAGAAGGTGGGGATATAAAGCGTCGGGCTTTCGCGCCATACGCGCCACGCATAGCGGGTATAATCCCAAGCCCAGTAGAGCAGCCAAAAGCCGACGACCAGGCTGACGATTTCGCCTATAATGGCGAGGACCGTGTGCTGGAGCGGTGTTTTCAGAAAGATTTCCAGGACGTTTGCGCGGATATGCGTATTGTCCCGCGACGCGCTGACGGCTCCCAGGATATAGAGCCAGAGCGTCGGAAACATGACTGTTTCCTCAAGGCCCATGACCGGGGCCTGAACAACGTAGCGGGTTATTACCTGCACGAATTGTCCGATTGCCACACAGCAAATCAATGCCGTCAGCAAGCACTGCACGAAGCGTTCCAAAGCTGTTCCCCAAGACATTACGATCCTCTCGCAAGGACCGTGCGTTATGTGATTTTTTTGAAGTCTGAAGCGGCTGTGACATAAAGACAAATCGAAAATATTGCTATTTTCATAGAGTGACTTTATGAGCCATTCATGAACTTGTCCTTCCGCCAATTGCAGACCTTTGTGGAGGTGATGCGCACCGGATCGGTATCCGAAGCCGGCCGCACGCTTGGCCGGACGCAGCCCGCCATCAGCGCCATGATCGCCGGGCTGGAACGGGAAATCGGCTTTCCACTGTTCGAGCGCGAACGCAAGCGCCTGATCGCCAAACCGGAAGCCTATTACTTCCTGGAAGAAGCCGAATTTCTGCAGGAACGCCTGACCCGGTCGGCGAGGACGCTGCAGGACATCGGCAACCTGGACCGCGGCAAGCTCAAGATCGCGTGCAATCCGGCCGCTTCCAGCTTTTTCATGCCGAAGGTTCTCGCCGTCTTTTTGAAGGACAAGCCGCAAATCGAGGCCTCACTGATGATGCGGTCCTCGCCCGTCGTCACTGACTGGATCGCCTCGCAGCAATATGACGTGGGCTTCGGCGAAACGCCCGAGCCACGCCAGACGATCCGCGCGGAGACCTTTGACTTTCCCTGCCTTTGCGCGCTGCCGAAGGGCGATCCACTGGCAAAGAAGCGGACGATCACGCCGCAAGACCTCGACGGCAAGCCGCTGGCCATGCTGTTCGACGAACACATCATCAGCATGCAGACCCGGAAAGCGTTTGCGGCAAGTGGCGTAAGGCTCAACCGCCGCTTCGAACTCAGGACGTTCATGCCCGCCCTGCAGCTTGTCTCCGAAGGGCTGTGCTACACGATCTGCGAGCGCCTCTCGGCCACCAGCCACGAACGGAGTTTCGGAGCGCAGGGCGGCGTCGCCTTCCGGCCGTTCGAACCGCGACTTACCCTTTCTATGGCCGTGATGGTTCCCGCCAACCGGCCGCCCTCAATGCTGGCCGGGCAGTTCGTCACCACGCTGCGCGGCGAGATCGCTAAGCTGCTGGAGACGGGCAGCGGGGAAGGAGAGTGAGGGATTACACCCTCAAGCCCGGCAGGATTTCATTCCGGCACCCAACCACGCTGACCCCTCGGCGTTCGGTCATAACTCCCTGCCGAGTAGTACCCTTTCGACTGTCAGATCTGACCCCTCCGGCAGCTAAGCTCCGCGACGGTGTGGTGTTCGGTGACGGATGCAGGATCGTTCCCGGTTACAAGGTAGCCGGGAATACAGCCGAGCCCGGAGGCGTAGAAGAACTGTAACCTTCGTTCTTCATATTGTCTCGATCTGTAGTGCGAAGGTGTCATATGGGCCCTTCCCTCGTCACGATCTACCCTCTCCTCGTGTCGTTCATGCAAGGAGCAACGCCAGACCGGCTCGTTGCGTCGCATGCTTTTCGGGATTTACTGCAATGAACTTGCCAGGATTCACAAGTCTCCAATGGTCTGCCGGGAATGTGGCTACCAGCGGCAGCCCGATAGCGTCGAAATCCTGCACCCCATCATGAAAGCTCAGCAAGAACCTCTGCGTGTTCTTTTAGGCAAGGCGGCTACGGATGATCGAGAAGGTGACGATGGCAACCTGCCTTCGACATCTCGCCGGCCGACTTGGTGCGGCGCTCAATAAGCGATCTTGGCGACCCGGTGCGTGTAGCGCGACAGATAGGCAAGCACTGCTTCCGGCCCCGCAAAGGGCGGCTTGGCATAGACGATCCAGCGCTTCCTGCGGACTGGCGACAGGTATCTTACAAATGCCCGGCGATCAGCCAGAGGCGCAGCCGAACCGAAGAAGGCGAGCCGCCCGGCATCGTGGAATTGGAGCAGCCGTGTCAGGAACAAGCGTCGGAAGAGCTTGCCGAGCACACGAACCGGCAGGAGGAATGCCCGACGTGACGATATCCAGTGTGATCCATCGAGGGCTATACCTCCGCCTGGCACGATCATGTGAACATGGGGATGATGTGTCATGGCCGATCCCCATGTGTGCAGGACGGCAGTGATGCCGATGCGCGCGCCGAGATGCTTCGGATCGGCGGCGATTGTCAGCATCGTCTCGGATGCGGCCTTAAAGAGCAGATCGTAAACCAGCGCCTTGTTGTGGAAGGCAATGGCGGCGACCTCTGCTGGCAATGTGAAGACGACGTGGAAGTATCCGACAGGCAGGAGATCGGCCTCCCGTTCGGCAAGCCATGTGCGTGCAGCGGCGCCCTGGCACTTCGGGCAGTGCCGGTTGCGGCAGGAATTGTAGGCGATGCGCCACTCTCCACAATCCTCGCAGGCCTCGACATGTCCGCCCAGTGCTGCTGTGCGGCAGTGCTCGACCGCCGACATAACCTTGAGCTGGCTCAAGCTGAGATGTCCCGTATGGACTTTACGATAGTTCGGCCCGGCAGAACGGAGGATATCGGCGACCTCGATTGAGGTGCGCAACAGCTCAGCCGTCTGGCGACTTGCCTTCCATCAGCGCCATCAGCCGATCAAGAGGTCCCGCGACCGCGTGAATGGTTCGGGTGGAGACCTTCGCATAGAGAGCGGTCGTCTCCAGCTTGCTGTGTCCGAGCAGAACCTGAATGACACGGATGTCAGTGCCGTCCTCCAGAAGATGGGTGGCAAAGCTGTGCCGCAAGGTATGGGGGCTGACGCGCTTGTGGATGCCGGCGACATCTGCAGCTTCCTGAACCGCACGATGCAGTTGCCGCGACGAGATCGGATCGGTGCGGCTACGTCCCAGGAAAAGCCAGCCATGAGGCAGCATCACTCCGCGTCGCTTGCCTTCGCGCCACCACAGCCGCAGCAGTTCGAGGAGCTGCGGAGAAAGCATGGCATTGCGATCCTTGCGTCCCTTGCCTTGTTCAACCCGGATCAGCATGCGTTTGGAGTCGATGTCATCGACCTTGAGATGGGCGACCTCGGAGACGCGCAAGCCCGCACCATAGGCCACGCCGAGCGCCGCCTTATATTTGATGCCAGGTGCTGCCTCGAGCAAGCGGGCGGCTTCCTCAATACTCAGCACATCCGGTAGCTTGCGTGGATTGCGCGTGATCACCAGCGCTCGCGCCAGATCCCGCCGCCTCAGTGTCACCGTGAACAGAAAACGGAGTGCCGAAACCGTACTGTTGATCGTCGCAGCGCCGACACCGTTCTCATGCTGATGCAACTGGAAACGTCGTATGTCCTCGACCGTCGCGATGTCGGGGGCACGCCCAATAAACGTAGCGAAGCGTCGGACGTGACGGATGTAGTCCTGCCGCGTGTGGGATCCCAAACCTCGCATCAGCATGTCTTCCTGCATGCGCTGGCGAAGCGCGGTGGTCGGGGCATCGTGTTGAAAACTGGCCATTGAACGTTCCTCTCGTTGAAGGGAACGTCATGGTCAGGCAACACCAACAGCCTGCCTAGAACCTCAGATAATCACACCAACCTCGCCGCGCACTCCTTCCCGCGAAGCGGGTTCGTGCTTGGGGCCGTTGGGGGACCATCGGCTTCGAAGGAGCGAACCCATGAAAGCAGACATGGGTTTGCGTTGAAACAGACCAAAATGCGCCGCTCAGAACGGGATTTCGTCGTCCAGTTCATCTGGACCGGCCTGCTGCTCAACAGCGATCTGGGCCGCCAGAGGCGCGGGCAGTGGCGGAACTGGATGATCTGCCCTAAACGTGGCCAGGAACGCATTCCGGTCGTTAAGGCGGACCAGCACAGGATTTTCGCACGATGACGCCTTGCCGAAAATGACGGCGTGACGAGCTTCAAGGCTTGGTAGTACGCCGGCATAATCGCTACCGATGTAGTTGGACAGGAAGTCTTTGCCCGTATCATCGAAAGTACGCATCGCGAATATCGTGTTGCACTGGTTGAGGATGGTTTTGGTCACGTTAGCCGTGCGCTGCGTGATCAAAAGACACCCCAGACCGTACTTTCGACCCTGAAGAATCGCGCGGGCGCTGCGCGTCGTGCACCTCGGGCGGACACCGGCCCTGCACGAGAAATTGAAGGACGGCATGAATATCGAGTTCGTTGCCGAGCGCGAGCGTTTGGATCATGACTTGCCGGAGCGGGCGATCGCCCGCAGGAGGCGAAGCGTGGACCAAAGCCGAGAGCAAAGGCTAATGCCGCGAATACCGGGATGTCACCGAAGATATATGGACCGGTGGCCTTCATCAGCAACGCGCCGGATACGAAGAGACCGGCCGCGATGAGCCTGAGCGCCAACCGATTGCTGCTCCGGTCGAGCGTCCCATGCAGGTCTTTGAGCTCGTGCACATGCAGACTAAGTCCTAGGCCGCTGCCTTCTTCGACAAGCTGCCCGACCCATGTGCTGAGCATCGACGGCAGGTCGTGTGCTGCGGCAGCTACATCAAGCCTCGTCTAATAACCTGATCGTCGGGTGCGCCGGCTGGCGCACCCGTATTGTGTTGCAGGCTTCCCCCCTGTGGGAATTAACGCGGGTTAGGCTGATGCCGTTCTTGAAGCGTTTATCGGGTACCCGCCGGAGCGCGGTCGCTGAAGATGCTTGGATCGGCGGAACCATCGACCTTGAGCGTGCCGACGAGCCCACGCTGGAGGCGTGCAAGCGCGTGGTCAACGATGAGGTAGTCCCCCGGCGTATTGAGCCGGAGCTCGACAGCAACCGCTCCGCCGGACGGCACCGATACCGTCTGCACGTCTGTAATCGGCGGGCTGCTCAATGAGCCAAGGTTGTAGACCTTGTCGAACACTTCACCGATCACATGGAAGGACGACGTCTTGTTAGGCCCTGCATTTCCGAAATAGATGCGGATGGTCTCGCCCACCTTGGCCTTCAAGGAATGTTGGTCCACCGAGAGGGCTCCTACGGCACCGTTGAATACAAAATACTCCGGCGCTTCCGCCAGGAGGCGGTCACGGCTGAAACTCAGCTCCCCTTTAGAGCCGAAGGACTCTTTGGTGTACATCTCACCTTGCATCACGTAGAATTCGCGGTCGACCTTGGGTAGCCCGCCTTCGGGTTCAACAAGTATGAGTCCGTACATGCCACTCGCAACGTGCTCGGCGACCGGTGGGGTGGCGCAATGATAGACGTAGAGTCCCGGGCTGAGTGCCTTAAAGGTAAATCCCTTGGTTTCGCCAGGCTTGGCTTGGGTGAAGACGCCTCCGCCGCCGGGACCGTTCACGGCGTGGAGGTCCACACTATGGTTCATCATGGCATCGGGTACGTTGGTAAGGTTCACGTTGATCGTCTGGCCCGCGCGCGCGCGGACAAGTGGACCGGGAACCTTCTGGTCGAACGTCCAGTAGTGATAGACGGCACCATCGGCGAGCCGCCCATTCACCTCGACGGACTGCAAATCCACCTGGATCGGCCCGGGCCCGGTGGATGTCGGAGACGCCGGCAAGTCTGACGGATCGCGGACGACATCGAGTGGAGCCTCATCGGTACCCCGGATAGCGGGATGCATGTTGTGCATCCCCTCGGCTTGGCCCGGGACCGACGAGCCGGCGCCACCATCTGCATAGGCAGGCGCGCCACTCAGGCCCATAACGCCGACGAGCGTAAAGGCAGACAGAAATTTGGTAATCATGGTATTTTTCCCTACTGGTCTCGTTGCAGCCAACAGCCGGTCAGGCCGGCAGGCCGCGCTCTGTTGTCAAAAAAGAGATATTCTGACGGAGATCAGATTCTGGGAGGTCGAAACGGCGGAGCTCCAGTCTGTGCAACGATAATGCGGTCCGATAGTGAGGGCGCGAACAGGTCCCTGATCGGCCGCAAACAGACTTGAGGGCCGGACGCGATAGCCGTTTCGAAGCACCTCGCCCCCGCACAATTAATCATCACGCCGCAAACGGATACTTTGCTCGAATGATGACAGCTCTCGCGGGCAAGGGAATCGCCGCACGCAGGCGCGTGCACCAACGAGGCGTTGTCACTTGCCTTCCCCGACATCGACACCAGGCCGACTGGTGGTACGGCCAAAGCCACCATCATTGCCAACGTCAGAACCGTTCGGCCCAGACGTTCGATTGCAAATATGAGTTGCTGCCGCAAGTCCGACTCTCTTGGTTCGTTAGTCCGTCAATGACACCGCGGTTTCCGGCTTGTCTTTGTCTGAGCGCAAACTCATCGGAGATCGGCACCGGCACCGACTGCGCATCGGCTGTGCAGGAGAAGGATCCCACGTCGCGCCGACTTGCCACGGTGGGATATTGCCCGCGCTGGGCGCGGCATCGCACCGCAGCGCTCTCCCCATCCGCTTTCTCGTGCATCGCTGCTCAATTGGCCGCAGTCCAGTCTCAAGACTGAGGCCGAACACAGTCCCTGTCGTTCGTCTGGGATCTCCGCCGATAGCCTCCCCGAAACGCGCAACCGGTACGCTCGCCGGAATATGCCGGCCGGCCACGTGAGTGCAAAGCGCGAAGCGGATTGATGCCGAACGATCCTGCGGTCTCATGGCTCGTTCGCAACGCGAGCCCCTCCGAGCACCATTCAGTCTCTCCGGACCTAAGGGATGAGGTCAGAAATGAGCGATCCCGAAGATTGTCAGCCGACTGCTCTTTGGTGTTCAAGAAGGCGAAGGCGTGCAGGTAGCCTTCACTCGGTTACAGAAACCGCTTCGGCTTTTCCCTCATCGCCCGCTGATCTGTATTCGCAAGCCTCTTCAGATACCATAATACAAACATTGGAACGACCAGCCACTGCATCAGCGGTCCTAAGCCCGTGCCGACGATCGGCACGCGAGGCATCGCCGGTCCGTAGGACCATCGGTTCAGAACATCCGTGCTGACAAACTCGACGCCGATGGTCACGGCCAGACCGATGCCGATGAAGAGGGACGTGGCTCCGAAGGTCGGTCGCGCCACCCAATACCTGCCACCTCCGAGCCATGCGGTACACCAGAAGGCTCCAAGTGCAATCCCGATATCGCCGAGCGTGGCGCGTAGACAGATAAGAATTCCCGCGAAATGCGTAGTGGATTCAAGGCTGGAGAAGAGTGGCGCTTGAAGATTCTCCCATGTGAAATGACCGAGGAAGGACAGGAATAGGAGATCAACCTCGACGGAAACTGTTTGTTCTCTCGGCTGAGTCATGGCAATCTCAGAAAGTTCATCATCGTGCAAATGGCGGACTAGTTGATCTGCATCAAAGTGCAGTCTGCAGAGAAGCCTAACTATGATGTCCGGTGAAGAAAAGTGGAGTTCAGTGTGTTTGGGCGGAATCCCCTTGGCCTGTTCTATGCTGCGATCAGCGCTCTTGCGCCAATCGCCATAGTGCTTGCCGTCTGGTTCGCCCCTCCTATCCACACTCACGGCGCGTACTCGGACGAGACGCCGGCTCAGACCCGCATCCTTGCCGATCTTGGTCATGACGGTTCCAATCATGCAACCGTGCCGCACGCGCCTCCGGCAACGCACTGCGGCAGCGGCCCCTCCTGTGTTGCGGCTCTTCCATCCGCAACGACAAGCCTGCCGATCCCCGACGTTGGTCGCATGTATTTCCCGATAGTCGGGCGCGCCGTACCGCCATCGCCAACCTTCGGCCTCCTGCGCCCGCCCCGGCAAGCCTAGAGCCTATCCGCACACGAACCTGTCGTCTTCACGAGGTCTATTGCTCGGTAACGACGAGAACGTCCGCGGCTTCAGGGCATGCGGCCTCCAGTCACCATTCGCGCTCGACTGGTCGAGAGGTCGGCAAGACCGTGAAATACGGATTGAGCACCGCCTGCGGAAGCTACGGTGAGAACTCTGAACGGCACGCGTCGGGTTGCGCTGCTTGTCCACCCACCGCGCCAGATCAAACAGATTGAAGGAATCCAGAATGAAGACGATCACTACCTTCGCAGCCGTGCTCATGCTGTCGTTTGCCGGTGCGGGATACGCAACCGCCGGAAGCGATCACGGCCATGGAAACGGCCCGCTGATGAACGATAACATGTCATCTGACGGTCAGGGCGACATGATGCAGAACATGATGCGCATGATGATGCAGATGCACGGCCAGATGATGGGCTCTGGCCCAGGCAGCGGTACGGCGATGATGGACGACGACATGATGCGCATGATGATGGGAGCGGACATGATGGGAGCCGGTGTGGTGGGCTCGCCGAAACCCGAGGCTGTGCGGGCAATGATGCTTGGCCGGCTCTCAGAGTTCGACGCCGATAACGACGGCAGTCTCACTCTGGCCGAGTTCGAGGCCCTGCACACGGCCATGATCCGTGAGATGACGGTCGATCGGTTCCAGCATGTCGATGCTGATGGCGACGGCCGGATCACCGAGACCGAGATGGGGGCGCCGGCACGGCGGATGGAGATGCGTCGCGGTATGCCCGGATCGCCGGGAACGATGGGGGGCCAGATGCCGTCCGGCAACTGACCCAGCCCAAGAATGCGTCCCGACCCGCGCACGTTGTGCCGGGTCGGGTTCCCAAGGAAAGGAGACCAAACCATGATGCCAATTCTCTATTTTGCGGGGATCGCCGCACTCCTGTTCTTCGCCCTGCGGTTTTCCTGCGGCAGCCGCGTGATGGGACATTCAGGGGTCGCGAGTCGTACAGGCCTTCCGATCCTCGATTTCGGCTGGGCCTTGAGCCTCTTTTTATCGATCACCTATTTGGTCTGCGTCGCATTCGATCTCCTGCTGCCCGGCTATGCGATGTACGAGACCTGGGAAGGGCTGCTACCCGGTTTCAGGTGGCTCACCCCGGCAGGCTTCGCGGTCGGCCTGGCGGAGAGCTTTCTTTACGGTTGGTATGTCGCACTGGTGTTCGGCGGCATCTACAACGCGCTCGTCGCGCGGAGGAGGCCGGCATGACTTCGCTTGCTCGTCCCATCCTCCGCTTCCTGGGGGCCGCCGGCACCGTCACGGGATCACGCTACCTCATTGAGGCGGGCCCGCGGCGCATTCTGATCGACTGCGGACTCTTCCAGGGATTCAAGACGCTGCGCGACCGCAACCGCAAGCCATTCCCGACGAGCCCCGCAGGTATTGACACGGTGCTGCTGACTCACGCTCATCTCGACCACTCCGGGTATCTTCCGGCTCTGATCCGCGCCGGCTATGAAGGACGCGTCCTTTGCACTCAAGCCACGGCAGAGCTTTGCGGTCTCATCCTGCCCGACAGCGGCCATTTGCAGGAGGAAGAAGCGCGCTTTGCCACCCAAAAGGGATTCTCCAAGCATCGAAGCCCGACCCCACTCTACACGCTGGAGGATGCGGAGAAGGCGTTAGAGCGTTTTGAGCCTATGGAATTTCGGCGACGGATTGATCTCGGCGACAGCATCGCCGCGACTTTCATTCCCGCCGGCCACCTGCTCGGCGCGGCGCAGATCAGACTCGAGATTGGCGGCACGACCGTCCATTTCAGCGGCGATCTCGGCCACGATCCAGATCCGTTGATGAGACCGCCCGCGCCATTCGAAGGTGCAGACCTGCTGGTCTGCGAGTCGACCTACGGCAACCGGCGCCATCCGGACATCGACCCCGAGGCGGAACTCGCGCCGGTGCTCAAGCGCACCTTCGCGCGAGGCGGGACAGTCCTCATCCCCGCCTTCGCGGTCGGCCGTGCGCAGGGGCTGATGTATCATGTCGCCCGGCTCATGGCGCGGGGCGAGATCCCCACGGTTCCCGTGTATCTCAACAGCCCGATGGCGATCGACGCGACCGAGATCTATCACCGCTATCACAACGAACACCACGTCTCTCGCGAGGACTGCGTGGCCATGTTCCGCATCTCAACGCGCGTGACCTCGGTCGACGCGTCGAAGGAACTCAACAGGCAAAAGGGACCGATGATCATCGTCTCGGCCAGTGGAATGCTCACGGGGGGCGCATCCTGCATCACTTGGCGAGTTTCGGGGGCGATCGGCGGAACACCATCCTTCTTTCCGGGTTCCAGGCCGGAGGGACGCGAGGCGCCGCGTTGGTCGACGGCGCTCGGAGGCTGCGGATGTTCGGTCGCGACTTCCCCATCGAAGCCGAGGTCGTCCAGCTCCAAAGCTTCTCCGGCCACGCGGATGCCGACGAGATTCTGCGGTGGATGGCAGCCGGTCCCGCACCGCGCGTCACCTACCTGACTCACGGCGAGCCGACTGCAGCGGATACGCTGCGCCAACGTGTGGCGCATGAACTCGTCCGAGCGGTCCGCGTCCCGGATCATCTCGAGACAGTGCATCTGGATAGACCGATATGACCGACACGCTCGCACTTCTGCCCGCTGGCATCGATACGTACCGCCAACCAGTCGTCTACATGCACGAGGATTGCCACATCTGCCGTGCCGAGGGCTTCGCAGCTCAAACACGGGTCCGCATCGACCTACGCGATCGGTGGGTCATCGCAACGCTGAACGTCGTGGGACGGGCCGGATGGCTGACGGCGGATAGTGCGGCACTCTCCGTTTCCGCATGGTCGGCACTTCTGGCTCGGCCAGGGGACCGCGCCCGCTTCTCCCATCCCGAGCCTGCCTTATCTACGTCGAGGATCCGGGCAAAAGCCTATGGTGAACGGTTGAGCGAGGCGGATTTCGCTTCGATCATCGGTGACACGCTCGAGCATCGGCTGACCGATCTCGAACTCGCCGCCTTCATTACGGCTTGTGCGGGCGAGCGGCTGGCTGATGCCGAGACCGTGGCGCTGACGCGGGCGATGCAAGCGGCCGGCGAGACGCTCGACTGGGGCGGCCGGACGGTGCTCGACAAGCACTGTGTCGGGGGACTACCCGGCAACCGGACAACGCCCCTGGTCGTTGCAATCGTTGCGGCCGCTGGCGAGTTGATCCCCAAGACGTCGAGCCGCGCCATTACATCGCCTGCAGGAACGGCAGATACCATGGAGGTCATGGCGCCCGTGACACTCGACGAACGAGCGCTCCGCCGGGTGGTGGAGGCCGAAGGCGGATGCGTGATCTGGGGCGGGGCTCTGAACCTCAGCCCGGCTGACGACCACTTCATTCAGATCGAACGCCCGCTCAATTTTGACTCGACCGGTCAGATGGTGGCAAGCGTCCTGTCCAAGAAGGCCGCAGCCGGCTCCACCCATGTGCTGATCGACATACCAGTCGGTGCGACCGCGAAAGTCCGCTCTGCCGAGGCCGCCGACGCCTTGGTAGCGCGCTTCCTTCAGGTTAGCGCTCCCATCGGCCTCCGGCTGGCGGTGCACCTGAGCGACGGCTCTGCTCCGGTCGGGCGCGGTATAGGACCGGCACTCGAGGCATCGGACGTGCTCGCGGTTCTCAGGCGTGAGGCCGATGCGCCGAACGATCTGCGCGAGAAGGCCCTGGATCTTGCCGGGAAGCTGCTTGATCTTGCGCCCGGCAGTGTGCCGGGAACCGGACATGCGAGGGCGGTGGAAATGCTGGACAGCGGTTCCGCAGAGGCAAAATTTCTTGCGATCTGCTCAGCTCAGGGCGGTTTCACCGAACCTGCACGTGCCCCGCATCGGGTCGAGATTCCGGCGCAGTCGGATGGTACGATCTCCTCGATCGACAACCGGGTGATCGCGCGCATTGCCAAGCTTGCAGGCGCACCGCGGCAGAAAGTGGCTGGCGTACAGTTGGTGGCACAGGTCGGGGATCGCGTTTGCAAGGGCCAACCGCTCTACGAGATCCACGCAGCTTCCCCGGGGGAGGCTGCGTGGGCGCGGAGCTACGCCGAACGCCATGCGGATGTGTTCCTGATCGCGGAGGGGCCGCGATGATTCTGGTTCCCTTCCCGGAGATGACGTCGCTCGCGACAGGGATCGCATCGCATCTCGGCACCGTTTCTCGCCCCCTGGACTGGCATCACTTTCCCGATGGCGAAAGCCTGGTGACGATGCCCGATGGGCTTTCGGGCGAGGGTATCGCCATCGTTGCGACCCTGCGGGACCCCGACCGCCTAGCGCTTCCGCTCCGCTTCGCCGCCGCCACGGCGCGGGAGATGGGCGCGCGTCGCGTCGGGTTGATCGCGCCGTATCTCGGCTACATGCGGCAGGACGGCCGGTTCCACCCGGGACAGTCCGTCAGCGCCCTGCTGTTTGCGGGCTTCCTGAGCGAGAGCTTCGACTGGCTTGTTACGGTAGATCCACATCTCCATCGCATCTCAAACCTCGGGGAAGCCTTTGAAATTCCTGCAACACGTGTCGCTACAGCGCCGCTCCTGGCGAAATGGATTCGCGACAACGTTCCTGACGCGGTGCTTCTTGGCCCGGACAGCGAGAGTCAACAATGGGTTGCCGAGGTCGCGCGGCTGGCGGACCGGCCCTACGAAGTGCTGAAGAAGCGCCGGACGGGCGACCGGGCGGTGGAGGTCAGTGTGCCCGAGAGCGCCGCCCTGGGTCACGGCACGCCGGTCATCCTCGATGATATCGCATCGTCGGGTCGCACAATGGTTCGAGCCGTCGAGCGGCTGATTATGGCGGGGACGGGCAAGCCACTCTGCCTGATCATTCATGGGATTTTCGCAGGCAGCGCCTTCGTGGACCTCTCTGCCGCGGGAGCTCGGCGCATAGTGACCACCGATACGGTTCCGCACCCCACGAACGGCATCGGTACGGCGGGAGTGATCGCCCGTGCAATCGCGGAGCTTGATCCCGCCACGACGGGCACAGGCAGCCTCCAACATCTGTCAGGGAAAGAAGCGTTGTGGAAATGACAGGGCACGAACACCGCGCGGGCGGCAAACATGACCACGCGGCGATGATGCAGGATCATACGGAACACACGGCAGGCGGGCACGACCATGGTGCAATGATCGCCGACTTCAAGCGCCGCTTCTGGGTATCGCTGGCCCTCACGGTCCCGATCCTGCTGCTGTCGCCGATGATCCAGGACCTCCTGGGGCTCGACGAGACTCTGCGTTTCACCGGATCCAGTCTTGTCTTGCTCGCGCTGTCGTCGATCGTCTTCTTCCATGGCGGATGGCCCTTCCTGAGAGGCTTCGTCGGGGAGATCACGAAGCGCCAGAACGGCATGATGACACTGATTTCAATGGCGATAGGCGTAGCCTACCTCTACTCGACCGCCACGGTTTTCGGTCTTGCCGGCGAGCCGTTCTTCTGGGAGCTCGCCACGCTGATCGACGTGATGCTGCTCGGTCACTGGATCGAGATGCGCTCGGTCATGGGTGCATCGGCGGCGCTTGAAGCGTTGGTCAAGCTCATGCCCGCAACGGCGGACCGGCTCCGGCCAGATGGCAGCACCGAGGAAGTGCAGGTCACTGAACTCATGGCCGGTGATCGGGTGCTGGTCCGGCCGGGCGCCAAGGTGCCGACCGACGGCGTGATCATCAAGGGCCGGACCAGCCTCGACGAGTCCATGTTGACCGGCGAATCCAAGCCTGTCGAGCGTACCGAGGGCGACGAAGTGATCGGCGGCGCCGTCAATGGCGAGGGCGCTATCACGATTGAGATCCGCACGACCGGGAGCGAAACCTACCTCGCACAGGTCATCGAAATGGTCCGGCGTGCTCAGGAGTCGCGCTCGCGCAGTCAGAACCTGGCCGACACCGGAGCAAACATCCTGACCTACACAGCGATCGCGACCGGAACAGTCACGCTTGTCGTCTGGCTGTCCCTCGGCGCCCCCTTCGAATTCGCCATCGCACGCGCGGTCACCGTCCTTGTCATCGCCTGCCCGCACGCACTTGGCCTGGCGGTGCCACTGGTGGTCGCGGTGAGCACCCGATTGAGCGCCACGACAGGTCTTCTGATCCGGGACCGGGCGAGCTTCGAACGGGCGCGCAACCTCGACGCAGTGATCTTCGACAAGACCGGGACACTGACGGAAGGCCGGTTCGGCGTTTCGGAGGTCATCCCTCTCGGGAAGACATCGACAGATGACGTTCTGGCCTGGGCCGCTGCGATCGAGAGCCAGTCCGAGCATCCGATCGCCCGCGGCGTCACGCGTTCAGCCGAGGAAAAGGGCCTCCGGCTCAGATCCGTCCGGGACTTCCGCAATCTGACCGGCGAAGGCACAGAGGCCATCGTCGACGGACATGACGTAAAGATAGTCAGCCCTGGCTACCTCCGCCGCCGCGGCATCGCTGTCGAGAGCAGCGATGTCGAGCGCGTCAACGAGCAGGGCAAGACTGTTGTCTATGTCCTCGTCGACGACGCGCTGGTCGGCGCCATCGCGCTGGCCGACATCGTCCGCAAGGAGCCGCGCGACGCAGTCGGGAAGCTAAAGGAGATGGGCATCGAATGCATGATGCTGACCGGGGACGCCCGCGCGGTGGCGAAGAGCGTTGCCGCAGATCTCGGACTGGATGACTATTTCGCCGAGGTCCTGCCCGACCAGAAGGCGGAAAAGGTGCGCGAGGTGCAGGGTCGCGGAAAATCCGTGGCGATGGTTGGCGACGGCGTCAATGACGCGCCAGCACTGGTCCAGGCGGATTGCGGCATCGCCATCGGCGCCGGCACCGACGTAGCGGTGCAGTCGGCCGACATCGTGCTCGTGCGCAACGACCCGCGCGACGTTACTGCTATCCTGGCACTGTCGCGTGCCACCTACCGCAAGATGATAGAGAACTTCGTCCTCGGCGCTGGCTATAACGTCGTCGCGATCCCGCTTGCCGCCGGCGTCGCTTACGCCTGGGGCATCGTTCTGACGCCTGCCGTCGGGGCGGCCCTCATGTCGGCCAGCACCGTCATCGTCGCGATCAACGCCAACCTGCTAGAGCGCCGCCGCAAGGACATCGCGGCGCTCGGCCTCACTGAAAACTGAACGCCGGAGGCAAGACAATGACCGAACGAGATGAGCCCGGGCCAACGGCTGCGTTCTGGAAATCGCGGACGGGTGTCACCCTTCTCGCCTTCCTCGGCGTCGCGGCATTGCTGCTCGGTTGGGAGCACGGGCTACATCTTTTCGCAGGCGATGCATTCACGGTTCTGTTGCTGATCGGATCCTTCCTCATGCACCTCTTCATGCACGGCGGGCATGGCGGCCACGGCGGCGGAGGCGACAGATGAACTACGCCGCTCCCGCCTACGGCCTCTGGGTTCTGGTAATCGTCAACTCGGCGATCTTCATCGTTTTCGCATTCAGCTTCTTCAAGCCGCACACGGCGCGCGACTGGCGCTCGTTCGACGCCTTCAGCGCCTTCATCGTCGCCCTTTTTACCGAGATGTGCGGCTTCCCGCTGACGATATACCTGCTCTCGGGCAGGCTGCAGAGCGGCTATCCCGGGATTGACTGGCTGTACCACGACGCGGGCCACCTGCTCGAGATGCTCTTCGGGTGGACGACGAACCCGCATTTCGGGCCCTTCCATATTTTCAGCTTCCTGTTCGTCGGGGCTGGTTTCATGCTGATCAGCGCCGCGTGGCGGGTTCTCTATGCCGCGCAACGCTCAGGCACGATTGTGACCGTCGGTCCGTATGCGCGTATCCGGCATCCGCAGTATGTTGATTTCGTCTTCGTGCTCTTCGGCTTTCTCCTCCAGTGGCCAACGTTGCTGACGCTTGCCATGTTCCCCATCCTGGTTTGGATGTACATTCGTCTCGCCCGACGTGAAGAGCGGGGGCCGAGGCCGAATTCGGCGCGGTCTGGCGTCGTTACGCAGCGGAGGTGCCCGCTTTCGTGCCGCGTCTGACGCGAGTGGAAAACGCATGAACGACGCGAGCAAGCCAGTATCGCCGGGCCTGAGGGCCGGCGGCAAGGCGGCGCTACGGCTCAAGAGGGACGATATTGCCCGTTCGGCGCGGAGCCCTGCTGGCATTCACGGAGGCAGCGTATGAAAGTCGTCTTATTCGAAATGGAGTTGCGCGAGTTTCCGGTGTTCGAAGGCATGGCGAAGGATCATTCCCTCACGCATACGGATAAGCCACTCGACCGCGAGAACGCGGGAGCGTATGCGGCCGCAGAGGTCGTTTCGACCTTTATCTTTTCCCGACTCGACCGCCAGGTTCTGGAGCAGATGCCGGCACTCAGGTTGATCGCAACCCGATCTACCGGCTTCGATCACATCGACCTGGAGTACTGCGCATCGCATGGTATCGCCGTAGCGAATGTGCCGACCTACGGCGAGAACACTGTTGCTGAGCACGTATTCGCGTTGCTTCTCGCCATCAGCCATCGCCTGCCCGAGGCCATAGAGCGGGCGCAGCGTGGACATTTTTCGCCCGAGGGGTTGCAGGGTTTCGACCTCGCCGGTCGCTCCATTGCAGTCATTGGTACCGGTCGGATCGGCCAGCACGTTATCCGCATCGCCCGCGGCTTCCAGATGCGGGTGCTGGCCAACGACGCGGCGCCGCAGCCGCGGCTCGCGGCCGAGCTCGGGTTCCAATATGTCGACCTGCCAACGCTCTACCGTGAGGCAGACGTCATCAGCCTCCACGTCCCCTCGCTGCCAGAGACACGCCACATGCTATCGGCGGCGGCTTTTTCACAGATGAAGGACGGCGTCGTCGTTATCAACACGGCACGCGGCGATCTGATCGACACACGGGCGCTCATCCAGGCCCTCACCAGCGGCAAAGTCGCGGCGGCGGGCCTCGACGTGCTCCCAGACGAACCCCTCATCCGGGAGGAAGCGGAACTCATCTGCTCAATCTACTGTAAGCAGCACGATTTGCGCGACCTGGTCGCCAACCATGTGCTGCTGCGCATGAAGAACGTGGTCGTGACGCCGCATAGCGCCTTCAACACGCAGGAGGCGGTTCAGCGGATCGCAGAGATAACCGTCGCAAACATCCGCGCCTTCGCCGAGGGCCGGCCGCAGAACCTGGTGGCGGTATCGGTCGCAGTTACACCGAAGAAAAAGGAGTAAGAACATGACCGAACGATCGAGAATTCGCGTCGGGGTGAACGGTTACGGCGTCATCGGTAAGCGCGTCGCAGATGCAGTCGCCGCTCAAGACGACATGGTCCTGTCCGGCGTCGCAGACATCACGGCAGACTGGCGGTTGAAGATGGCGGCGCGCAAGGACTACGCGCTCTACGCCTCGACCGAGGATCGGGCCGCTCCGATGCGCGAGGCCGGGTTCGACCTCAACGGCACCCTCGATGACCTGCTCGGGGCCGTCGACGTGATTGTTGATTGCACACCGAAGAAGGTGGCCGCGAAGAACGTCGAGATCTACCGGCAAAAAGACCTCAGATTCATTCTGCAAGGGGGCGAGAAGCACGAGGTCACCGGACACTCCTTCGTTGCCGAGGCAAACTACGAGAGCGCCATCGACCGGAAGTGCACGCGGGTCGTCTCGTGCAACACGACCTCGACAGTCCGCACGCTTACGGCGCTCAAACGGGCCGGGCTGCTGCGCCGCGCCCGCGGCACGCTGCTGCGGCGCGCCACCGATCCGTGGGAGAGCCATCTCGGCGGCATCATGAACACGCTCGTTCCCGAGCCCGAGATTCCGAGCCACCAGGGACCCGACGCGCAGAGCGTCGACCCCGAGCTCGACGTGGTGACGATGGCGGTGAAGGTTCCGGAGACGTTGGCGCACCTGCACTACTGGAGCGTTCAGCTGACGCGGGAGGCGAGCAAGGCGGAACTGCTCGACGCCTTCCGCGCTTCGTCACGGATCGCGCTGATCGAGATCGGCGACGGCCTTTCAGCGATCAACGCGGTCAAGGAGATGATGGCCGATCTCGGGCGCCCGCACGACAACCTGTACGAAGTTGCGCTCTGGGCCGACATGCTTATGGTCCAGGGTGACGAGCTGTTCTATGCGTACATAGTCGACAACCAGGCCATCGTGATCCCCGAGACGATCGACGCCATCCGGGCGCTCACCGGACGCGAGCACGATGCTGCGCGCTCGATCGCTGCCACGAACCGTGCCCTCGGGATCGGCATGGTGGCCGACTCGCTCGGTCGCGGCTGAGCAAGGCGTAGATCGATTCGTTCCGGCCACGGCGGCGCATCGCCTACTTGTCGATGGAGATGACGCCGGACCTGCTCGGGCGGCCTCAGTGGATTGCCAAAGGGCCTCTGAGGGACCGGCAGTCGTCGGCCGTTACAACTAAGGCGTCACGACACGAGTGAGGCCAATCTATCCGACGTTTGAGAACGTATGCGGAACCTATGCCAGGCCGGATGGTCTTGGCTGCGGTCGCGCCCGTTGATGTCGCGTTCCACTGCAAGCGCGAGACGTTCGAGAGCGCTGAGCGGAGCATAGCCCACACCGATCGAGGTGTCGTTGGCGAGGGGCGTCCGCTCATCGCGGGAAAAGAGTGCCTGCAAGTCTTGCGAACCGGGTCGCAGCAGGGTGCGGATCTGAACGTGCCGATCCACGTCGAGCGCATGCAGGTTGGACCGCAGCCATGACCGCGAACCTTCGGTCGCGATTTCATCAATAGCGATGTCGTCGTCGCCAATCTGCGAGGTTACCCGCCCAGCAAGATAGATAACGATCGGCGCATCGACAGCGCCACCGCCGAAAGCAGGGGTGGAGCGCCCCCCGCACAAGAGCGCCTTGTCGACGTTGTGGTGGAGAATGTGACCGAAGCGCTGCAGATACAAGCGGCAGAGGTTGCGGGAAAGCGTCTCGGCAAGGGCGTCGCATATCGTATCCGGATGGCCCAAACCTTTCCGTTCGACGATCTCGATCGCACCTTCTCCGGTAATGAGGTCCGACAGCGTCAGCGCAAGCATGGCTGATCTCCTTTCGCTTGGCTCGGCGTCGCGGCACGTACTCCCACGAGCTTTTGGGTCAGAGCTTGCCGGAGCGAGCGATCGCCCGCATGAGACGAAGCGTGAACCAAAGGCCGAGAGCAAAGGCTAATGCCGCGAATACCGGGATATCGCCGAAGATATGTGGGCCGCCGGCTTCCATCAGCAACGAGCCGGATACGAAGAGACCGGCCGCGATGAGGCCGAGCACCAAGCGATTGCTGCTCCGGTCGAGCGTCTCATGCAGGCCTTTGAGTTCGCGCACATGCAGACTAAGTCCCAGGCCGCTACCTTCTTCGACAAGCTGCCCGACCCAAGTGCTGAGCATCGACGGCAGGTCGCGTGCTGCGGCCGCTGCATCGAGCCTCAGGCGGTTGATCGTGCTTGTCCAATCGGCCTGCTTCATCGCCGTTTCCAACACGCCCGGGGCTTTGGTCTGCAGGCTTTCAAGAAGCCGGAAATCTGGATCGAGGACGCGCACGGTGTGCTCGGCCAGAAACATCGCCCGCATCAGGATCAGGAGGTCCAGCGGGACAAAGACATTTTGCGCCTGCCCCAACCGCGTCACGCGCAAGAATGCCTCGGCCAGCGACCAGTCCTTGAGCGGCAGCGCGGCATAATCGCTAATGATCTCCACCAGGCCGCGGCGAAACTCGCTCCGATCCAGGTCTCCACCCAGAATGCCGAGATCAATCGCAGCCTCGAGGAGCCAGTCGGCGTCCTGGCGAACGAAGGCCATGGCGAAGGCAGCGAGCTTGCGGCGCATGGCCCTATCGAGAAATCCGACGATACCGAAATCATGAAGGCAGATCCGCCCATCTTCGGTGATGAAGAGATTGCCCGGATGGGGATCGCCATGAAAGACCCCCAGCACAAAAATTTGATGCAGGTAGGCGTCGACGAAGGCCCCCGCGAGGCGGGGGCCGTCCGACCTCAAGGATGGATCGTCGATCCGCAAGCCGTTGCTTCGCTCCTGGACGATCACGGTCTCGCAGACCAGATCGTCGATCACATCTGGAATCTCGAGCGTCGGCCACTCCGAAAAGGCCGTAACGAAGCACTTGATGTTTCGCGCCTCGCGACGAAAGTCGATCTCTTTTTTGAGATTGCCCCATATCTCCCTGACGATGCGTAGAGGCTGGTAGTGTCTGAGCAGCGGCACGATGACGGTCGCAACGCGCACCAGCCACAAAAGTGACCGCATGTCCTGGTCAATCTGCCGGTCAAGGCCAGGTCGGCGAATCTTGACGATCACGCTTCGACCGTCGGGGAGCCTGGCATCATGCACCTGAGCAACGGACGCCGCAGCAAGCGGCGTCTCCCCGAACTCGGCAAACAACGTCGCTACGGGGCGACCCAGGCCGCGTTCGACCTCCTGCACGGCAACGCTCGTGGGGAAGGCTGAAACATGGTCCTGCAATTTTTGCAAGGCGGCGACATACTCATCGGGTAAAACGTCCCGGCGTATGCTAAGGGCTTGGCCGAACTTGATGAACGTCGTCCCAAGGGCTTCGAGGCCGAGCCGAAAACGCTCCGCGGAAGGCGGCGTCGACGGAAGAAGATGAAGTCCGCGCAAGGCCGATCCGAGAATAAACTTCACGGCCACGAAGACGATGTGAAGCAGACGGAATATCAGCATCTAGCATTCAATCGGTTGCCCGCGCCTCATCTCGTATGTTGATACTGGAAATTGACTCGGACCGGGTGTTGCCGGCCGAGCGCGGTGATCTCGACAGAGATATCGTAGCGATCGGTGCCCGGTAGTGCGACGAAGTTGCCGTAGATCACAGTCCCCGCGATCGCCATCGGTTGGAGATCTATGGTTTTCGTGCCGATATGGCCGAATGCCGATATCGTCGCCTTGACCTTCGCATTCTCGATCCGATCCCCGCTGCGGGTGTCAAAGATCGCGACCACGACATGGAACTGATCCGTTCCATCCGGTGCGCCGCCATGCATGCTTCCCTCGGCATGCGTCTTCGGATGGCCGCGCACGATGGCTGCGGGCAGAGTCCCGAGATAGACGCCCAGATCCTCAGCGACCCGGTAGTTCTCTTCGTCCGACACGGCCGCTGCTGGAGATGTTGCGAACACAGCCAGACATAGGATGGCGAGGAGCGTCAGCAGGCTTCGCCCCCACGCCGGCCGACGCCTTGATATCGGAGCGGCTCCCGTCGCTTCAAACCCAGATGCTGCTGAACCAAACATGGCCGTTCTCCTCGTTCGCAAGATCCGGCGTCATCCCGCATTGGCCCTCATGGAACCAAGTCCTGCCGGAAGGACTTCGCATTCGGCACGCCACTCGGCCAACACAACCATTTTCGACATGCGACCGAACCTGTCGCGACCGAGCTTTGAGGCCGATCAGGAAAGCCTGGCCGGCACGAGCGTGGGGCAGTATCGTTTGCCTGTGCGGCATGGCCCGAACTCCCTTGCACCCCTCCAGTGCAAACAATTTCAAAAATGCACCTATCGGAGGAGCGCGACATTGATCTCTATCAATTACTGGCCCGCCCCACGCTGCCAGCGACCAGCCTGTCGTTGGGGAAATCACCTGTTCGCGATGCAGTCGCTTCACCTCACGGATGGTTCGGGTTCAAGGGTCCCGAATGCTGCTTCTGCTTGTGTCGCGCTGCTATCCAGCTCATCGTCAATGGTCTCGAACTGCGAGAGCCCCCGCTTGGCACCCTCACCCGAAATGTCCCTCGAAGGCCTTGCCGGGCAGCACACGACAGTCCAGGCCTAGCGGATCTCCCGTTCTGCGACCGTCACGCCGTCCATGATCCTATCGCTTGGATGCAGCACCACACGATCCCCGGCGGCAAGACCGGACTGTACCTCGGCCACCTGCCCGTTCCTTTGGCCGACCTCGACGACGGTTATCCGTGCGCGCCCGTCCCTGACCGCAAAGACCGCCCAATTCTCCCCCTTCCTGAACAGGGCCGCGACTGGCACTGTCAGGACGTCTCCCGCGTTCCAAATCGCGACATGGACGATCACACGGTAGTCATGGCCGAGCGACGACCATTTTTCGGGCGGGTCGACGAAGTCGATAGTCGTGCGCACGCGCTGCTCTTCGATGCCGAGCGCGGAGACCTTGACGAAGCCCGCCGGATCGACCCGCGCGACCCTTCCCCGGACCGGTGATCCGCCCCATCCGTCGATCTGAACGGAAGATCCCGGCTGGATCCTTACGGCATCGGTCGACAGGAGATCCGCCACGATCTCAAGATCGCGCGGATCACCAATTTCGATCAATGATGCACCGGCCGGCACCACTCCTTCACTTTCCTGGATGATCCGCAGGACGCGGCCCGTCACCGGGGCCTTGAGCCGAATGCAGCAGCCGCGGTTCGGCCGGGAAGACGCGTCGGTAGGCTCACTCAGCCTCGCCGCGACGCTCGCGCGCTCGTTCCTTCGAACCTCCAGTTCGGCCTTTGCACTGGCCAGCGCGGCTTCGTTGGCATCGACATCCAGCGTCGCCTGGTCCAAAGCCTTCCGTGATCCCGCTCCGGATCGGGCGAGCGCGGAGGCCCTCTGCAAGTCGGCGCGCGCAAACCGAAGCGCGGCATCGATCCGACGGATTTCGGCTTCGGCAAGTCTCATTGCGGCGTCGGCTGCCGCAAGCACCGCCTGGAGCTCTTCGTGAGTGCGGGCGTCGTGAAAACTCGGGACCGCTGGCTCCATCAGCGCCACGACGGTCTCGTCCGCAGTCACCTCATCTCCGACATGGAGGGGCGGAGATATTCGCAGCACCTTGCCCGCGATTGGCGCCGACACCGTATAGATGTGACGGACACGCGTCCTCGCCTCATCTTCGATCGAGACTTCCATGGGACCTCTGGCGATCAGCGCGATGTCTACGGCGATTGGTTGCGGCCAAGCGAACCACACCGCACCCGCGGCCAGCATCGCCAAGACCGCCAATCCCAGGATTTGCTTCATCCGATTTGTGCGCATGGTTCAATCTCTCGTCTTGAGAACGGTGACAAGGTCCAACTGGTAAACGCGCCAGCCCACAACAAACGCCGAGAGCAAAGCCGCAGCGAGCACGAACGCGCTGGCGAGGATGTACGACGACGGGACGACAGTCCCCCTCACCCGCATCAGCTCGCCGGCGAGCTGCGTTTCCATCACCCAGGCGAGGCCATAGCCGATGATCCAGCCGGGCGGCTGCGCGATCGAGGTCAGCAGGGCAAGTTCGACAAGCAGGATGCGCAGCACTTCCGCGCGGGTGAAGCCGAGAACACGCAGGCTCGCCAGTTCCCGCGCACGTTCCGACAGCGAAATTCGGGCGCTGTTATAGACGACGCCGAACGTGATGACCGCTGCAAGGCCGGTGTAGATGCCCGCCATCGTGGTGATGAATATGGCTATCAGCTCGCGGAAATTGACGAGCGAAACCCGCTGCAAGGCAAGGCCGCTGACGACCGGCATGGCCTTGACGGCCCGATAGAACATGTCGCGCATGTTCTGATCCAGACTGATGTTGACGCTGTTTACGGCAGGAGACTCGCGCATCAGACGCGCCAGCGCCTCGGCATCCATCATGCCCCTGATCCCGAAATAATCCTCGACCAGCGCGGCCACCGGCAGCGAGAGCGTGCGCCGCGCGCCCTCGAGCAGGTCGACCTCGACGGAATCGCCGACGTCCACGTCGAGGATCTGCGCCAGCATGCTGGAAATCGCCAAACCCGACTCCGGCAACCTCACCGGTCGCAAGTCCGCGCCGATGATGCGGTTGAGGTCTGCCTCCCGCGGCCTGCCACTGATCAGTATGCGACGTTCTATGTTGCCGTTCCTGATGCGGGCGGGCACCTCGCGTAAGGGCTCGGCGGCGAGGACCCCTGGGAGCCGTGCGATCTGCATGACGACATTCTGCGGACGCCTTTCCACGAAACTCACGGTGGCGTCCTGACGGTCGGCCAGGAAGTATGTCACGTCGACGAGCTGTTCCATCGTATCCCGCATATACAGCGAAACGACAAGGATTGCGGTCGCGAGCGCCAACCCGAGCGTCGTCAACGCCGCTCTGACGGGATGACTGGTAATGTTCCGCAGCATCATTACGGTCGACTGCGAGACGAACCGGCTGGCGGTAAACGCCGCCGGCAGCGGCCGGCGAAAGCGCGGAGGAACCCGCGGCTGCATCGCCACGGCCGGCGGCAGGATCACGACTTCCCGCAGGGCGCGGAACGCTCCGATGACCGCGGCAACGAGGCTGAGCGCGGCCGCGATCGCGTAGAGATCGGGGCTCCTGGTAAAGACGAGGAAGGGAAAGTGGAAGAACAGCCCCCCGAACAGATCGGTGACGTAGGCGCCGAGCCACGTTCCTGCCGCTCCCCCGATTACGAGGCCGGCGATCACGATCAGGATGACGAACTTCAGATAATGCGCAACGATGTCGGCATTGCGATATCCCAACGCCTTCATCAGCCCGATCTGTTCGCGTTCGAGCGCGACGAGCCGGCTGAGCGTCAGGTTGACCAGGAACGCCGACACCAGCAGGAAAATCGGCGGCAGCGTGCGGCTCACGCTTTTGAGCATATCGAGCTCGTGATCGACCCATGCGTGCGATCTGTGGTCGCTTCGTCCATAGGCCGCCCCGCCACCGTACCGCTCGAGGATCGAATCGAGCCTCGCGATGACTTCGCGCTCGGAGGCCCCCCGCAACAGCTTTACAGCGACGAACGAGAACGCATCATCGAGGTCATAGGCGCTGGCGAGCGCCTTTTCCGGCATCCAGATGACGCCAAAACGGCGATCGTCCGGCATGATGTCGCCAGGCCCGACGGCATAGATGAATTCGGGAGAGAGCGCTACGCCGACAATCTGCAGCTCCCGCTTGCGGCCGTTCAGAATAGCCGAAAACCGAGATCCAGGCGCGAAGCCGTGGGCATTGGCGAAGGCCTCGTTGACGACGACCTCTTCGGCCCGCTCGGGCTCCGGCAGGCGGCCCGCGCGCATGTAGATCCGGTTGAGGACGGGTTCGCCAATCTCAGGCAGCGAAATGACTTCCCCGGTCGCGGGCTCCGAATAATTCGGGATATCAAGCAGTGCCAGTTTCGTGATGCGTGCGTCGACGGCCGCGACGCCGGGTATCTCGGCAATCTGGTCAAGCAGAGCTCTGGGCGCGCGCGTCACCGTGGCGAACACGTCGGCGAACCTGTAGCGTTCGTAGTATGCGGCACGCGTCTCGTCGAGAGACCGGTGGGAGCCGACAGCAAGAATGAGCGTCGCCACTCCGCCGGCCACCACGAGCGCGATGGCAAGCGCCTGAGCCCAGAGCCGTACAAAGTCGCGAAGAAGCTTGATGTCGAGCGCGCGCATGAGATCACCAGTTGAGCTCGGCGGCGGCCCGCCGCGTCTCGTTCTTGCGAACATTGTAAATCTGGCCGTCGGTGAAGAACAGCACACGGTCCGCCACGTCTTGGGTGCTGGCGTTGTGCGTGATGATGAGCGTCGTCGTGCCAAGCTGTGCGTTGATGCTCAGCAACGCCTCGATCACCCGGATTCCCGTCTTGGAGTCCAGCGCTCCGGTCGGCTCGTCGCAGAGCAACACGTTGGGACGCTTTGCGATTGCGCGCGCGATCGCGACGCGCTGCTGCTCGCCACCCGACAGCTGAGCCGGGAAATGGTGCATTCTTTCTTCGAGCCCGACCATTGCAAGAGCTTCGTCGGGGCGCATCGGATTGTCGGATATCTCCGTGACCAGCGAGACATTCTCATAAGCCGTGAGGCTGGGCACCAAGTTATAGAACTGGAATACGAATCCGACGTGTTGCCTCCGATAGGTCGTCAACCCTTTGTCGTCGAGGCCAGTCAGTTCCAGATGGTCGAAGAACAATTGGCCGCTCGTGGCTTGATCGAGCCCGCCCATGATGTTGAGAAGTGTCGACTTCCCGCTTCCCGACGGGCCGAGCAACACGACCACCTCGCCTGCGGCGATCTCGAGATCCACGCCGCGAAGCGCACGCACCTCGGTCTCACCGGAGACATACGTCTTGACAAGAGACCGTGCTATGAAGACTGCGTCGCTCATGGCCTGCGGTTGGTCTCGTCGGAGGCTGGGCCGGACCCGAAAAACCTGCCCCATCGCGGAATGAAGCCCGGTACCGCGGCCATGTAGGACCGATAGGTGTCGCCGAACGAGGCAATCGCCTCCTTTTCTTCGGTTCGCGCCAGCCTCACGTACATGAAGACCAGCACCGGAAACATTGCGAGCGTCAGAAGCGTCGGCCATTGTACGAGAAACCCGAGCATGACCAGGACGAAGCCGACATATTGCGGGTGACGAACGTAGCTGTAGGGCCCGGTCTTCGCCAGTTTCCGCTGCCGCTGTGCCTCGAAAAGCACCCTCCACGCCGCAGCGATCATCCAGAATCCGCCGCCGACCAGAATGAAGCTCAGGACATGGAATGGCCCGAAGTGCGGATTCATTCTCCAGCCGAACATCATCTCGAGGAGATGGCCGGCATCGTGCGAGAACCAGTCTATCTCCGGATAGCGGGATTGAAACCAGCCCGACAAGAAGTAGATGGTCAGGGGAAACCCGTACATCTCGGTGAACAGTGCGACGAGAAATGCGCTGAAAGCCCCAAACGAGCGCCAGTCGCGTCCCGTCTGCGGTTTGAAGAAGCTGTAGGCGAACAGAACGAAGATGATCGAGTTGACGATCACGAGGCTCCAGAGTCCGTAGGCCGGTGCATCGGTGCTCATGACGGCTTCCTTTCGTTGGATTTGCTGTGGCTCCCATGCCCGCCATGCATGAACATGTGCATGAACGCACAGGCGAGCGGCAGCAGCCAGAGCACGGCTCCAAGCAGGTGAGCGCGATGCTCCGTGAAGAGCAGGAAGCCTCCGATTGCCAGAAATCCGAGAAGGACCAGCCCCGTTCGCGACGCCAGGAAGGGGCCTCGCGGTTCGTCTTGATGGTCTTCGTGGTCTTGGTGATGATGCATCGACATGCAATCCTCCTATTCGACAGTGAGACGGCCGGAGAGATGCAGCAGAGTAGCCTGCCGACAAACAGCCACTAGAAATTGGATGCGAGAACCATCGCTACCGATATCGCACCAAAGCGGGTACAGCTGGCGAGAAAAGCGGGCATCTGCGGCAGCGATCCGGCGACAGCCGGGAGCACCGCAGCCGTGCGGCGATTTCCCCCGAAAGAAATCTTGTTCGCTCATCGTGCGGCGGCCTCCGCCTGAGTTGCATCGACGGACAGAGCCGATAGGGTGCCACCCGGACCGATCCCTTCGAGACGGGTCCGTTTCAACAGAAGGGCGTTCACGGCGACCAGCGCGGAACTCCCCGACATGGCGAGCGCCGCCACTTCCGGGCTGACCAGCAGCGGGTAGAATACACCAGCGGCCATCGGGAAGGCGACGACATTGTATGCGACCGCCCAGAAGAGATTCTGGTGCATCTTGCGTAGCGTCGCACGCGATAGTTCGATCGCGCCGACGACGTCGTATGGATCGCTCTTCATCAGCACGACATCGGCGCTCTCCATGGCGACATCGGTTCCGGCCCCGATGGCGAAACCGACATCCGCCTGGGTGAGCGCAGGCGCGTCATTGACGCCATCGCCGACCATGCCGACGCGCTTGCCATCGGCTTGCAACTCCTTGACCTTCGCCACCTTCTGCCCTGGCAGCACGTCGGCAAGGACGATGTCTATGCCGAGTTCATCTGCGATGCGCTTTGCCGTGCCTTCATTGTCGCCGGTCAGCATCGCAACCTGCACGCCCCGCGCGCGCAGCTTGGCGACCGTTGCCCTCGCGCTCGGGCGGGGCGCATCGGCGATCGCGATGAGACCGAGAACCCTGGCTCCGCGTGCGATATGCACGACGGTGCGCCCAGCACCCTTCAGGCGATCCGCCTCTTTGGCGAGGACACCAAGATCGATCTTCTCTTCATCCATCAGCCGGCGGTTGCCAATGAATACCTCCTCGCCGTCGATTTCGGCGCGGGCGCCCTTTCCTTCCAAATTGAGAAAGGCGCGCATATCCGGGATTTCGATTCCGGCGGCGCGCTCGACGATCGCCACGGCGAGCGGGTGGTCGGAGCCCCGCTCGACCGCTGCAGCCACCCGCAACACCTCCTCATGCGACCGGCCTTCGGCCGCCAGCACATCCACCACCCGCGGCTGGCCCATCGTCAGGGTGCCGGTCTTGTCGAAAACGATCACTTCAAGCTTGGTGGCGTCTTCCAACGCTCCCGCGTTCTTGAACAGGATGCCGTTCATCGCGCCGAGACCGGTGCCGACCATGACCGCCATGGGGGTCGCGAGTCCAAGCGCGTCCGGGCAGGCGATGACGAAGACCGTGATCGTCAGGGTCAACGCAAAGAGCAGGGGCGCGCCGATCCACCAGAACCACACGCCGAAGGTCACCAGCCCAATGACGATCGCGATCAGGACAAGCCATTGCGAGGCCCGGTCGGCGAGGAGCTGGGCCGGCGCCTTGGAGTTCTGCGCCTCCTGCACCAGCTTGACGATCTGTGCGAGCGCCGTATCAGCGCCGACTTTGGTCGCCCGGTACCGGAAGCTGCCGCTCTTGTTGATGGTCGCCCCGATCACCCGATCACCCGGCGCCTTCCCCACCGGCATGGATTCGCCCGTCAGCATGGATTCGTCGACGAGCGAATCGCCTTCGAGCACCTCGCCGTCGACCGGAATCTTGTTGCCCGGACGAATGACGACCGTCTCATTCACCTGGACGTCGGCCGTCGGAACCTCGACCTCTCTACCGTCCCTCAGCACGGTCGCCATCGGCGGCGCGAGGTCCAGCAGTGCCCGGATTGCTGCGGATGCCCCGGCGCGGGCGCGCATTTCGAGCCAGTGCCCCAGCAGGATGAACACAAGCAGCACCGCCACCGCCTCATAAAACTGCACGCCGGGAAAGAAGAATGTCGAACCGACGCTGAAGAAATAGCCCGTACCGACGGAAAGCACGACGAGCACCGCCATGTTCAGCACGCCGTTCCTGAGCGCCCGCCACGCACCGGCGAAGAAAGGCCAACTCGGATAAAGCACCGCAGCGCTGGCAAGGAGGAACAGCCACAGTTCGAGGCCCAGCCCAAACGGCGGCGCTGGCGCGATGAACATTCCGCCCATCGGCGAGTAGATGAAGATCGGCACGGTGAACAAAAGCGCGACCCAGAACCGATTGCGCATGTCGCGCACCATCGCCTGCATATCCATGCCCGGTCCGTGACCCATCTCGTGAGCCATTGCGTCATGGGCCATCTCATGAGGGGCGGTCGCGGGGGCGACACGGTCCATTGCCGCGTGGTCGTGTGCTCCGTGGCCGGCGTGGGCGGCCGGTGCATGCGGATTTGCCGGCTCAACCGTGGTCGAGCCAGGCTCGCAGACATGGCGTGGTACGACTTCGCCGCGGCAACGGAAGCCGCACTCGGAAATGGCGGCACGGATCGCTTCGACATCCGTCCGGGCTTCGTCATAGGTCACCGTTGCGGTGCCTGAGACGAAGTTGACGGCAGCCGCGCTAATGCCCGGAAGCTGGCGAAGTCTTTTTTCCACGCCGAGCGGGTCGAGGACACTCGTAAGACCGCTGACGTTGACGGTGGTAGTCTGCATCGTTCCGATCCTTGCCGTTGACGAGGTTCGCGGCCGCCGCAACTGCCTGCGGCGGCCGCCGGGCATTCACATCATCCCCATCGGAGCGGGCACAAGCAGCTTGCCGGCCACCGCCTTCTGCGTTTCGTCCAGCGACACATAGAAGGGCTCCAGCGCGGCTTTCAGCTTGCGCAGGCCATCGAGCCGTGCGGAAAGCACTTTTTCCTGAAGCTCGATCCTCTGAAGGGGTGTCGCCGATGCCGCCTCCGAAGGAGCAACACCAGCCTGCGTATCGGCGTTGGGCATCATCCCGCCCCCCATCCCGGCCATCATGTCGTTCGTCGAAGCGGCGCCGGCGCGCAACGCCTCGGCCACGGCCTCCCATAGCGGACGCTGAGCGTCGGTCACCTTGAGCTCGGCAGCAAGGAACGCGATGCGGCCTTCGACATATTCGGGCGACATCATCTGGCCCATCGGGCTGGCCATGGGCTGGCCGCCACCCATCGCGCCGCCACCCATCATCCCGCCGCCCATCATGCCCATCATCATCCGCATCATGTCCGGGGACATCATGCCGCCCGGCGACATGCCATTGCCAGGTACGGTGACCTGTGGCGCGGGTGCCGGAGCAGCCGATTGTGCGGCGGGCTCTGTCGCTGCACCTGCGGGCGGGTGGTGCGTGTCCTCAGCGAAGCCGGCTGCGGGTATGAAGATCATCGCGGTTGCGAGGATGGTCGTGCTCAAACGTTTCATGACTCTCTTCTCCTTAGTGTTTGGGTTTGGCACCTGGTTCACGCGGCTTTGGCGGACTGTCGCTTCGGCGTCGGAAAGGTGGTGCCGTTCGAACCCTTGCCGACGCGATAGGTTTAAAGGACGGTGCGGCTTTCGAAGGAACACACGCTCGCCCCTGCTGATCTACCGGCTTCCGTCACAACCCGCGTGCGCCGTCCGTCCGGGCGAGCCGGAACACGGTCGCGACGCGGCCTGCGGCCTCGTTTAGGCATATTTCCGGGTGGATGGCCGCTTTGGCTACCGTCGGTTGTGCGACGGCGGGAGCTGCGCTCAAAGCCGGATTCCGGTGGCGGGAAATCTCTTGCATGTCAAACTCTTGTGTTCGTGACTCGGAGGGCCGGACCGGCCGATAGCGGAGCACACGAACTTGAGTCTCGTGCGCTCAGGCGGTCATGCGGCGTTTGGGAGGGCGCAACTCCAGTGACGCTTCACCGGGCTGCGAAATGACGGACGAGGCAGGCGCGACAGGTTCGCGATGCAGGAGACCTGCAACCGAGTGCGTCGGGACGGGCAGGCAATAGAGGCAGCAGGAAACCGAGAGGCAGCAGCTTCGGCTGTGATCCGCGGAGCCCTCATCGTTGCATGGGGTTCCATGGCCATGCTGTATCGCTGCATCGAGCTGATACTCAACCGCAAGACGGGCGTCATCCAAGATCGAGGCATCCGCATGCCGGCCTGCAAAGTCGGCCGGGAACGCCGCGATCACGATGGCCATGACCAGGGCAAGCCATCGGCACGCACCGGTTGCCGGAGATCCTCTCCGTAAACGGTTGACCCACAGCTGGATAGAATTCCGATCCAAAGATCCGATCCTCTTGCCCACGCCTACAAACGCTATACGTTATAAAATAGCCAGAATACACGCAGCCAAACTTGTCCTAGATCAAACTGAGGGAGCCTCGCTCCAATGTCGATCGGGCCCGCGCTCGCGATCGAGAAAATTGGCCAGATGTACTGGGGAACGGCCTTTTACGAGACAGGCGGTGTACAGATTGCTCTCCAGAGACGATCCTTCCAGTCCGCCGCCGCTGCGCCGGACAAGCGGATCGGATAGTCGACGCCTCGAACGGACACCTTGGCGGGGTCGCTGCATTTCACGAAGGCACGATGCCTTCCGGGATCCCGGTATACAGTTCCGGCTGCAGAGCCGCCTTGTGAAAGAGATATAATGACATCGAAATCATACCCGGCCCGTTCAGCGGTGCGATTGCTGACGAGACCAAGGCTGACGACGGTATTGTCATTGAAATGCGCGGTGTAGAAAATCACCGGTTCCACTGCCTTTGCAGCGAACGCCAACGGCAATCCGGCAAAAAATGCGATCGCATATCGGCGCATTCACCCCTCCCGTGGCTCATGCGATGGAGTGACAATATCACGTCAGCGGCCAGGTCGCTACGAGCCTTATGACCGAAAAGACGTGGTCTTTGACCGATGGCCGCCGTCACTTTGTGAAGAATGAGCCCGCCTCCGAATGCTCAGCAAGTTCACTAGGCCGATAGAGCTTTGAGACTCCTAGTTGCGGCACGTTGTCCGCCTTGAGTCGTTCAAGTACAGATGAGTGCAGCGCCGCGCCCTTCGCAATCTTACGTACCCTTGTCCGCCATTTGATTTTGATCGGTCCCAGCTTGAAAAAATAGACTTCAGCATGTTGAAGTCCTTTTGCGTCTGGCCAGCAATTCAGCAGGTCTTCACGAATCTGGATACTCGGCAGGCACTCCTTCAGCTCGCTAACCATCCATTCCAATGGGATATCGCTCAAGCGGGATTCATCTTCAGGATAACTGCCGCCCACATGGCTGTGGCAGCCAGCAAACCACACCTGCTTCAGCCACGCGGGGTTTCTCCCTTCCGCCTTGGACATCTCCTCGTTGCTGCCCCAGGCAACCCTGGGAAAGTCGGCTCTTGCTTCGTCAATTGACAATGCGTGTCGCGCAAACTGCACATCGGAATCCAAATAGCGATCGTAGTTCTTTTTGCTCCAAGTGGCCCAGTGCCCATTCCGCCAAATCGCCCACCAATCGAGCGGGTTGGTGATCTTCCGCGGTTTATTCGGGTCACGAGAAAAATACTTCCACTGGGCAAACCAGATGGCAATCGTTCGGTAAAGAAAGAATAGAAATGCCAGACCAACCACGCCCGTAATATACCACGGCCATCCTGTCCAAATGCTATAAGCCAGTGCAGCACCAAGCAGCCAAATTGCCCCGTAGGCCAACGTCTTTATCGTTTTGCTGTCCAGCGCTGCGACAGTATCGTAAACACCTACAAAAGTCGGCTGCACGTTTCCTTGCTCGCAGGCTTTCGCACCTTCCGCCGAGCACGCGTATTTTTCACGAAACCGACGACCCTTTTCCTCTCGCTGGAAATAATACGGCTCTTCACCGCGTGGACGCCCCGCGCCGTGGTTGTAGACATACTTCACTGCATCAGAAGCAATCTTTCGCAGTTCGTCACCATAGCGTGGGATGGGTGAACCGTCCTTCATTTTCGTTGGTATACCACAGAGATTCATGACGTTCGCAACTGAACGAACGGTGTAGGCCCCTCTCGAAAATCCAAAGAGCAACACTTCGTCACCGGGCTCGTAGTAAGCGATGATTTTCTCGTAGCAGTCGATGATGTTTTCATCGATCCCATTGCCCACCCCAGCACCCAGCGCACGCTGGATTTTGGTAAATAGACCCCCCACCACCTCACCAGTTCCCAATCCTGCGTCATAGAAAGCAATCTGCTCCTTTGGCGAAATCGGAGAATCCGGCCCCGACCGCATCGCACGGTACATCTTGTAAACATTGGACAAACGTTGATCCGGGCGCATGCCACCAATTTGACCCGTGCCATCGGAAAATATCAGAATTCTCTTCCCCATCGTCGCCCCACTATCGCCGCAAGTTTTCCTATTGCCATATTTCCAAAATAATTTTCAGTTACATAGCTATATTATGGGAATTCATTTGAGCGAATAGTCCAAGATTCGCTGGTTCCGACTTTCAAAAGAGAGAAGGTCTTGAAAGGATTCGGACCGACGGCGCGGCACTCTTTGTCAGCGAAAGCTTCGACCACCTTGACCAACAAATACATAGGTGAAGGCTGACAATGACCGTCTTCTCGGATCCGCCGCGGCGGATGCACCGTTCGCTCGATCTCTAGATGCCGCTCAGGGTATCGTCTCCTCTTGGGGGAGGCTGCAGACCATCCGATACGATGTTATGTTGCCGAATCCACGTTTGCAGCCACAGCGATCAACAGATGAAGATATTGGATTGCGCTCTCAAGATTGTCCTTGCAACAACATCGTTTGTCCTTGGTTATCTGGCCGCGTCCAGCGAGACTTTCGATCCCAGCATAACTGAGGCGACCATCGTCAACACCGAGGGTCCAATACACCGCGTCACTCTGGAAGTTGCGGCATCACGAAAGCAGCGAGCCCTCGGTCTGATGTTTCGCAAGCGACTGGCCAACGGGTGGGGGATGATCTTTGTATTTCCCGAGCCCCGTGTCGCCAAAATGTGGATGAAGAATACGCCTCTGCCGCTTGACATGCTCTTTGTCGACGACGAGGGCGTCGTTCAAGAAGTAAGACCGCATCTTGCCCCGGATAGCGAGACAGTCGTCATGTCGAGTGAACCTATCAAATATGTGATCGAGTTGAATGATGGAGCTTCAGCCGATCTTGGACTACGAGCGGGCAGCAAAATAGTGGCTTCAAATGCCATTGGCACCAGGCGTCGCGGCGGCGAGGCAGAGACTGAGGAGCCCGTGTCGACGCTTGCGTGAAGCGCGCTGTACGGACAAGACGGGATCGTAGAAAAATCGCCTCGAAAGGATTTGAACCAGCGACCCTCACGAAACAAGCCGCCACTTCAACGAAATCAATGATTTGAGGCGTAAAGCCATCTATGGAACTGCGCGGGAGCATTCAAATGCTGGCGTCGCAGCGAGGCGCTGACTTCTTACCTATCCGATGCCGGCCCACCTCGCGGCTAATAGAGCCTATTCAGGATGGTGCCCTGCTAACTCCCCGGTTACAAACTGCGCCCGCCCGAACCCGAACACCAGTCGTCGCCCGTATACTGCACTGACGAGATACAAGACGACCAATGCCCGGCGGGGGTGAAGACTTGAGTTACAAGAAGGCTGTCGCAGTAGTCGTCGTTTTCCATTGCGATATTGTTGATGTGGCGGGTGTTAGTCCCCTTACCCCGGGAGGTCAGCGAAATCCCGACGGGACCGATCCGTCGCGCAGGATGACCTCCCCTCCCCGGCGCTGAGCAGACGGCAATGATGCAGTCCGTCTCCGCCGTTGCTTGCCAGTCACTACCGTTGGGAACATACAAGCAGTGCGGAGGCGTCTTTTCGAAGACGCTCATCCTCTCGCCGAGTGTGCCCCAATCTCTGCCGCCTCCCCGGAAAGCCGCCTTGCCCTCGACGACGACAAGGATGACTTCGCGATCGCCGGTCGCCTCTCCGACCTTCTCTCCCGACCGCAGCCGATAGAGGGAGAAACCGACAAAGCGCCAACCGGCTGATTGCGGAGTGATCTCGTGGACCTTGCCATGACTTCCGAAGGGCTTGCGCAGAAGATCGGCCAGCTATTCCGTCCTCAGTTGAAGGTCCGCTGATCGCGTGCATTCATATTATAGTGCTCTCGTGCCCGTTCGAGCCTATCGGGGCCGCCAGCCTGCGGCACGGCGACATCCCACCAATGGCCGCCCGCCCCTGTACCTGGAACCGCATCCGTATCAATGACGATCACTGTTGGTTTGCTGCGAGACCGCGCTTCGACGATCTTGCGCTCGAGGTCGGCAATATCGGCCGCCTTCTCTGCATGAGCACCCATGGAACGGACATGACCGACGAAGTCGAGTTCCGGCATCTCCTCGATATTGCTATCCTTGTACATATTGTTGAACTCGGCCCCGCCACATTCGATCTGCAGGCGGTTGATGCAGCCGTAACCGCGATTGTCGGTCAGCACGACCGTGAAGGGAACGTGCCGCATCACGGCCGTTGCGAGCTCTGAATTCGCCATCATGTAGGAGCCATCTCCAACAAAGCAGATGACTTCCTTTTCGGGCGCCGCGAGCTTGATACCCATGGCGCCGGCGACCTCGTATCCCATGCACGAATAGCCATATTCCATGTGGTAGCCTCCCTTAACCGACTGCCACAGGACCTGCAGTGCGCCGGGCATGGTGCCAGCCGCGCACATCACCACGGTCTTTTCCGTCGCAACACGCTGAACGGCGCCGATGACCTGCGCGTCGGTCGGCAGATAATTGGTCAATCCGGACTCCGGAGCAGCCGTCACTGACCTGACCGTGTCGTGCCAGGCAAGTCGCGACTTCATGTCGAATGACGGAGCCCTGTGGTCTGCCAGCAGAGCCGAGAGTTTTTCGAGAGAACCGCGTGCGTCTCCGACCACTGGCGTCGCGCCATGTTTGGTCGCGTCATAGCCATGAAGGTTGACGGAGATGAGCGTTCGATGCTCCTTCTTAAACAGTGCCCAGGACCCGGTGGTGAAGTCCTGGAAACGAGTGCCAACGCCGATGACGAGGTCCGCGTTCTCGCATAGGCGATTGGCGCATTCCGACCCCGTCACACCAGGCGAACCGAAGTTGAATTCGTTGTCCCAAGCATTCGCGCCTTTGCCGGCCTGGGTCTCGACGAACGGGATATTGTGCTTTCTCGAAAATGCCGTGAGCGTCTCCTCGGCATCAGAATAGAGAACGCCCCCGCCCGAAACGATAACAGGGCATTTGGCATGGCGGATGAGTTCGGCGACGTCTTCAAGTTCGCGTGGGTCCGGTTCAGGACGCCGGATGCGCCACACCTTCGGCTCAAAGAAGCTTTCCGGATAGTCGAATGCATCAGCCTGTACATCCTGGCAGAACGCAAGGCACACCGGGCCGCAATTGGCGGGATCGGTCATCACCGAGAGCGCACGCGGCAGCGCCGTCAGCAGGTGTTCCGGTCGGGCAATGCGATCGAAGTAGCGCACCACCGGCTTGAACGCATCATTGGCGCTCACTGTGCCGTCATCGAAATCCTCGATTTGCTGAAGGACCGGATCTGGACGGCGACTGGCAAAGACATCGCCAGGAATGAACAGGACCGGCAGGCGATTGACGTGCGCAAGGGCTGCCGCTGTCACCATGTTGGTGGCACCGGGCCCGATCGAGGAGGTGACGGCGTGCGCCCGCTTTCGTTTTTTTGTCTTGGCATAGGCGATTGCCGCGTGCGCCATGGTCTGTTCGTTCTGACCGCGCCATGTCGGCAAGGCATCGCCGATGCCGTGCAGAGCCTCGCCCAGACCAGCGACATTACCATGGCCAAAAATCGCCCAGACGCCTTCGATGAACCGGTCGCCCTCTTCCGTCATCTGCACCGAAAGCCACTTGACGAGTGCCTGTGCTGCCGTGAGCTTGATTGTCTTTGTCATGCTGCTTTCTCCCGTGCGGCGGCCCGCGCCTCGTCCCAGATTGCGGACAAGCGCCGATAGCGCTTTGCCATCTCCGCGACCGCGTCCGCGTCCTCAATTTCATCTTTCATCCAGGCGCGCGCCACATCGCCGAAGATCGTTCGTCCGACGGCGAAGCCGCGAACAAGATCAAATCCGGCAGCAACTTCAAAGCTCTCGGCGAGCTCCGCCTCCGGCGCATCGAGACCAAGCACGACAATTCCGCGCGTGTATCGATCATTCCTTCCGATTGCCGCTGTGGTGTTTGACCATGCCGCGGACGTCGTCATCGGTTCGAGTTTCCACCAGTCGGGATACACGCCGATGTCATAGAACTGCTGGATCAGAACGGCGGCGGTCTCGTCGTTGACCGGACCGACTTTCGACGGAATGATTTCCAGCAGGAATTCCAGATCGTTGCGCCGTGATGCTTCGAATAGTCGTTTGACGGTCGCTTCCTGAGCTGCTCGCGTCTGGGCATCATCATCGGGGTGGCAGAAGCACAAGACCTTGACGACGTTGTCGCGCGCCCACTCACTCAAGCCCCCGTAGTCGCTCCCGAGTTCGGGCTCCAGTGTCAGGGGGCGTGACCCCGGCCACTCGCAGGGCCGTCCAATCCACAAGCCGCTGCCCGAGGCTGCGTGCAAGGCCCTTCTGCCGATGCGATTGTCGCAAAGAATGCCGTAGCCGGGTTGCCCGGCCTGAACTTGAAGTGCAGCTTGGAGGCACAGCTCCTTGAAGATACCGCCCCGCTTCGAAGTGTAGCCCGGCATCTCCTCAAGCTGGACGCGATGGTCGAACGCGAATATGCGATAGTCCCGCCGATCTTCGCCGTGATTGCGATGCCGGTTGGTCGACCAATGGATCTGCTCGAGAGCGGCATCGTTGCGCAAGTCCGCGCGCTTGATTCCTCTTTCCAGGAAGAATTCAAGCTCCTTCAATGATGGATAGGCGGGCGTGCAGCCGTGGCGCGAGACAGCAAACGCGCCGCAGGCGTTGGCATACCTGAGAGAAGTCTCCCAGCCCTCGCCATCAAGCCAGCCTTTCAAAAGGCCGGAGAAAAAGCCATCGCCGGCGCCGAGGACATTGAAGACCTCGATCGGAAAGCCTTCGCCCGAGATGCCATCATCCAGATTGTCCGGGACGGCGCCCTCGAATGCGACTGCCCCCTTGGCGCCCCGTTTCAGGACCAAGGTAGCGGAAGATACCGATCGAACTGCTCTGAGGGCTGCGACCGTATCCGTCGTCCCGCCGGCGATGTGGAACTCCTCTTCCGTACCGACGATCAGGTCGAAAAAGTGCAGCGTCGACTGCAATTTCTCGGTAACGGCGCGGCTGGCGACGAACCGACTTTCCCCATCTCCATGACCGGCGACTCCCCAGAGATTGGGTCGATAGTCGATATCAAGCGCGGTTCTGGCGCCACTATCTCGCGCAAAACCAAGTGCCTTCAGGACGGCAGCCTCGGTGCGCGGATTGGACAGATGCGTGCCAGTCACCACGACAGCCCGTGCAGAGGCGACATAGTCCTGCTGGATGTCGGCCTCACTGAGCGCCATGTCGGCGCAGTTTTCGCGGTAGAAGATCAGCGGAAACGTATCCTCGTCGCGAATGCCGAGCAGTACCAGCGCGGTCAGTCGCTCCGGGTCGGTCACCACGCCGCCGACATCCACGCCCTCGCGGATCAATTGCTCGCGGATGAAGCGACCCATGCGCTCATCCCCGACGCGCGTGATCAGACCAGATTTGAGGCCGAGGCGCGCGGCGCCGCAGGCGATATTGGTTGGCGAGCCCCCAATGTATTTATTGAAGGAACCCATATCTTCGAGCCGGCCTCCAATCTGCGAACCGTATAGATCGACTGAGGATCGGCCGATGGTGATTACGTCGAGCGATTTCATCTCGAACTCCTACTTTTCAAAAACCAGTTCTTGAGAGAAATGCCCGGCTCGCGGCCAGGTCATCGAGGATGCTACCGGTATTGCGCGGGTCGCGCTCCTGCTCGATGGTGATGTAGCCGGCGTATCCAAGTTCGGTGAGAAGCGTCCGGACCGCCGGATAGTCGATCGAGCCGCGGCCGATCGGGCACATCACGCCCCTGGCGCAGGCGTCGAAAAAGCGGATGTGCTCTTGCATGACCTCCGCATAGACGTCGGCGTCGATATCCTTGAAGTGGATGTAGTCGACACGGTCCCAATAGCGCCGCAACGTCGCCACCGGGTCCATACCGGAATAGACCATGTGGCCTGTGTCGAGGCACAGGCCAGCCAGATCGGCCGGGATGTCATTGACGATGAGTTCGAGCTCGTCGGCAAACTCGATAAAACCGCCAGCGTGCGGATGGATTGTCGCTCTGACACCGTATCGATCGCGCGCCAGTGTCGCGATAGCCCGGATATTCTCCACCATCCCGCGCCTTGCGGTACGATCGAGGCGCATGGCGCACTCCGAGTGCCCGGCCGCGTAGTCGCGCTCGTCATGGCCCCAGTCCATGACCGTCAGGTAGGGAGCGGCGAAGCGCTGCCCGGCATGGGTTTGGGGTTTCGGCAGTTGGGTGATCAGTGCGCAGATCTCATCCGTCTGGCGCAGCAGGTTCTCGCGGTTCGACAGCGATACGAGATCATCAAAGATGGTGCCGGCGACGATCGTCAAATCCCGCTTATTGAGCGCGTCCGAGACAAGGTTGAGGTCAAGCGGCAGATAGCCGTATGGCCCGAGCTCCAGACCTCCGAATCCAGTACCCCTCGCCTCATCCAACACCTTTTCCCAACTCGGCAGATGCGGATTTCTCACATCATCGACACCCCAGCAGCAGGGAGCGGTTGTTATGGTGATCGGGTTGCACATCAGGTTGTGGCCGCAATTGTTTCAAAAGTGAATGAACGGTGAAGTGGTTCGCAAAACTCAAGGAAGCGTTGGGTATGATCCCGCAAAAGATGATGCGCGTAGGCGTCTTCATCTTTCCAGGCCTCGATGAAAACGAGCCGGTTCGGATCATCAGTGCATGTGAAGCAATCAAAGGAAAGACAACCGTCCTCCACCCTTGTAGCGACCTGCACCTCCGGAGCGCGGGCGAGAATCTCGTCCCGCGTCCCCGGAACAAGTTCGATCGTGACAATGAACTTGTACGGTCCTGTCATCGGCTGATCGTTGCCTGCAAAGCATCGATCGAAGACTGGATGCCGGCGTCCGTCGACATCGTGAAATCTTCCATCTCAAGGCTGACCCAGCCGTTGTAGCCGACCATGCGAACGACAGAGAAGAACTCCTTCCACCATTGCAGGTCATGGCCTGCACCGACGGCGACGTAGTTCCAGGTGCGGTTGGCGACGTCCGTCACATCCTTGAGTTCCAGCAGACCGTTAACGTCGGCGAGCCCGCGCTCGATACGTGTGTCCTTGCCATGGCAATGGTGAATAGCACTGCCGAGCGCACGGGCGGACGCGATCGGATCGGCGCCCTTCCAGAACAAATGGCTCGGGTCGAGATTCATGCCGACGGTCGGGCCAACTTCGTTGCGCAGACGGAACAGCGTTTCGGGGTTCCAGACGAGCATCGCCGAGAAGTTCTCCAGCGCGTATCTCTCTACACCGACTTCCTTGGCGAGCTTCACCAAGTCGTGCCACAGCGGGAAGGCTCGGTCCTCCCATTGATACCGGTCGCGTTCGGGCATCTCTTCCGGCCAACTCTTAGTGTAGACTAGCCAGTTCGGAACCATGTCGCCGGGAGCGGCTTCCGGCAGGCCGGACATGGTAACGATGGTCTTCACGCCGATCTCACCAGCGAGATGGATCGTCTGCTCCATCTCCCTTCGATGGCGCTTTCCCATCTCGCCCGGATCGAGGGGATTGGCCGAGCAATTGAGGGCAGCGATCTCAAGGCCGCGTGCCTCGATTTCCTTCAGTTTGGACTTGAGCAGTCCCTTATCGGCAAGGAGTTCGTCGGCCCGGAAATGTGGCGCGCGGGACCAGCCGCCACCGGTCATTTCGATGCCTTCGACGCCGAGTTTGACACATTTGTCGAGCATCTCGGTGAAGGAGAGATTGCCCATCACGTCGGTGCAAATTGAAAGTTTCATGGTGTCGTCTTTCTGAGGTTCGAGAAAAAGAGGGAGCGCGCTCGGGAGGAGTTGGAGGAGGTTCGCGCGCCCCCGCAGTAACTCACTTGAAATCGACCCAGACAGCGCCGGCGTCAGCCGAACGGACGCAGTTCTCCAGCCAGCGGACACCTTCGGTGCCGGCTTTGATGTCCGGGTAGTGATGGGTTTTCAGGAACGCTTCGTCGCCGCGCGTCTTCGCGTCGATCGCCTGGGCGATCCACAGATAGATGTTCGCCCAGCTGTCGCCGAGGCCTTCGGTGTGCAGCGCCCCCATGCGGTCGGCGGCAAGGCTTTCCTCTTCGAGATACGGCATGCCGTGATGAAGAATGCGGTTCGGCTCGTCCTGTACGTCGTAGAACAGCTGGTCAGGGTGGCTGTCCGACCATTCGACGCTGGCCTTGGAGCCCACGAACCGGTAGCGCTGGGACCCCATATTGCCGGCGTTGACGGACGAAACCCAGAGACGGCCGCGCGCACCATTGTCATAGTGCATCAGGACTGTCGCATGATCCTCGAGCGGCGCACGGGTCGGTATGAACGCCTTGCGGTCGCAGAGTAGCTTTTCAACCTTCATGTGCGGTAGCACCACCTCGGAGAGATAGTAGAGGTGCGTGCCGATATCGCCGAGAACGAAAGTCGGGCCGGCCGTCTTGGGGTTCGTGCGCCATTTCACGGCCTCGCCGGCACCGACATCGTCGCCGGCGTTGAAGCCATGGGTGTATTGCATGTCGACGATGCGGATCTCGCCGAGCATGCCGTTCCTGACCATCGCGGCCATCTGATGAACCAGTGGGTGACCGGTGAAGCCGTAGGTCACACCGACAATCAGGCCTTTTTCGGCGGCAAGCCTCTCAACCTCCTCGCATTCGGCGACGGTGAAGAACAGCGGCTTTTCGCAGATCACGTTTAGGCCGGCCTCCAGGCAGGCTTTGGTGATCTCGTAGTGGGTGAAGTTCGGCGTCGCGATCGAGACGACTTCGACGCCGTCCTCGCGTGCTTTTTCACCCGCGATCAGAGCCTTATAGTCGGCGTAGCAACGGTCCCCGGCCACTCCCAGCCTGGTGCCGAAGTCGCGTCCACGCTCGGCATCTAGGTCAAAGGCTCCGCAGACGAGCTGGTATGTGCCGTCTCGTTGGGCGCCCGTTCGGTGCTTGTAGCCCACCTGTCCGGTACGGCCTCCACCGACCATGCCCCAACGCAAGGGACGGGCAATCGTTCTTTCTCCATTGATCATGCGATCATCTTCCTGAAATAGCCTATCCGTTCATTCCGCCGCCAAAGCGGCCGGTGGCCCATAAAGGCCGGGTTTCGCGATCATTTTGACCGCTTCAAAGCTGTTGCTGAAGGCAGCGCGTAGGGCAGCATCGGCCACCAGCGTGGCCGCGTAGCCGTCCCAGGTCGAGGGACCGGTTGCGGTGCCATGCGAGGCCGCCAGGATCCATTCCCGGAACTCCTGGTCGTAGGCTTCGATGAAGCGTTCCCGCCAATCCTCGGGGATCGCCTGACGGATGCCGTTGGCATCCGAAATCACAGTGGCCGGGCGGTTCGGCAGCGCGGCCACGCCCGTCTCGCAGCTGACTTCGCCGCGGATGTCGTAGCCATAGGCGATGTTTACCGAAATCTCGACATCGACGAGCGCACCGGACGCCATGTGCAAAAGCACGAACACCGGGTCACGCAATTCGCCACCACGCGAGGAACGACGCGGCACACGCACCTCCACGCCGGCAACTTCGTCGGACAGGAGCCAGCGGGAGATATCCGCGTCATGCACTAGCGTGTCGTTCAACGGCATGTCGGACGTGTATAGCCCCCCGGGCACCGAGGCATTGCGGTGCACGGAATGGAACATCAGCGGCGCGCCCAGCCTCCCGCCGTCGATCACTGCTTTGAGGCGGCGATAGTCCGCATCGAAGCGACGCATGAAGCCTACCTGCACGAGCCGCCGACCATGGGCCGCTTCGGCTTCCATGACGCGAAGCGCAGCGGCTTCTGACGTCACCAAAGGCTTTTCGCAGAAAACGGGCTTGCCGGCGGCGATTGCCGCGAGCAGTTGCTCCTCATGCGCCGGGCCCCAGGAGCAGATGACCACGGCCTGTACGTTACTGGATGAGATGAGCGCCGAAGGATTGGCGAACACCTCTGCCCCACCGGGGGCCGCCGCAGCGGCCCGGGCCTGATCGATATCAGTAACGCCCACCACTTCGACCCCGGAGAGAACCTCCGTAAGACGGCGGATATGATCCTGCCCGATCATGCCCGTGCCGATGACGCCGACCCGTAAAGTCATTGGAAAAGCCTCACTTTTTATACTTGTCGATGTAGTTGTTCATTTCCCGGCACATGAACCGCCCGGACTCGTCGGCCCTGTCCTCCCAGGCGAAGACGCAGGAGGTCATGATGCCGTCGAAACCGATCTCGGCGAGCGTGCCGAAGAAGTCGTCCCATGGCACTTCGCCCTGGCCGATATTGAGGTGCTGGTGCACGCGGGCGGTCGAGCCCGGCGGGTTGACGATGTAGCGAAGACCGGACGAGGCCTTGTGGTTGAAGGTGTCGCCGACATGCACATGAGCCAGCACGTCCTTCGCCTCGCGCAGCATCGCTTTCGTGTCGTCACCGAAATAGAAGGTGTGCGGCGCGCAGTAGAGGAACTTCACGTTCTTCGAGTTGACCGTGCGGATGATGTCGAGCGCCGGCTGCAGCGTCTCGCACCAGTCTTCCGGATGCGGCTCGACATGCAGGTTGATGCCCTCGCGCTCGAAGAGCGGAACGAGCTCTTCCATCGAGCGCCACCAGGCATCCTCGCAGGCCTCGATCATCGAACCGGTATGGCAGCAGTAGCACGAGCCCTTGTCGGGGTGCGGCCCGCGGCCGAACTCCGAGTTCATCGTGTCGACTTCCATCTCGACGGCGATTTCGATCGCCCGCTTCCAGTGCTTCACCGCCGCTTGCCGCTCGGTCTCGTCGTTCGAGGCCCAGCGGTACATCGGAAGCAGTGAAGCGATGCCGACCTCGGCACTTCTAAGGGCCTGCTTGAAGGACCGGATACGCTCCGGGAAGACCCGAGGCGCCTTGAACCACTCGAGGAAATCGGCCCGGGGCGACAGCTCGATCCAGTCGTAGCCGAGTTCCTTGACTTTACGGGGCAGCTCCTCGAGTGAGAGATGCCGATGCATGAAAGGGTCCAGTGCAATCTTCATTTTGATCTCCAGAATTCTGGACGCAATTCTCCCCTCTTCGAAAGCGGAGCTTTGAGCCGCCGTCGGAGCCGGGCGCGTTGCGCAATTCGTTTGTGGTGCCGTCAGCGTCTACTGCGCTGGCGGCGGCGGCTGACCCTCGTGGGTCGACATATAGGTTTCGATTTGGGCCTCGAGGTCCGCCATAGTTTCCCCACCCGCCATCAAGTCGGTGATCTCCTCACGGGTCTTTTCGCCTCTGCGGAAATCAGCGGCGATTGCCCCACGGATGAGCACGGCGAAGTGATCACCGACCGCCATTGCATGCATGACCTGGTGCGTGATGAAAATCACCGCCAGGCCCCGTCGCTTCGCCTCGTTGACGATCCTGAGCACATGTGCGGCTTGTTTCACACCAAGCGCGGCGGTTGGCTCGTCAAGGATCAGAACACGCGCGCCGAAATGCACGGCACGGGCAATCGCAAGCGACTGGCGTTCGCCGCCTGAAAGCCCCCCAACGAGGCGATCGCCATCATCGATGCGGGTGATGCCGAAGTTTTGCACGGCCCTGACGGCAATCTCGTTGGCTGTCTTCCGATCATAGATCTTGAAGGGACCCCAGCCTTTGGTGGGTTCGGCGCCGACAAAGAAGGAACGTCCGATTGACATCAGCGGAAAGGTGCCGCCGAACTGATGCACGGTGGAGATACCCTTTTCCTGTGCCTCGCGCGGTCCGCTGAATTCGACCGGCTGGCCGTCCATCAGGATGGTGCCGCGCGTCGGTTTGTGAACGCCGGCAAGCGTCTTGATGAGCGTCGATTTGCCGGCGCCGTTGTCGCCGAGCAGGCAGAGCACCTCCCCTGCGCGGACCTGGAGCGAGATGTCTTGGAGGACGTCGATTGGACCGAAGCTCTTGTCGACATTTTGGAGTTCCAGGATGGGAGCATTCTCAGACATGGTAGAGCACTCACTTCTTTTTCTTCGGCGCGAAGCTCAGCGCCATCTGCCGGAAGGTATTGTTCATCAGGACCGCGGCCATGAGCATCACGCCGATGATGAGGTTGGACCAGTTGCGGTCGATGTCGGTGAAATAGATCCCCTGATTGACGACGGCGAAGGTCAAAGCGCCAATGAAGACGCCGGCAACAGAACCGAAACCGCCGGTGAGCAGCACCCCACCCACGACGATCGAAACGATTGTGTTGAAGATGTAGCTCATCCCGCCGGAGACCTGCGCCGAATTGAACAGGATCGCTCCGCACATACCGACGAAAGAAGCGGCAGTGCTCGACAGGACAAAGAGGGCAATCTTGAGCCGTCTGGTCGGGATCCCGGCATTGCGCGCACTTATCTCGTCTCCGCCCATCGCGAAGATCCAATTGCCGTAGCGCGTGGCGTGCAACATGAAACCAAACACTACCGTCAGCCCGAGCCACCACAGGATGATCACCTGGAATTTGCCGTTGATAAGTTGGCCGAAGATCATTTTGGCCCAGTCCGGCGCATTAAGCGGAACGGAGGCGGCCCCTGTGAGAATGACGGAGCCGGCAAGCACGAGACCCTGAACAGCGACCAGAGTGCCGAGCGTGATGATCAGCGACGGCACGCTGGTACGCACAGCCAGCAAACCGTTAATCAATCCCACCGCGATACCGAGAGCAAGCGCCCCGAATACCCCGATCAAAATCGGCAACTCGTAATAGCCTGACAGAATGGCGATCGTCATCGAGCCGGCCGGGATCATCGCGCCGATCGAAATATCGAGTTCGCCAGCAATCATAAGGAGACCAACGGGTAAGGCGACAATCCCGAGATTGGCTGCAAAGTTGATCCAGCTTGCTGAGCCAAAGAGCGTGCCCAAACTCACGCCACCGAAGGCGACATAGAAGGCAATCACCACAACGAAGCTCAGCGCGGCGCCGAATTCCGGGCGGCGAACAATTGATCCAAGGGAAAATCCATTCATCTTCCCACCCTCACTTCTTCTTTTTCGCGGCATAGGACATCGCAATCAGCCGGAACTTGTCGTTCATCATGACCGCGAGCAGCAGGAGCGCACCAATGATGACGCTGCCGAGGTTCGGGTCGATGCCGGTGAAATATATCCCCTGATTGACGATCGCGAAGGTGAGCGTGCCGAGGACGATGCCCACGACCGACCCTGCACCACCGGTCAAAAGCACGCCGCCAATGACCACGCACATGATCGAATTGAAGATGAACGACTGCCCGGCAAGCACCTGCGCGCTTTGGTAGACAAGCACCTGGCTGACGCCGACGAAGGCAGCCGAAAAGCCCGACAGCATGTAGAGCGCGACCGTCAGTCTTTCCGTCGGAATACCGGCGTTGCGGGCCGAGATCTGGTCGCCTCCGAGGGCGAATACCCAGTTGCCCACGGGAGAGACGTGCAGGAGGTAGAAGAAGCCCACTACGAACAGAACCCACCAGAAGATCGTCACCTGGAACATGCCGCCGATGAAATCGCCAAGTAGCGCCTTGGTGGTCGCGCTCGGCACAAGTGACACGCCCGTGCTTCCGGCGATGAGCACGGTGAAACCCAACGTAATGCCCATCACGCCGAACATCGAGCCGATCGTCACGATCAGAGACGGTACGCGGGTATGATTGACCAGGTGACCGTTGAAAAAACCCACAATCAACCCGACGCCCAGGCCGGCGGAAATGCCGACAATCTCGGGCAGGCCGTAATGGCCGGAAATTATCGCAACGGTGAGAGATGACGCGGGGATCACCGCGCCGATCGAGAGGTCCATTTCGCCTGCGATCATCAAAAGCCCGATCGGCAGCGCGACGATGCCGATCTCGGCCGCGACGTTAAGCCAGCTCGCGTACCCGGCAGCAGACAAAAAGACCTTGCCGCCGACGAGCGCGAAGAAGACGAACACGGCAATCAATCCCAGAAGCGATCCCGCCTCCGGGCGGCGGGAGAACTGCCCAAGCGACGCCCTGATGTTTTCGCCACCGGAATGAACCGCAGAGGCATGGACACTGTTTGTCGTGTTCATTTGATACCACCAAATGAAGCCGAACGATGGATGACGATCGACAGGTTGAGAGAATGAAAGCTGCCGACCCAACTGCCGGCAGCTTCGCGACGATCGCCAACCGTTACCGGGCGCCGGCCTTCACTCCTGCAAGGGTTGCATCGACGTTTTCCTTGTCAATCACGCCGGGGCCGGTCAGGATTTCGCGGGTCGGCACGGTAAGACCGTAGTTGACATTGCCGTTCAGGATCGACACCGCCAGATATCCCTGCAGATATCCCTGCTGGTCGATGGCGCAGAGCTGGGTACCGTTCTTGATGTTGTTCAGGATTGTTTCGTCCATGTTCATGCCACAGACTTTGACCTGATCCTTCTTGCCCGCCTGCGTGACCCCGTTGACCGCCGAATTCGTGTCAACGTTGCCGATGGCGAACACGGCGTTGATCTCCGGATTCTGCAGCAAATGCGCCTTGAGCGCCTGCGCCACCGCCGTGGCCGAGCCGAAGGATGTTGCCGGCAACGGCAATGCCGAGCCGGCACCGCCACCCTCCGTGACGCCGTCGATCATGCCCTTGCAAAAAGCTTCGATGTTTGCCGCACCCGGCAGCGTATTGAGGCAGACGGCGTTCTTCAGGTCGTGCTTGGCGAAATACGTACCAGCAGCCTTGCCTGACAGGTAATCGTTGGAGCCGACATAGTTCATCGCTCCGAGACGGCCTGCGGCCTCGATGCCGCCAGCGTTGTATATGACCAGCGGAATGCCTTTTTCAACAACGGCTTTGAACGCCGGATCCATCGCCTCCGGCACCCAGTCCGGACCAACGATCGCATCGGCTCCCTGGTCGATGGCTTGGCGGATCAATTCCGCCGCATCGACGCCAAGATTGTCATAGTTCTGCGGTCCGAGCCAGGTCACCTTGCCACCCTGTGACTTGACGACCTTGCCGGCATCCTCGGCGCCGCGCTTTACGATCGACCAGAACGGATCGTCCGGCTTGCCGCCGACAACGAAAATGTTGGCCGCCATGACAGCCGTTGCAGTGCAGGTAATGATGGCGGCAGCTGACACCGTTGCCGCAAGACGGCGAAATTTCGTCATTTCGATCTCCTCCCATGGTCGCGCCCCCTGGCGTAACCGTGAGGAGAAACATATCACTGCTTGAAATTCCGGGAACGGCAAATCATACTGAGCATACAAAAAGTGTCACTTCATATCATTCATAATGATATAACTACTGTGGCAAAAGAGGAACGATCATGCGTCGACCAACCATCGCCGATCTTGCTAAAGAGGCGGACGTGTCCATCGCGACTGTGAACCGGATTCTTGCTGGAAGTGCCTCGGTCAAAGGGACGACAATGCAACGCGTCCAGGCTGCGGCAGAGCGAATAGGCTTCTACGCCGCAGGCGCGATCGAGGATCGGCTACGCAAATCAGCCCCGAAATACCGCCTTGGCTTTCTGCTGCAGCAATCCAGCCGTGAGCTTTACCAACTCTTTGGCAAGAAAATCGTCGAAGCATGCCATGCCAGGCGTGACGAAGTCGTCAATCCAGTCATCGATTTCGTGGATCTGTTAACGCCAGAAAATATCGCAGGTCGGCTTAAAGCCCTCGGCGCGGATTGTGACGCCGTCGCTGTGATTGCCGCCGATCATCCGGTTATCGCCCAGGCCATCAGTGAGTTGCATGACAAGCGCAAGCCGGTCACCGCCTATATTACCGATCAGTCGGCGCGCGACAAAGCCGCTTATGTTGGCGCTGACAACTGGAAAATGGGGCGGACGGCGGCATGGCTTATTTCGCATATGACCCCTGATCCCGGGCGGATCGCCGTCTTCATTGGCAACCACCGTTATCAATGTCAGGATGTCGCTGACGCAAGCTTCCGGTCGTACATACGGGAACATGCACCGTATCTTACAATCGAGGACAGCCGCCCCACGCATGAGGAGCCGAACGAGGCCTACCGGATGGTTAAGGAATTATTGGCCACAACCGATGACCTCACGGGCATACTGATTGTCGGCGGCGGCATCTCCGGTATCTTGCGGGCACTTAGAGAAGCACCCCAGGAGCGGCGCCGTAGTATTCGTCTAGTGTGCCGGGATATCGGTCCGGAGACACGAAAGGGCCTATCGGAAGGTCTTATTACCGCGGCCCTTTGCCATCCGCTGGAGCAAACGTCCGCAACCCTCGTCCAGACGATGATCGAGACGATCAATCAGGATGTTGCAGGTAGCACGATCCATCGCACAGTTGGTTTCGACATCGTGACGCCAGAAAACATTTAAAATTCCGAAATCTCCAAAAATCATAATGTTACACAGATTCAGCCGTAAAGCACCGGCACCACGAGTCGTCTCACTTAGTCGTTTGTGGCCGTTGGCGGTTTCCCAAATCCTACCCGTCTGACCCGGCGTTGACACGATGGGATCCGGCGGATAGCGCCGGACGAATAGGTGGCTTATATCCTTCGGCAACGCTCGCTCTCAAAACCTAAGAAGGCATCTTGAACAGGAAATCCCCAGTCTATCTCAACGCCCTACGCGCCTTCGAAGCGAGTGCGCGACATGGCAGTTTCGCTGGCGCAGCCGAAGAACTCAGCGTCACCGCGGCCGCAGTTGGACAGATGGTGCGGGGGCTGGAGGACTGGCTGGGATTGCCGCTCTTTCACCGCAGCACCACGGGAAAGGCGAGGCTCACCATGACAGAAGCAGCCGAGCGTGCCCTGCCCGACATCAGGGCGGGGCTCGACCAGCTGGCTATTGGGCTGGAGCGCCTTCGTGAGTCCGCAACGAGCGGCATCCTCAACGTAACTGTCAGTCCTGCTTTCGCCGCCAAATGGCTGCTGCCCCGTATCGACCGCTTCCAGGCGAGATGTCCGGAGACTGACATCCGGCTCGAGACGAGCTTGAGATTGGTCGATTACAAGGCGCACGGCATAGATATTGGCGTGCGCTATGGAGACGGAACCTGGCCGGACCTGATCGCCGGGAAGCTCATGGACGAGGAGGTCTTTCCGGTCTGTTCGCCCAGCTTTTCAGAAAATGGGAGACTCGACGTCCCCGCCGATCTCACGCGTCAAACGCTCATCCACGATCTGTCCGTGGATCCGGCGATTGGTTTCGTGACATGGGACCTCTGGCTGCGGGCCGCCGGCGTATTCGACACCCAGCCGCACAGGGGAATGAGGATCGATAATTCCGCTGCCGTCCTGCAAGCCGCGATCGAGGGACGTGGCGTGGCTCTGGCGCGCAGCATCCTGGCCCATGACGATCTGGTTGCGGGGCGGCTCCAGCGGCTCTTCCCTGAAGTAGCCGTCCCCTCGAAGCTTGCCTACTACGTCGTCTACCGGGCGCAGTATGCATCGCTGCCGAAGCTGCAGGCCTTTCGCGACTGGCTGCTAGAAGAGGCCGGCGCTGCGCGACCCTGAGGCGTCGCGACGGAGCGCCAAAGATTTTCTTTGCCGCGCGCAAGAAACTCTCATTTGTCAAACCGGCCACGCGGGCGCATCAAACGGCGCGTGAGCATTCTCGCGAGGAGATCTCCTCGCCACATGCGCCAAGCGAAACCCGAAAGGATGACCGTGGCTTATCTCGAAATTACCCTTCAGATTGCCGTCGAGAACCGCCGCGCTGCCGTGGGCGTCTATCAGAAATACAAGGAGACATTCCTCACCGAAGTCGCCGGAGCAAGCTCGAAGGAGCTTCTGATCCGCGACGATGCCGTGCAGGTTCTCCATGGGTTCAACAGCGTGGATGACGCAAAGGCCTATCTCGAAAGCGCACTCACAGGAAACCACCTATGGCTCCAATGACCGCAATGCCGTCCAACGCAGTTGTCATCGTTGGCGGCGGCCTAGCGGGACTCACGGCAGCTTACCACCTGCATCGCAACGGGCTCGACTTCACTTTGGTCGAGGCCCGAAATCGGCTGGGCGGCCGTATCCTCACGGCTGACCCGAAAACCGATGTCTCGCAAGACGGTTTCGATCTCGGCCCGTCCTGGTTCTGGCCCGATATAAATCCAGCGGTGGGTGAATTTGCCCGCAAGTTGGAGCTCCCGTTCTTTCCCCAATATTCCGATGGCGCGATGGTGTTTCAGCGCTCTCGCGAGACGGCACCCGAGCGTTACGACACAATGCGGCAACCGCCGATTTCGATGCGGCTGGCCGGCGGTATCGGAGCCGTCGTCTCGGCCTTGGCCGGCCGCTTGCCGCGAGCATCATTGCGGCTCGCCACGAAAGTGACCCGGATTGAGAAAACTGCAGCTGGCGTCAAGGTGCGGTTCAGAGGAGGAGACGGCTCGGCCAACGACATCGAGGCTTGTCATGTGGTCCTGGCGCTGCCGCCTCGATTGCTCGCCGAGACGATTATTTTCGATCCCGTACCGACGGATCAGGTTCAGAAGCTTTGGCGCGACACGCCGACCTGGATGGCGCCGCATGCGAAGGTCTTCGCTCTCTATGATCGGCCCTTCTGGCGCGAAGCCGGGCTTTCGGGCGCGGCGCGCAGTATGGTCGGCCCGCTGGTCGAGATCCACGATGCGACGACGTCGACCGGGAAAGCGGCCCTCTTTGGCTTCGTCGGCGTCGCGGCACCAACTCGAAACCAGGCGGGCCGCGACGCCATCATCAATGCCTCGATCGCGCAGCTCGCCCAACTTTTCGGCCCAGAAGCCCTGGATCCGATTTCGACGCTTATCAAGGATTGGGCCGACGATCCGCTGACTGCCACGCCCTTGGACCAAATCGCTGGCGATCACCCTCAAGGTGGTCGGCGCGAATGGGTCGATCAGACTTGGCGGAACTGGATCAGTTTGGCCGGCAGCGAAACGGCAATCAACGATCCCGGTTATCTGGCTGGCGCCATCGAAGCTGGTGAAGGCGCGGCCATGACCCTGATCAGCAGGCGAGACGGAGATCGTTCATCGCTTGATTTGGGATGCGTGGATAGGAGCAGGTCATGAAAACAACCTATCGGGCGATGCAGATCTCAGCATCGGGCAAACTTGAACTGGTGGAGCGGCCAACGCCCGTGCCGGGCGACAACGAGGTGCTGATTGCGGTCGAGGTCTGCGGCGTCTGCGGGGCCGACGCCAGCGACATCGACAGGGCAGACCGGGCCTTACAGCCCCCGCGCGTTCCCGGACACGAGGTCGTGGGCCGCATCGTCGCGCTCGGTCCGCATGCACCGTCGATCTGGAAGCGCGGCCAGCGCGTCGGCGTCGGCCGGCTCGGCGGCCATTGCAACGAGTGCAGCGAGTGCCGCCGCGGCCGTTTCAACCTCTGCCGCAACCAACCCGTCCTCGGATCCTCCTGCGACGGTGGATATGCCGACATGATGATCGCACCGGCGACGGGCCTCGTTTCCATCCCGGGCGAGCTCTCGTCCGAGGAGGCAGCACCCATCCTGTGCGCTGGTATTGCGACGTTCAATGCCTTGAAGAAGTCGGGCGCCGAGGCCGGCGATACCGTCGCCATTCTTGGAGTAGGCGGGCTCGGGCACATGGCGCTGCAATATGCCCGCAACATGGGCTTTAGGGTCGTGGCGGTGGGCCGGGGCGAAGACATTGCTCGGGATGCGATCGCGCTTGGCGCCCATCGCTACATCGATACGAACAAGGAAAACGCTAGCGAGGCTCTGAACACGTTGGGCGGCGCCAGGGCGATCCTGACCACGATCGCCAGCCCGGACGCCGTTGCGGCTTTGATCCCTGGCCTCGCGCCGGCGGGTCGCCTCGTCGTGCTTGGCGTCGGCGAGGATCCGCTGCCGGTCTCGAGCGGATATCTGGTGGGCGCCGAACGCGGCGTCATCGGCTCGATCACCGGATCGCCGTTCGAAAACGAGAAAGCGCTTGCTTTCAGCGTCTTGGCCGGCGTGCGGCCGATGATCGAAACCATGCCGCTGGAGCGCGCCCAGGAAGCGGTCGAACGAATGAGATCCGGCGACGCGAAATTCCGGATCGTGCTGACAATGGGAGACCGATCGAATGCGCATCAATGACGATCTGACAAAGCCGGTCATCGTTCACTCCACTCGACTTGATTGGATCTCAAGCCCCGCCGCCGGCGTCGACCGGCGGATGCTCTACCGCATCGGCAATGAGGTCGCTCGCGCGACGTCGATCGTGCGCTACGCGCCGGGCAGCGCCTTTCCGCGCCATGTCCACAGCGGCGGCGAGGAAATTCTCGTGCTCGAAGGAACGTTTCAGGATGAGCATGGGGATTATCCGGCAGGAAGCTATTTCCGCAACCCGCCCGGCACCTCTCATGTGCCCGCCTCCGACACCGGCTGCACGATTTTCGTACGGCTCTGGCAGTTTCGCGAGGGTGACACCGCGCAGATTGTCCGCCAACCTGGTGAGGTTGGTGCGGCACCGTTGCGCGAAGGAGCCAACGCAGCGCGTGTCCTATTCGATGACGGGAAGGAACGTGTTTCGATCGAAGAGTGGCGGCCACGTTCTGTGATAGCGGTCGAAAATCGCCGTGGCCTCGAATTTCTGGTCCTGTCCGGCAGCCTGACCTTTCAGGGCGAGATGCTAGAGCCGCAATGCTGGGGCAGGTTGCCGGCAGGCAGCTCGCTTGAGGCGATCACGGGCCCGAACGGTGCCGAAATCTGGACCAAGGACGCCCCTCTTCAGCACACCGATGTGCTGGAGATGCCCTCGTAGCCAACGCGCCGAGAGCTAAGCGACTCAAGGGACACGCATAGGGGAGTGTCGAGCCATCGTTCTGCAGCAGCATGAATGTGGGCGAACAACAGAAAGCTCGCGGCAAGCATCAACGCCCCATCTCCCGGGCCAGCTCGAGGAATCCATCGATATAGGAGATCGTCTCCTCGCCACGCCTGACGCCGAGATTGATGCTCTTCTGTATGCCGGCATCTCCGAGACTGAGCGCTCGGATTGGCATCCCCGCCGCATCCTCCTTGAGCAGCCAGTCCGGAAGAACCGTCACCCCCCTGCCCGCCGAAACGAGTTGCAGCATAAGGTCGACGGTTTCGGCCGTGCGGTGCTGACGGGGCCGGCAATGCGCGGGAACCAGAAACTGCGTGTAGATGTCGAGGCGCTCCAGTGTGACGGGAACGGTGATCAGTTCCTCATCAAGCAGATCTTGCGGTTGCACCTTGCCCTTGCCGGCGAGAGAATGCGCCTCGTGCACCATCAAGACCAATTCGTAGTCAAACACGGGTGTGAATTGCAACTCCGGCATCTCGACCGGGTCGGGCGTGATCAAGAGATCGATCTCGTAGCCGAGGAGGGCGGCGACCCCATCGAAGCGAAAGGCGGTCCGCACGTCGAAATCCACGTCGGGCCACCGCGTCAGATAGGGAGTCGCCATTCTCGTCAGCCATCGCTGGCAGGGATGGCATTCCATGCCGACTCGAAGCGCGCCCCTCCTGCCGAGGGAAAAGTCGTTGAGAACCCGTTCGGCGTGCTCCATCTGCGGCAGGACGCGCTCGGCGACGGAAAGCAGGTATTCGCCCGTTTGCGTCAAGCGCAGGCCACGGCCAGTTTTCATCCAGATCTTGACGCCGTGCCGTTCCTCGAACTTGGCGATCGTATGGCTCAGCGCAGACTGGCTGACGTTGAGCTTCTCCGCCGCGGCAGTGACGCTGCCGCGGCGGTTGACTTCCCGGAGGATCGATAGGTGCTGCCGGTCAAGCATTATGTCGTCCATTCATGTTTGCATGAAATATTACCATTTCCGTTCATAATGTATCGCAGGTAACCTCTTCGTCAATCCAGATCCTGCCCCGGCAGCCGAGACGAAAAGGAAACCGCTGTGACGAAGCTGGCAACTGCACGACATCCCGACGCCGATCCGATGCGATCGATCTTCGACGAGATCATTGACCGCAAGACCAGCAACTCGATGAAATGGGCCTATGCCGAAAAGTTGCTGTCGCCTGACGAAGCGGCCGCCGATCCCCTGCCGATGTGGGTTGCCGACACCGACTTCAAGGCGCCGCAGGCCGTCATCGATGCGCTTCATGAGGCCGTCGCTCACGGCGTCTTCGGTTATCCCGGAGGCGCGACCAAGCCCTATCTCGATGCCGTCGTCGGCTGGCAGCAGCGGCGCTTCGGTTGGAACATTGAGAAGGAATGGATTCTCCAAACCTCCGGCATCATCACAACGCTGAAGACTGCCGTGCAGGCGTTCTCGGCGCCGGGCGACAGCGTCCTGATCCAGCCGCCGGTCTATGCGCACTTTCATAACGACGTCCTGTTGAACGGCCGGCACCTAGCCTATGCGCCACTCGAATTCACTGGCGACGGTTATCGCTTCAACGAGAAGATCTTTGAGGCTGCGATCCGGTCCAATACCAAGCTCTTCATCCTCAGCCACCCGCATAATCCGACCGGCAATGTTTGGTCCGAGGACGAACTCAGGACGATGGGCGAAATCTGCGCCCGCAATGGAGTCCTGGTCATCTCCGACGAGATCCACGAAGACCTGATCCTCAATCCCGCGAAGAAGCATATTCCGTTCGCCTCCCTCGGCGAAGAGTTTGCCGAAAACAGCATCACCTGCACGGCGCCGAGCAAGACGTTCAACCTGCCCGGTCTTCAGAGCGCCAACGTCTTCGTGCCGAACAAGCGGATCCGCGACGAACTGCAGCGCCAGTATGCGCGCAACGTGTTCGAACTCGTCAATGTCCTCGGCATGGTGGCGGCAGAGGCTGCCTATGCGTGTGGCGAGCCCTGGCTCGAAGAGATGCTCACCTACCTCCGCACAAATCACGCGCACTTTGCCGGTGCGATCAACAACGTCGATCCTCGTCTGAAGGTCTTGCCGGCGGATTCGCTCTACCTGGCCTGGATGGATTGCCGCGGCTTGGGAATGGATGCGGTCGCTCTCGACAAATTCATGCTGACCAAGGCTCGCGTCTGGCTCGACAAGGGTCAGAAGTTCGGCATCGAGGGACATGGCTTCATGCGCGTGAACCTCGGTTGCCCGCGCTCGACCGTCGACGAAGCCATCCGGCGCATCACAGCCGCCGTCGCAGAACTCTAAGCGGGGAAAGACAGATGTCTCAGACGATCGAACAACGACTGGCGGCACTGGGCGTCGAGCTTCCCGCCGCAGCGAAGTCGGTGGCCAACTATTTGCCGGTGATCGGAACCGGACGTCTCGTCCTCACCTCCGGTCAACTGCCGTTGGCGGACGGCAAACTGATTGCGACGGGGCTTCTCGGAAGGGACCTCGACGTCGGGGACGGGGCGCTCGCGGCAAAACAGTGTGCCTTGAACGTGCTCGCCCAGGCTCGGACCTATCTCGGAAGCCTCGAGCGCATCGCAAGGATCGTCAAGATCACCGTCTTCGTGGCCTCGGCTCCAGACTTCACGGAACAACACCTCGTTGCCAACGGAGCGTCGGACTTTTTGGTCGACGCTCTTGGCGACAAAGGCAAACACGCGCGCTCCGCTCTTGGCGTTGCCGCTTTGCCCATGAATGCACCTGTTGAGATCGAGGCCATCCTCGAGATCGACCAAGAACAATAAGCGCTTGAGCGCGGGCCCGACGGGCCATGACGACATCGGGAACTTAACCGATCCACGGGCGGAGAACCGGCAAGAAGGCCGCCGTCCTCTGGGTCACAAACTGGGAGAATGGGAATGAAGAAGACTTTGTTGCTGACCACGGTTGCCGCGGCGACATTGGTGTCGGGTGTGGCCTTTGCCGGCACGATGGCCGATGTTCAAGCGCGCGGTAAGCTCAACTGTGGCGTGACAGGCGGCCAGGCGGGCTTTTCTGCCCCCGACGCCTCCGGCGCCTGGCACGGCATGGACGTCGACTACTGCCGGGCGATCGCCGCAGCCGTGTTGAAGGATCCAAACGCTGTCAATTTCATCCCGACGACGGGACAAACGCGTTTCACCGCGCTTGCCTCCGGCGAAATCGACATTCTGTCGCGCACCACCACCTGGACTTTTTCCCGCGATGTGGACCTCAAGTTTTCATTCGCCGGCGTAAACTACTACGACGGTCAGGCTTTCATGGTGCCGAAATCGCTTGGCATCACAAGCGCGAAGAATCTGGATGGCGCTACGGTCTGCATTCAAACCGGCACCACCACCGAGCTCAATCTTGCGGAATATTTTCGCAAGAACAACATGAAGTATGAACCGGTGCCGGTCGAAAACAATGCCGATGTCCAGCAGAAATATCTGGCCGGCGCCTGCGATGTCTACACGTCCGACGGCTCGGACCTCGCCTCCACGCGCTCGAGCTTCAAAACACCGCAGGATCACATCATCCTTCCGGAAGTCATTTCAAAAGAACCGCTGGGTCCCTTGGTCCGCCAGGGCGATGACCAGTGGGTCGACGTTGCTCGCTGGACTTTGAACGCGCTGATTTCTGCCGAAGAACTCGGCATTACCGCTGAGAACGTCGACGAGCTTTCCGACGGATCCGACAATCCGGACATCAATCGCCTGCTCGGCAGGGAAGACAAGCTCGGCGAGATGCTCGGCCTTGATGGCGAGTGGGCAAGGCGCGCAATCGCAGCCGAGGGAAATTACGGCGAGATGTTTGCGAGAAACCTCGGCGACAAGACGCCGATCGCACTTGCCCGCGGTCTCAACGCCCTTTGGACCGATGGCGGCCTGATGTACGGGCTGCCGCTCCGTTAAGAGCGCCGTCAGGCGCGGGCTGGTCCCGCGCCCTTTCCTTTCCCGTTCTCGTTTGCCGCGACCGCAGCCGATGCGCCGAAACTTGCACGGTGAAGATCGAGGGAGATTACCCATGACTATCGCCAGCGACGCTCCGCGCCAGCCGTTTCATCTGAGCATGCTCTTCAATGACGCCCGGTACAGAGCCCGGACAATCCAGGTCATCGCCTTCTGCACACTCTTGCTTGCGGCCGCCTGGTTGGTCGACAACACGATCCGCAATCTCGCGGCACTGGGAAAAGACTTTTCGTTTGACTTCCTGTGGAGCACAGCCGGTTACGACATCGCGCCACACGCTATCGACTATTCGAGCACAAGCACCCATGCCCGCGCAGCGCTGGTCGGACTTCTCAACACGCTGATCGTTGCTGCGATGGCCTGCGTCACGGCGACGGTTCTTGGCGTGCTGGCGGGCGTTCTCAGGCTGTCGAACAACTGGATCGTCGCCCGGCTGATGACCATCTATGTCGAGAGCTTCCGCAACGTGCCGGCCCTGCTCTGGATCATCGTCGTCGCTGCGGTCATGTCGGAAGCGATGCCGGCACCAAATGCATTTCGCGGCGAGAATGCCACCGCCTCGATGTTGTTTTGGGACAGTATCGCGGTCACCAATCGTGGCATCTATCTGCCCGTCCCCGACTTCTCCCGCAGCCCCGGTCAAGCAAGCTCCGCCCTCGGTTCATTCGACCTCAACTACCTGGCGATCCTCGGCGTGCTCGCGTTTTCGTTTCTGGCCCATCGGGGCTGGTCAAGCGGGCGCAACGGCTCCAAAGCGCAACCGGACAGCGTCCGGCGACCTGGTGGAAGAGCCTGTGCCTATTCGCACTGCCGATGATCACTCTCATCTACGCTCTCGGCTTCCACCTCGATTATCCGGCTTTGAAAGGCTTGAACTTCACGGGTGGTCTGCAACTGCGAAACTCGCTGATCGCCCTTTGGATCGGGCTCAGCGTCTATACCGGCGCCTTCATCGCGGAGAACGTCCGCTCCGGCATCCTTGCGATTTCCCGCGGGCAGACCGAAGCGGCGTATGCTTTGGGACTTTCGGCCGGCCGGACAATGCGACTGGTGATCCTTCCGCAGGCGCTGAGGATCATCGTGCCACCGCTGATCTCGCAATATCTCAACATCACCAAGAATACGTCGCTTGGGCTGGCTGTCGGCTATATGGAGCTTCGCTCGACACTCGGCGGCATCACGATAAACCAGACCGGGCGGGAGCTCGAAGGCATGTTGATGATGATGCTGATTTATGTCGCCATCAGCCTGATCATCTCCAGCGTCATGAACATCTACAACAATCGCGTCAGGGTGAAGGAGCGTTGAGATGAACATGCATAACGCTTCCTGGGTGCGCCAGGAGCTGGTAGCCCCATCGCCAAGACCCGGCGGCCAGGGCGGTGTGCTGGCCTGGATGAGAAAGAACCTGTTCAACGGCTGGCTCAGTACCTGTCTGACGTTGGTGTCCGTATTTGTCGTCGCTTGGCTTGGGCTGGCGGTCGCACCATGGCTCGGCAACTCCATCTGGAGGGCGAACTCGCTCACCGAATGTCGTCAACTCTTGGGTGATGCGCCCGGCGCGTGCTGGGGCGTCATCCGCGACCGGTGGCCACAGCTTCTGTTCGGCTTTTTTCCCGCGCATCTCTACTGGCGACCAGTTCTGGCTTTCGTGCTGCTCTTTGCGGCGCTGGCACCGATCCTTTTCCGTGGGGTGCCCCAGCGTCTGCTTACATTTACAGCCCTCTATCCCGGTCTCGCCTATTGGCTGATCTGGGGTGGGAGCCTCTGGTTTCCGGTTGCCGTCTATCTGGGCTTTGCGCTTGCCGCTCTGGTCTTCGCTTGCGCGGCACGCACCGGCCAGGGGCTCGCCGTCGGCATCGCCATCCTGAGCGCGGCGCTCTGGTGGATCTATGCCGTCCAGCCAGTCTCGTCGGGCCTCAACATCGCCCTTCCCATGTCGCTTGACGCCGTCGCCTCCCGCGACGTCGGCGGGTTCCTGCTGTCGATCATCATCGGCGTGACCGGCATTGCCATGTCGCTGCCGCTTGGGATTTTGCTCGCACTCGGGCGTCGCTCCAGCCTGCCGCTCATCCATCTGATGAGTGTCACGTTTATCGAGTTCATCCGCGGCGTGCCGCTGATCACGCTTCTGTTCACCGCTTCGTTGTTGCTCAACTATTTCCTGCCGCCCGGCACGAACTTCGACCTGATCCTGCGCGTGGTGATCATGGTGACGCTCTTTGCCAGCGCTTATATGGCCGAGGTCGTTCGCGGCGGTCTGGCCGCGCTACCGAAAGGCCAGTACGAAGCGGCGGAAGCGCTCGGCCTCGACTACTGGAAATCCCAGCGGCTCGTCATTCTGCCGCAGGCGCTCAAGATCTCGATCCCCGGCATCGTCAATTCCTTCATCGGCCTCTTCAAGGACACGACTCTCGTCATGTTCATTGGCCTGCTCGACCCGATCGCCCTCGCCGCAGCCATCCGCGCCAATACGAACTGGCAAGGGATCTACTGGGAACTCTTCATCTTCATCGGCGCCGTGTTTTTCGTCTTCTGCTTCGGCATGTCGCGCTACTCGATGTATCTCGAACGCCGGCTGAAAACGGACCATCGGTAGGAGGATCGCACAATGACCAACACCGTGATGAAAACGACGTCCTTCCACGACGACCCGCTCAGGCTTGCAGATATTGCCGTCGAAATCGCGGCCATGAACAAGTGGTACGGCGAGTTCCATGTGCTTCGCGACATCGATCTGACCGTGCGGCGTGGAGAGCGCATCGTCATTTGCGGACCGTCCGGTTCCGGCAAATCGACGATGATCCGCTGCATCAATCGGCTCGAGGAACATCAGTCCGGCAAGATAGTCGTCGACGGCATCGAACTGTCCAATGACCTGAAGAAGATCGAGGAAGTCCGTCGCGAAGTCGGGATGGTGTTCCAGCACTTCAATCTCTTCCCGCACCTGACCATCCTTGAGAACTGCACCCTCGCCCCGATTTGGGTCCGCAAGGTGCCGGAAAGGGAGGCCAGGGATCTCGCCATGCACTTCCTCGAGAAGGTGAGGATCCCCGATCAGGCGCACAAATATCCGGGCCAGCTCTCGGGCGGGCAGCAACAACGCGTGGCGATCGCCCGGGCGTTGTGCATGAAGCCCCGCGTCATGCTGTTTGATGAACCGACTTCGGCCCTCGATCCCGAGATGATCAAGGAGGTGCTCGATACCATGATTGCGCTCGCCGACGAGGGCATGACCATGCTCTGCGTCACCCACGAAATGGGGTTTGCCCAGGCTGTCGCCGACCGGGTGATCTTCATGGATCAGGGGCAGATCGTTGAGGAGAACGAGCCCAGGACATTCTTCGGCGCGCCACAGTCGGAACGCACGCGCATGTTTCTCGGCCAGATCCTCGGGCATTGAAACACTTTGCGGAAGGTGAACATGCGGGAAGGGCCGCCAATCGAAAGGGTCGTGTCTTAGGAAGCATTATGAGCAATGCTCATGGATCGATGAATTACTGCCACTTATCGCAATAATGATGTCGTGATATTTGCCTGAGGCGCCGGTGGGCCCTGCAGGATGTGATGTCCGGTGCATTGAAGGACGATAGCCCGCAACGGCGTCGCCTTCAAAGGGAACGTGCCCAACCCCAACGGTTTAGCGCGTGGCTGTTGTGGATCCTGATCACCCTCCGGCAGGAACAACAAGGGAGAAGAACAATGTCGGCATCGTCGGCTGAACGCGAGAAGGTAATCCTGGCCTCGGTGATGGCCGCCAATACCAATCCGGGCTGGCTGACCAGCGACCGCGTCGAGGCACTGACCGGCGGGCATGGCATGCTCAATATTCCGGTCGTCGCGGTCTGCAATGTCATCGCTACCGAACTGCGTCGCGGCATCAGCCCCGAGGTCAAGTTCGCCGACGCCGTACGCCAGCCGATAGACGATCTTCTAGCCAAGGCCATCGGGATGGCCAAGGCAGCGGGTGCAGATGGCGCGAATGCGGCGCTGATCGCCGCAACACTGCTCTATCTCTGCGGCGCCAATGCTCAGGTCGGCATTCCGGCTGGCAACCGGAAGCTCGGCTCATCAGCACGGATGATCGCAGGCGTCAGCCGTTCGGGTCTTGCTGCCGTGCCGACGGCGAAGATGAACAATAAGATCTCCGGCTTCGCCGCCGTTGCCGCCGTCTATGACGCGATGATGAAGGGCGAGCTCTCCCCGATCCAGGGTCGCGACATCCCGGAAGGTGTGGGTGGCGGCGTGATGGTCGGCCACGGTGCCCTTGGCGAGGACTTCATCTTTCCCGGCATGGCCGAACGGGGCGCAGCCGTCGGCACCAAGGCGATGATGGATGCCATGTCCGGCGCCGGCATGCCCAGCCAGAAGTTCCTCTCGGCACTGTTCGGCGCTGCTGCCATCCTGGAGATTATCCACCCGGACGCGGATGTGGCGGAGGAATACGGTCCTTACGGCAAGGTCACCAGCGCCTTCGTCGCCGGACGATCCGCCGTTCGCACTGCCGGTCTGCCGGAAAAACTGCATGTCCGCATTACCGGAAAGGAGGTTGAGACCGCGAGGTTGATCGGTGATCTAGGCCTCATCCTCAAGGATATCGGCGGCCCGACCGTCATTGGTATCATGGCGCTCGATGAAATCATCTCGGTGTTCGAGGAGGGCATATGCGGTGGCGGCGCCGGCCCGGTCAATCCGCCGCTCGGCCACATCTGCGGTGACGCGGTCATCGCGCTCATGTGTCTGTTGCAGGACGGCTCGACCGAACTGAGTGTGGCGCATGCCCTGCGGAAGCGGCGCCTAGGCTTCAGCTTCGACCCTGAAACCGCGATGGTGGCGATGAACATCGTTGCCCGCAAGGCGACGCAGATTTGCAATGGACCGGTCACCGATGCGCTGATCATGTCATCCACCCCGATGGTCACCAAGGCGCTCCATGCCCGCGCGGCACGCAGCTATGACGATCTCATGGCAGGTAAGTCCGTCGGCGACATCGTCCGTGCCATGGACGAGGAGCGCCAGCTTCTAGTGGAGACGCGTGGATCGGAATTCCTGAGCAGGGTGAAGGGCACCAATATCAAGGTTCATTTCACGAAGATTGACAAGGGTGCGCGGCGCTCAAGCAAGATGGCGGCGCGCTGGCTTGCCTTCGATCCGGCGCTCGACGCCGAAGTCACCGTTGGCGACCAGACAATCCATATAGAAGGCATCATCGACACCGTCATTCCCGAGGTCGCGCAGGGGATCGGCAAGGAACGCGCCCCCTTCCTGACGACGCTTGCCCCGATCGCCAGCGAATTGCTGCTCGCGGGCAATGTGATCATGAACGTCACCATCCCGGCCGTGGTCGCGGCCGCGATGGGCAAGATGAGCGCTTCGGATGCCGCGAGCGAAGCGCAATCGGCCGGACTGATTTCAGCCGGCATCCCCGGCACCAAGGCCAAGGCCGAGGCCGCCGCACTGGTCGCGGTCGAAACGATGGCGCTCTGATGGCATCCGACGTCATCCTCCTGATGGCCCAGATCGACGACGCGCCCGGCGAACTGCTCGGGCACGTCATCGAGAAGATGACCGAAATGGGCGCCAAGAATGTCCAGCTCCTTCCCAGCCTCGGCAAGAAGGGACGCCCGTCCTATGTCCTGCTGGTCGACATCAAGGCTGAAGACGAACCGGAATTCGCCGGCCTTCTGGTCGGCGATCTTGGAATCTGGGGCTATCGGATTCTTGATTCCCAGCACAAACACTTCGACATCAGGCGTTATCGAACCCAACTTCAACTCATGTGGAGCGGCGGCGAACAAAGCTTTCCACTGCGCCTCAAACGCATCCTGAACGAGGGCGTGTTCATGCGGGCCAAAGCCGAGCATGATGACCTTGTGGCGATTGCAGAGCAGATGAAGGACCGTCTGCCGATATCGATCGCGGTCCTGAAGGCAGCGATCGAGACCGCCGTCGGATCGGAGGAACCTGGCGAGACCCTGGGCGTCGACCTGTCCGCGTGGCAGCTTTCGGAACGATGAAGGAGTTGGGTCTCATGCATATCCATCTTGATGTCCTCGGCGGCATTGCCGGCGATATGTTCGTCGCCGCGATGTTGGGCGCATGGCCCGAGCTGGCTGACACCGTAGAGACGAACCTACGTCTGGCCGGCCTGGAGGCGGACGTGCAAGCCGCTTTCCTGGCTCACGACGACGGCGTGCTGACCGGCAGCCGCTTTGACGTAAGAAACGTCGGCTCCGAACAGGAGAATCCTCGTGCTCACGCCGATCACCATCATCGCGGGCACGGAGATGTCCACCATCATGCTCACGACCATGGCCATCATCACGAACATGACCACCAAGGACACGATCACGGTCACCACCACACCCATTGGCGCGACCTTCGCGCCATGCTCGATGGCAGCGCGTTGCCCGAGGACGTGAAGCGTGCAGCCATTGCCATCTTCCAGGAGCTCGCTCAGGCCGAAGCTGCGGTGCATGGCACAGATGTCGACGACGTGACCTTTCACGAAGTCGGCAACTGGGATTCGATTGCCGATATTGTGGCGGCAGCGACGTTGATCGAGGCCGTAGGCGCCGAAAGCTGGTCGGTCGGATCGCTGCCACTTGGACGCGGCTGGGTGGAGACCGACCATGGCCGGCTGCCCGTTCCAGCTCCCGCTACGACGCTGCTGCTGCGCGGGTTCGCTTTCCATGACGACGGCCGCCATGGAGAACGCGTCACACCGACGGGCGCGGCGATCCTGCGCTATCTTGCGCCTTCGTCCGGTACCGGCCCCTCCCCCCGTGTGCTCGATCGCACCGGCATCGGCTTCGGCACAAGGCGCCTTCCCGGCATGAGCAATGTGCTGCGCGTGCTGGCCTTTTCGAATGAAGCAGCCCAGCAACAGGTCGGCGTCATCCAGTTCGAGATCGACGACCAGACCGGCGAGGAACTGGCGGTCGCCCTCGACCATATTCGCGCGGCCGACGGCGTCATCGACGTGACCCAGACGCCGACGTTCGGCAAGAAGGGCCGCATTATGGCCTCGGTTCAGGTTCTCGTGCGCCCCGATGCGATCGACGTGATCGGCCTGCTCTGCCTCCGGCAGACGACGACGCTCGGCCTGCGCAGCCGGATCGATACGCGCACGGTCCTGCCGCGGCGAGCGGTGACGACCACCGACGGCATAAGGGTGAAGCTTGCCGACCGGCCCGGCGGGCCGACGGCCAAAGCGGAAATGGACGACGCGCAAACCTTTGATCAGAGCCACAAAGCTCGCGCCGAGTTGCGCCGCCGGGCCGAGGCCGAGGCGCTGGAGCAAAAGGCATGACCACAACAGAAAGCTTAATCGCCCGCCTCAATGCCGTGTTCGACAGCGCCCGTCCGGCTGCCATCGCGGTTTCTGGCGGAGTCGACAGCATGACGCTCGCCTTCGTGGCCCATCGTCGGATGTGCGCTGATGTGACCATGTTCCACGCCGCCTCGGCCGCCGTTCCAGTGAGCGCCACGCAGCGGGTCAAAGACTATGCAGTCCTCCATGGCTGGGACCTGCGGATCATCAATGCGGGGGAGTTTGCCGACGAACGCTATCTCGCCAATCCCTCCAACCGTTGCTTCTTCTGCAAATCAGATCTCTACGGCGCCCTGTCGTCGCTCTCGGACGCCCAGCTCTTCTCCGGAACGAACACGGACGATCTCGGCGACTGGCGCCCCGGCCTCAAGGCGGCCGAGGCCAACAGCGTGCGCCATCCGTTCGTGGAGGCCGGCATGTCCAAAGCTGATGTCCGGGCGATGGCGGCCGCGCATAATCTTGCCGATCTCGCCGAACTGCCTTCGGCGCCCTGCCTTTCGAGTCGCATTGAAACGGCTCTCAGGATCGAACCGGAGATCTTGCAAGCCGTGGACGAGGTCGAGATGCTGCTGCGGCGCGAGCTCTCACCGGACACGGTCCGTTGCCGGGTGCGGCAGGCCGGCGTGGTTGTCGAACTGGATGAACCGACGCTGTCGCAACTCTCGGACGGCAGTCGCGCGCGCCTGGCGAGCCGCATTTCAGAGGCTTTCGGAGGCTCAAAGCCGGTCGACTTCCAGGCATATGCCCGCGGCAGCGCTTTCTTGCGGGAGCGAAATGCATGAGCGAAGAAGTGCGGCTGGATTTCCAGCGCCCGGAGCGCGTGGGCTTCGATGAAGCGATACTCTGCGCCCGGAAATCCGATGCGCAGCTTGCCACGATCATGGACCACGTGCTGGAGCGCGGCACGCGGTGTCTGTTGACTAGGCTCGAGGCGGAGGTCTTCGGCCGCATCGCGCCCGCCTATCTCGAACGATTGGACTACGATCCAATCTCCCGGACAGCATACTTGAACTGGAACCCACCGGCCGAACAGGAAGCGCCCCAGATCGCAGTCATATCGGCCGGCACTTCCGACATGCCGCAAGCGGCCGAGGCCATACGCACGCTGACCTATCTCGGCGCGCCGACGAAACAGTTCATCGACATCGGCGTGGCAGGTCTGTGGCGGCTCCTGGAGCGGGTCGAGGAATTGCGGACCTTTCCCGTCATGGTGGCCGTCGCAGGCATGGACGGCGCGCTTCCGAGCGTCCTGGGCGGTCTCGTGCCGGGTCTCATCATCTGCCTGCCGACCTCGACCGGTTACGGCGTTTCCAATGGAGGCGAGACTGCCCTGCATGCTGCACTGGCCTCGTGCGCGCCGGGACTGACGGTCGTCAACATCGACAATGGCTACGGCGCGGCCTGTGCCGCGTTTCGCGCTCTCAACATGATCCGCCAAGCGGCGGTCCAAGAGCGCGAGGTACGTTCGCATGCGTGGCCTTTTCGATGACCAGCCCTTTTGCGCCAAAACGAACATTGCCACTGTCCATGCCTTTGGTCGCGGCTAATATCCTGGAAAGGGACTTGGACCTCTCTCCGATAGGCCCACCCTGCTTGGCACGCTCTTGATCGCCTATGTACTGGGTGTCCGTTATGCATTTGACGTCAATCATTTTGTGGCGATCGAGAACCTCGGCTCAGCGCTCGTCAGGAACGTTCTCGGGAGTTCGATCGCCTCGATTGCCATCTATCGCATGAACGGACATCATAGGATTGGGCTATTTCGTATTCGTCGGCCATGGCGAAGAGTCCGCTCCGCGCCACAATCCGGCTTGCGAATTCGATGATGCCGCTCGTGCAGGCGGAACGGGTTTCCACGTAGCGATCATGGCGACGACGTCTGCCGACCTTTCAAGCGGCCGACCCGAATTCCGTCTCTGATGATGGGCCGACAGCGGCACGCACTTCTCTCATATCGATCGATGAACATGCCGGTTCGTTTGCTTTTCAGCAGCCGAATACATTTGTCAATGCACGGTCAATAGCGTCGGTGATGCGGTCGACATCGTTGGACGTCGCGACCAGAGCCGGCGACAGGCATAATGTGTTATTGAGCCCATTTAAAGAACGGTTTGTCGCGCCAATGATAACCCCTTGGCCGAGGCAATCCGCGACGACGGCCTGGACCAGCTTCTCATCCGCCGGTTCTCTGGACTGTCGATCGGCAACGAGTTCGGCACCGCAGAAGAGGCCCTTACCGCGCACATCGCCGATCACACTGTGCTTTTCCATCAGTGCGTTGAGGTTCGCCAAGGTTCGCTCGCCCATGCGCGTGGTGTTCTCCAGCAGCCCTTCATCTTCTATGATCCGCATGTTTTCGAGAGCTGCGACTGGTCCGGCCGTGCAACCGCCGAACGTCGAGATATCACGGAAATAGCTCATCGAATCCTGCGGCGCGTCCTTAAACATCTCGAAGACGCGTTCAGTCGTGACCGTGCAGGAGATCGCCGCATAACCCGATGCCACACCTTTTGCCATCGTCACGATATCCGGCTTGATGTCGTATTGCTGATAGCCGAACCACGAGCCCGTGCGGCCCAAGCCGCAGACCACCTCGTCAATGATGATCAGAATCTCGTGTTTCCGGCAGATCTCCTGGACGCGTTGCCAATAGCCTTCGGGCGGCGTAATGACCCCACCACCCGCAGTCACTGGCTCAAGGATAATCGCGCCGATTGTATCCGGTCCTTCACGTCGGATTACCTCCTCGATAGCATCCGCGGCCCGTTCGCCATACTTTTCGACATCCCATTGTTTGCGGTATTCGAGGCAGTGCGGAACCATGATGAAACCATCAGGATAGGGACCATATTGCTCGGCCCGTTGCGGTTGGCCAGACGACGCGAGCGTTCCGATGGTCGTGCCGTGATAGTCCCGTTCGCGGTAGAGGATCTTCCACTTCTTGCCGTTGTGATGGCGCGCAGCGATCTGCCGAACCATCTTGAAGGCTTTCTCGTTGGCCTCAGAACCCGAGTTCGAATAATAGACGCGGGCCAAGCCCGGCATTTTTTCGATCAGCTTCTGTGCGAAGAGTGCTGCAGGCACATTGCCGGCCGCCCCGGCGTAGTAGTTCAGTTTGATAAGCTGGTCGCGCACAGCATTGGCAATGCTCTCACGTCCATAGCCGACATTGACCGTCCAGACGCCACCGGAGACGGCGTCGAGATATTCCTTGCCATTCGCATCCCAGAGCTTCAGGCCCCTCCCCTCGACAAACACCCTTGGATCGGCAGTTTCATACTGTTTGTGCTGGCTCAGATGATGCCAGACATGCTCGCGGTCGGCGGCAACCACGTGAGAAAGGTCGTTTTGCTTCAGGTTGAGGGACATGGAAGCCTCCGTGCTTCGTTCGAGCGATGAGTCCAATCGAGGCCGCTGCCCCAACTGCATTGGTCAGGCGACCGCTTGTGCGCCAGTGATTTCCACCAGCGAGCCGCACATGAAGGCAGCTTCGTCGGAGGCCAGAAAGGCGACGACAGCCGCGACCTCTTCGGGCTGGCCGATGCGGCCGAACGGCACGAGCTTGTCGAGATCCGCGATAGTACGGCCGGAGCGCTTTACCCCTGCCTCGAGCATGGGGGTGTGTATTTCGCCGGGGCAGACAGCATTGACACGGATCTTGTATGGTGCGTAATCGCGGGCAAGGTTCTGCGTAAAGCTTGCCACCGCCGCCTTCGTCACGTTGTAGGCGATATGGTCCGGCGCCGGGTGAAGACCCCATTGCGACGCGGTGTTGACGATCGCGCCGCCGCCGGCCTCGATCATATGCGGAAGGGCCGCCTGACAGAGGTGGAACATCGCGTCGACGTTGACGGCAAAGCTCAGACGCCAGTCGTCCGGCGTCAGCGAAAGCAGACTGCCACGACGGTTGATGCCGGCATTGTTGCAGAGGACATCGATACGTTCTTCGGCTGCCATGATGTTGTCCACGATGGCCAGGCAACCGCTGGGGGTGGAGATGTCACTCGCAAAGGCTCGCGCCTTGCCGCCCTTCGCCACGATCTCTCCTGCCGTCGCATCTGCTCGCTTGCCGTCCATGTCGGTGACGATGACGTGCGCACCCTCGGACGCAAAGCGCGCGCTGATTGCGCTTCCGATACCACCCGCACCTCCGGTCACAACGACAACCTTATTTTTGAAGCGCATGGATCTACCTCAGATAGCTGCCGCCGTTCATGTCCAGCACCGCGCCGTTGAGCGATACCTGCCAAGGTCGGAAGGCGAATGAAACGAGTTCACCGATCTCATCGGGTTCGGCGAGCCGACCGACGGGGATGCCGGCGAGCGCAGCTGCTTCGCCGTGTTCGGCGATATACGCTCCAGCCATGTCGGTGCGTACCCAGCCGGGGGCCAGAGCCACCGCCGTCACGCCCTCATGTCCGTGGCTTTGTGCAATCGATTTGGTGAGGTTGATCAGAGCAGCCTTCGAAGCGCCGTATGCCATGGAGCTGGAGGCGTAACCGCGCTGACCTGCACGGCTCGCGATGTTGATGATCCGTCCGCCGCAATGCCTGCGGAAATGACCGATTGCAAGCTTCGATAAATCAACGGCCGCCAGGAAATTGACCCGCATTTCACGCGCCCAAACCTGCTGCCATTCATCCATCGACGCATCCACGGAGACCTCAGAGCGAATGCCGGCGTTGTTGACCAGACCTGTCAGCTTGCCGGCAATGCCTATGGCCCGATCCCAGAGGGTCGCGGGGCCCTCGAGGGCCGCTAAGTCCGCCTGTATACACGAGCCTCGCCCGTTCAGTGCCCTGACCAGCGCCTCTGCGGCGGCCTGATTTCGACTATAGTGAACAACGACATTCGCACCATCGGCCACGAGCGCGCGGCAGATCGCCTGACCAATGGCACCGGTCGCACCGGTCACGAGGATGGATTGGCCAGACAAATTCATAGCTCACCCACCTGCGGGCCCCAGGTGTCCGAGAGGGCAAAGCCTTCTGCGAAACTGTCCTGCGGATCGAGCCGCAATTGCTGACGGCCGAAGACATAGCCTTGCCCGGTAATCCGGGGCAGAACGGCAGGATGACCTCCGACCATCGTCTCGCCAAGAATTTCGGCGGTAAACTCGCCACCAATAATGCTGCGCGAGATTCGTTTGTCGCCGGTCTTGGCCTGACCTCGCGCATGCAAGATTGCCAAATTGGCCGACGAGCCCGTGCCGCAGGGCGATCGATCCACCCTGCCCGGCTTGAGCGTCGTGCAAGTGACGACTGAGCCATCCGGCTGATAGTCGCGGAACATCACATAGGCGATCTCGTTCAGGCCGGGAATTTCCGGATGCTCTACCTTGACCTGCTCCGCCAAAAGCGCCTTGATTTCGGTGCCCGCCTCCGCAAGCGCACGGGCCGATTCCGGCACGATCTTCAGCCCGACCTGATCGACGTCGATCTGCGCATAGAAGACGCCGCCGAAGGCGATATCGCCAATGATCCGGCCCCACTTCGGTGTCTCGATGACGACATCGAGCTGATGGACGAAGGCCGGGACGTTGTCGAGGCTCACCGACAGGCAGCGGCCGTTTTCGCACCGCGCCCGAGCGACAATCAGCCCGGCCGCCGTGTCAAGCCGGACGATGGTTTCCGGCTCCGTCATCACGACGCGGCCGGTTTCCAGAAGCGCGGTCACCACGCAGATGCAGTTGGAGCCCGACATCGGGTGAGCACGATCCGGCTGCAGCACGATGAAAGCTGCATCGGCATCCGGCCGGGTCGGTGGCAGAAGCAGGTTGGTCGTGTGGACCACCTGGGCGCGCGGCTCGCGCGTCAAGAATAGCCGCAGGGTCGGATCCACATTGTTCAGATGGTTCAGCTTGTCGAGAATGGTTGCGCCCGGAACATCGGGCGCGCCACCGAGGAGAACATTGCCGCTTTCGCCCTGGCAATGGACAAGAAGGATATCGAGCGCCTTGTCGAAGGTCATTTCAGATACCATCCCCAAGGCTCATCGCTCACGAGGCGAGTGATCTGCTTGGTCTCCAGATAGTTGTCGAGGCCCCAGCGACCGAGTTCCCGGCCGGTGCCGGACTGCTTGTAGCCGCCCCACGGCGCCTCGGTGAAAGTCGGCTGCGAGCAGTTGATCCACACGATGCCGGCGCGCAAAGCGGCCGCGACGCGTTCGGCGCGCGCGTCGTCGTCCGACATGACCGCAGCGGCAAGGCCGAAACGGCTGTCGTTGGCAAGGTGGATCGCCTCGTCCTCCGTCTCGAAGGGACGGATGCAGACGACGGGGCCGAAGATCTCCTCGACCCAAGCATCGCTGTCGAGCGCCATGTCGGTGAGGATCGTCGGTGCGACCCAGAAACCTCTGTTAAATCCCTCGTGCTTGCCGCCGCAGGCGACCGTCGCACCCTGCTCGACGGCGCGATCGATGTGACGCAGGACATCCTCGTACTGGCCCTTGTTGACGAGCGGGCCGAGCAGCGTGCCTTCGTCGAGACCGTTGCCGATCTTGATCTTCTTCGCTTCCTCGATCAGCCGCTCCAACAGCTTCGGGTAGAGAGGCGCTTCGACAAGAACTCGTGAGGTGGCCGAGCAGACCTGGCCCTGGTTCCAGAAAATGCCGAACATGATCCATTCGACGGCCTTCTCGATGTCGCTGTCGGCGAAGACGACGAAGGGCGACTTGCCGCCAAGCTCGAGGCTGATGCGTTTGATATCCTTGGCGCCAGCGGCCATGATGCGCGAGCCGACCGGGCCGGAACCGGTGAAAGCGACTTTGTCGACTTGCGGGTGATCGACGAGCGCCTGGCCGACGACCGACCCCTTGCCGGACAGGATGTTCAAGACGCCCTTCGGCAGCCCGGCGGCCTCGGCGATCGCGCCAAGCTCCAGCGCCGTCAGCGACGTGGTCTCGGCGGGCTTCAGGATCATCGTGCAGCCGGCCGCAAGCGCGGGCGCGACCTTCCACGAGGCCATGAGCAGCGGATAGTTCCAGGGAACAATGGCGACGGCAACGCCGAGCGGCTCGCGCACGGCCTTCGAGACGAAGCGCGCATCGGCCAGTTTGACCTCCTCGACCTCGCCATCCAGTTCCTCGGCAAGATCGGCATAAAAATCGAAACAGCCGGCTGCGTCTGCCAGGTCCCATTCGGATTCAGGTAGCGGTTTGCCGTTGTCACGGGTTTCCAGGCGCGCCAGTTCCGGCAGACGGTCGCGGATCCCTTGCGCCATAGCGCGCAGATATTTTGCGCGCTCCTTGCCGGAAAGACGCGGCCAAGGCCCGTTATCGAAGGCCTCGCGGGCCGCCTTCACGGCCGCCTCGGCCTCGGCCGCACCGGCGGCGGGAATATGGTGAAAGACCTCTTCGGTTGCCGGATCGATCACCGGGAGCATGGTTCCGTCTGCAGGCGCGACCCACTGGCCATCGATGAAAAGCTTGTTCTGCATGCTATCCTCACATGTGACGCGTTAGACCGCCATCGACCCGAAGGCTCTGGCCGGTGATGTAGCTTGAATCATCGCTGAGCAGGAAAGCTGCGGCCTTGGCCTGTTCCTCGACCTTGCCAATGCGCTTCAGCGCGGTCAGATCCGCGAATTTTCCGACATCGAGGCTGTCGGTGAAGCCTGGAAGCAGGCAGTTCATCCGGATGTTCTTCGGGCCGTAGCGATCGGAATAGAGCTTGGTGAATGACGAGACGCCGGCTCGGTAGACGCAGGAGGCAGGGAACCACAGGGAAGGCTCGAATGCCGCGTAGGTGGTGATGTTGACGATGGAGCCGCCGCCCTGCGCCTCCATCACCGGCGTCACCAGGCGAGCCATGCGAATGACCGACTTGACGATCATGTCGTTGGCGAGATCCCAGTTCTCGTCGGTAATGTCGAGGAGGTCGCCCTTCGGCGGATGACCCGTGTGGTTGAGCACCGCGTCGATCCTGCCATGCGTCGACATCGCCAGATCAAAAATGCCCTTGAGATCATCGCCGCTTTGGGCCACACCGCGCCGCGCGACGCCGCCCAGTTCGGCGGCGAGTGTCTCGCAGTTCTCTGACGGCGACATCAGGGCGAGCTTATAACCGCGTGCATGCATTTCGCGCGCAACGGCCGCGCCCATGCCCTTACCGCCGCCGGTGATCAGACAAACCTTTTTTGTCATGGAGAGCTCCTTTCAAAAGCGGTCGATGCGATAGGGACGCATGTCGATGGGTGGCGTCGCCCCGGTGATTAGATCGGCCATAAGGCGTGCGGTCGTTGCCGCGTAGGTGACGCCGAGATGGCCGTGCCCGGTGGCGTAAAACACACCCGGCACCTTCGCCGAGGCGGACATCACGGGAACGGTGTCCGGAAAGGCAGGACGATGACCCATCCACTCGGAAAAATCCTCGCAGCGCAGGTTCGGCAAGGCCGCCTGCGCACGCCGCACCGTTATCTTCGAACGGCGGTAATCGGGTGCTGCATCGAGCCCAGCCATCTCCACCGTGCCGCCGACGCGGATACCGCCCGCCGTCGGCGTGACCATGAAGGCGCGAGCAGGCCAGATAATCGAGTGACGCATCGAGATGCCGGGCGACATGATCTGGGTGTGATAGCCGCGCTCGGTCTCGAGCGGTATCGGCTCGCCAAGCATCTTCGACAACAGGCCGGAATAGGCGCCAGCGCAGATCACGACCTCATCGGCAGCGATCGGGTCACCTCCGACAAGGCGGACGGCGGTGATGCGGCCGGAGCGGTCGAAGCCCGCCACTGCGCCGCGGCGGAATTCGCCACCGCGTGCGAGGAAGCGATCAGCAAGGGCCTGCACAAGTCGATGCGGGTCGCGCAGGCTGCGGTTTTCGGGAAAGTGCACGGCTACGCCGATATTTTCCGACAGTTCCGGTTCCAGTTCCCGTGCCTCAGAACCCGTCAGGCGCTTGAACGGAAAGCCGAAACGCTCCAGGATCTCGATATGCTCGCGATCGGCGCGAAACTCCGCCTCGTCGCTGTAGAGCGACAGGCAGCCCTCCTCGGTCAGTTCCCCTTCCAGGCCGGTCTCGCGCAACAGCGGCAGCAGGTCGTCGTAGACGCGCTTGCACAGTACAGCCCCGTCGGCTTCGAGCTGGCGCAGCTTTCCTGGCCGCGACGCCGCGACAAAGCGGGCGAACCAGGGAAGAAGTTTTGGCATATAGCCCGGGCGGACACGGACCGGGCCTTCCGGGTCCAGCATCCAGCCGGGGATTTGCTTCCAGATCGACGGCCGCGAGGCCGGCATGAACTCGGTGACCGCAATCGAGGCCATGTTGCCGTAGGACGCACCGCCTCCGATTTCGCCCTTGTCGAGCAGGATTACCCGTCGCCCCCGCCTTTGCAGTTCGTACGCGATGGTGGTCCCGATAATGCCTGCGCCGACGACCACAGTGGTCATGCTGGTTCTCTCCATAGTGCTGGTCATGGCCGGACGGCGTTTCACCGCCCGGCCGCGCGGCTTACCAATTGAGGATCGGTTCCATGGCGGCGCGGAATTCTGCCTTTTCGTCGTCCGTCAGTGGCCCAAGCGGCGCACGGCATTCGCCGACCGGCAATCCCTGCAATTCACAGCCATACTTGATCTTCTGGACGAACTTGCCGGACTCGAGGATGTTCATCGCGCGGTAGAGTGTCATCATCATCTCGCGGGCCTTGCCGAGATTACCGGCCTTGTAGGTCCGGTCGAGATCGCAGCAGGCCTTGGCCATGCAGTTAGACGGGCCGCAGATCCAGCTTTCCGCTCCCCAGAACATGAAGTCGAGTGCGATGTCGTCCGAGCCGCTGACCAGCTGTATTTTGCCTTCATAGCGGCTGGCAATGTCGATCGCCCGTTGCAGAACGCCCGAGCTTTCCTTGATGCCGATTACCCGGCGGTTGTCGGCGAAATGATCCATCAGCTCGAAGGAAATGTCCGAGCCGTCCTTGGCCGGATAGCTGTAGAGCACGAGATTGACATCGACTGCGGAAAGCACGGTCTCGTAGTGCTTGATGAGCTCTTCCTGGGTCGGGCGTGTGTAGAAGGGTGGCGCGAGCAGGACCGTGTCGTAGCCGATCTCCTTTGCCATGGCGGTCTGTTCGATGACTTCTCGCGTGGCGGGTGCGTTGGTGCCGGCGATCAGTATTTCACCAGGCTTGGCAAAGTCCTTGACGAACTGCAGCACCTCGCGGCGCTCGTCAGTCGACTGGCTGAAATATTCGCCCGTCGACCCGTTCGGCACCCAGCCGGTCACGCCTGCTTCGCGCAGGTGGACAAGAAGGTTCTCGAAGGCCTTGAAGTCGATCTTGCCGTTCTGGTCGAAGGGCGTGACGAGAGCGGGCATAACGCCAGAGAGTTTCATTTATTTCTCCATTCGGGTGTTCGGTTGGCGGGCAGGTCAGACGGCCAGCCGCTTGAGGATGCGTTGTTCAATGACCGTGACGGCGCGCGTCAGCGGGAAGGCGATGACGAAGTAGATGAGGGCGACAATCGTCAGCACTTCGACCGGCCGGGCCGTATTGTTGGAAATATTCTGGCCGACAAACATCAGGTCCGCCATGCCGACGGCCGAGACGAGCGCGCTTTCCTTGAAGAGGCTGACACAGTTGGAAAGCAGTGTCGGCGCGGCGCGCAGCACCGCCTGCGGTAACACGACGCTTGTCGTCCGCACCCAGGGTGAAAGCCCTAGCGCCACGCAGGCGTCCAGTTGCTCGCGTCCGACGGACTTGAGTGAAGCCCGGAAGGTCTCGCTGCTGATGGCACCCATATAGAGCGTCAGCGCGATGATACCCGATGCCATGTTCGAAAGCTCGACGCCGAGAACGAGCGGCAGGCAGAAGAATATCCAGAACAGTTGTACAAGCACGGGCGTGCCGCGAAAGAACTCGACATAGACGCTGGACACGCCTCGCAGGATGGCGCTCTTCGAGGTTCGCGCAAGCGCCAGAATGAAGCCGAGTACGCAGCCGAGGACGATGCAGATCAGGGTGAGCTTGAGTGTGGTCCAGAGGCCGAGAAGAAGTGCTTCCTGGAACCTGAGCACGATGGCAAAGTTGAAGGTCATCATTGCGCGTTTCCTCAGCTAGCTATTACTTCGCGTCGGCGTTCGAGATAGCCGACGATCTGCGAGACCGGGAATGACACGGCGAAATAGACCAGCGCGACGATGGTGAAGGTCTCGATCGGGCGATAGGTCTGGGTGGCCAGCGTTTTGCCCTGGTACATCAGCTCCTGGACGGCGACGATGGCGACCAGCGCGCTTTGCTGGAAGATGCCGATCCCATTTGTCAGCAGGACCGGGATCGAGTTGCGGACCGCCGTCGGCAGGACGATGTAAAGAATGCGCTGGAACGGGTTTAAACCAAGCGCGATTCCGGCATCGAGCTGCTCCCGCGGAACTGCCTGGATCGAAGCCCGATAGGCCTCGGCATTGAAGGCCGCGAGATTAAGGCCGAGTGCCAGGATGCCCATCGTGACCGAACCGAGGAACACGTTGAACAGTATTGGCACGCAGTAGAAGAACCAGACGATCTGGATGATCGCCGGCGTGCAGCGGAAGAATTCGATGAAGAGCGTGACCGGAAGCCGGATCACCGCCCAGCGGCTCATGACGAGCAACGCCAGCAGGAAGCCGAGCGTCAAGCCGATGACATTGGCCGCGATCGTGAGCTGGATCGTAACGAAGAGACCGTCCCAGAGCGGTCCGAAGTTGCGAAAGACAGACGCGAAGTCGAAACTGTAGTTCATCGTCCACCCCCCTCAATGCTTGATGTGAAAGACTCGCTCGATAAAGTCGCGCGTGCGCTCTTCCTTCGGCGCACCGAGCACCTGTTCGGGCGGACCGTCTTCGACCACTACGCCGCCGGCACAGAAGATCACGCGAGAGGCAATATGTTTTGCGAACCACATGTCGTGGGTCACGATGACCATCGGCATCTGCTGCTGAGCAAGTTGCAGGATCACCTGTTCGACTTCCGCCACGAGTTCGGGATCGAGCGCCGAGGTCACCTCGTCGAAGAGCATGAGTTTCGGATCGAGCATCAGCGCGCGGGCGATGGCCACACGCTGCTTCTGTCCACCGGAGAGCTGGGCCGGATAGGCGTTGGCCTTCGCGGCCAGTCCGAAGCGGTTGAGCAGCGCCATCGCCCGTTCGCGCGCGGCGGCCTTGCTTTCGCCCCTGACTTTTACCGGCGCCAGGATCAGGTTGCCGATGACATCGAGGTGCGGAAACAGCGTGTAGTGTTGAAAGACCATGCCGATCGAGCGCCGGACCTTGGTATCGATCGCGGTCTTGCCGCTGCCGTTTGCCGAAATGTAAGGTTTGCCGCCGAAGGTTATCGTGCCCTGGTCGATCTTTTCGAGTCCCATGAGCACTCTCAGCAAAGTGGACTTGCCGCCGCCGGAAGGACCGATAACGACGACGCGGTCGCCAGCCTTCATCTCGATGTCCAGCCCCTGCAGCACCTTTATGACGCCGCCATAGCTCTTGTGCAGTCCTTCGATCTTCACCAGCGCCGCTGTATCCGACATCGCCTAAACTCTCCTCCACGAGACAGGGAAGCGGAGCCGCCCCGCGGCGGCTCCCACATGGCTCACTTGCCGGGCTCAGTTGCCGGCCTTTAGGACCTCATCAACCGCCTTGCGGATCAGTTCATCCACGTGGCCGGTCGCGACGCGTTCTTCGAGGAAGATGTTGACCACTTCGACGTCCGCCGCTGAAAGCTGATGCGGCAGGCCGAAGGCCACACCCTGCTTCGCAAGCGCCGGCGTCGGGTTCATCGCCACCGCCCAATCCGGGTTCGACTGGGTGAAGAGCTGGTTCGTGTCGGAAGCATCGACGAGGATGTCGGCGCGACGCGACACGACCGCAAGCCGCGTTTCGTCGTTGGTCGGAAGGCGCAGGATTGTCGCCGTCTTGACAGCGGCGGAAATCGCCTTGTCCTGAGCGGTACCCGACATGACGGCGAGCGTTACGCCTTCCTTGTCGATATCGGCAACCGAGGCGGCGCCCGCCGGAATCTTGGGGTTCTCCTTATTGTAGGCGAGCGAGATCTGGTACTCCATTGCGGGGATGGAGAACTGCACCGCCATGGCGCGCGTCGGCGTACGGTTCAGGGCAAGGGAGAGATCCCACTTTCCGGCCTGAAGACCGGCCACGATATTGTCCCAGGTGGTGTCGACGAACTCAGCCTTGACCTGCAGCACGTCGGCAAATTCGCGGCAGAGATCTGCGAAGAAGCCAGAGTATTCGCCGCTTGCAGGATCGCGCATGACGTAGGGTGGAGCAACGGCGGTGCCGCAGCGCAGCGTGCCCGATTTCTGGACACCTTGCCAGTATCCTTCCGCTGTTTGCGCCGAGGCCACCGTGGTCGAAAGACCCGCCACTAGAGCGAGCGCGGCCGTCGCCCGCAGAGCGGACGTGATCATCTTCGAGAGCATATGCATTCCCCATTTTGAGCGCGTGAGACGCGCGGTTCCACCCGTCGGCTTCGGCCGGTCTTCAAGTCTTTTTAATGTCGGCTCCATGTCGACTGACAAAAATATGTCGTCTTGTAGTCGACAAAGTCAAGCGGAAATTTTAAATTGCCGACACGTTGTTTTTCTGGCCCAATGACCGCGAACTCTGAAAGGGGACGTACGTGTCTGACGAAATTGAAATGAAGCGGGTGCGGGGCACCGGCTGGAAAAATGTCTACGATACGCTGAGGGCGGAGATTCTGGCGCTGACCCTGCCACCCGGCCAGCTCCTTGACGAGACGACGCTGGCGGAACGCTTCGACATGTCGCGTTCGCCGGTGAGGGAAGCCTTGATCCGGCTGGCAGGCGAGGACCTGGTGGTAACGCTTTCAAATCGCAGCACGATCGTGGCACCGATCGAAGTGGCGAGCTTTCCAAAGTACGTCGAGGCACTCGACGTAGCCCAGCGTATGAACACGCGCCTCGCCGCAGCATTGCGTACCGACGCGGACGTGAAGATTATCGCAAAACGCCAGAAGGACTTCGAGACGGCAGTGAAGACCAATGTGCATCTGAAAATGTCGGAGGCCAACAAGCAGTTTCACATGGCGATCGCCTATGCCGGCAAGAACCCTTATCTCGCGTCGTTCTACGAGCGACTCCTGAACCAGGGCCAACGCATGCTCCACCTGCATTTCGAATATCTTGAGCGGACCGGCGATGGCTATCTGCTTACCGACGAGCATAGTTTGATGTTGGAGGCCATACGCGCAAAGGATGTAGAACGCGCAGACGAATTGGCGCATTCCCATACGCGCCAATTCCAGGACAACTTTATCCGCTTTCTGCGCGAAAACTACACGACCGACGTTTCCCTTGGCTCTCGAGTTGCAGCGGAATAGCCATGCCCCTGCCCCAGAAGATCGGGTTTATCGGGACCGGCGCCATCACCGATGCCATGGTGCGCGGCCTGCTCACGGAACCTGCCGCCGTGCCGCACGTCATGGTGTCCCACCGCAGCGCGAATATTTCGGCGAAACTCGCCGCTGATTTCCCGCAGGTGCTCGTCTCAGGCGACAATCAGGCGATTGTCGACAGCTGCGACACGGTCGTGCTTGCGATCCGCCCGCAGATCGCGGACGAGGTCATCCGCCCCCTGGCGTTCCGCGATGGGCAGAAGGTGATTAGCGTGATCGCGGCAACGAGCCGGGAGACGCTTTTCGACTGGATCCGCGCGGATGTCCGCCTCTCGCAGGCGATCCCCCTGCCCTTCGTCGCGCGCCGCAAGGGCGTCACCGCCGTCTATCCGCCGGACGTGGATACCGCCGCCCTCTTCAACGTGCTCGGTAACGCCGTTGAATGCGAGACCAAGAAGGAATACGACCTGCTTGCCGCAGCCAGTGCCCTGATGGCCACGTATTTCGGGATCATGCACCGTACGACCGAATGGCTCGCGGAAAATGGCTTGCCGGAGGAAAAGGGCCGCGCCTATCTTGCGCCGCTCTTCGCCAGCCTCTCCGAGACTGCCGTTCTTGCCGGCAAGGACCGCCATTACATCGATCTCAGTCGCGAGTTTGCGACCGGGGGTGGACTGAACGAGCAGGTGTTTCAGGAGTTCGATCGCAACGGCGGCACGGGCGCCCTGAAGCGGGCATTAGGGCAAGTGCTGGAACGAATTTCAAGCTGAGCTTAAGTTCTCACGCCTTGAAGGGAACAGAACTGGCGCCCCCTTTTTAGCCACGTGATAAGAGCGGTTTATCGTTCTCGCGCTCAGCTAAATTCCCCTTCGTCGAAACATCATTCGTTCAGACGATCAGCCAAACGCTTCATGAGATCCATTCGTTCATGAAGAATCGCCACGATGAGGGCGGGCGCATCCTCTCGAGGCAGACAGAAGACGTAATGATGTTGGCATCGCGCCATCCGTAACGCCGGATAAAGCGCGCTCATATCCTTGAAAGGAACTTTGCCCTCGGCAAGGTTTGCGATTCCTCGCTCCAAAGCCGAGACGTAGCGGCGTACTTGGGCGACGCTCCATTGCGCACGCGTGTAGCGGATTACCGAACGTAGATCCGATTCCGCCTCTACGGTAAGAATGTAGGCCGTCAAGCGCGACCCTCGGCAATCTCCTCGTCGAGGATCTCACCTAAGGTTTTGGTCGACAGTTTTCCGGCGAGCCCCTCATTGACGCGTGTGTTCATCAACGTCTTCAACTCCTCCCAGGCTCGTTCTCCATCTATGTCACCGGGAAAGAGGCGCTCAAGTGCATACTGCTTGATTGTCTTGCCCTGCAAAGCGGCCAGCGCCTTCAGGCTTTGATGTTGTTGGTCTGTTATATCGATCGTCAATCGGCTCATCTAACGTGCTCCTGAACTGAGGAAGCCCACATTAGCACATATGTGGGTATGTGGCCACCGCCGCGACGCTCTGATCCGCTGTCGCTTGGAGGGATCTGCTATTTCGAACAATTGATCTGAACCCTTCAACCGCCCAAAACACATGCAGCCCACTTCCTTCTCATGCGATTCCCTCTATGGCGCACTCCAACAAAGATCCGATCAGACCCGGACGCTTCCGATTACATTCTGCTCAGTTGAAAACCATGAGCCAGCGGATCGCGGTCATCGACGAAAATCGTGTTGTGGCCAGTGATCCGCGCCCATCCGCCGACGCTCGGTTTGATACCCTTGAACTCGCCGACGGCGACTTCGGCTTCCACGCGTCCCTCGAACACTGTCCCGATAAGGCTCTCCTGGCGGAAGGTTTCACCGACGATGAGCCGGCCCTTCCCGAAAAGCTGGGCCATCCTCGCGGATGTTCCGGTACCGCCTGGCGATCGGTCGATGGCGTTGTCACCATAGAAGACCGCCCCGCGCCCGTCTGCTTCGGCGTTCTTTGCCACATCGAACCACAACACGTGGTGCACACCGGAAATGGTATAATCCTCCGGATGGGTAGGATGACAAACCATAGCCAAGGCGGTGCGAAGCCGGCGGCTGAACTCGGCGATGTCGCTCGCATTCACGCCATCAAACCCGGGCCACGCCGCTTGCGGCTCGACGACGGCGTAGTAGTTTCCGCCATAGGACACATCGACGGTCAGTCGGCCGAGACCTGGCACCTCGACCTCGACGTCAGCGGCGTGCAGATAGCTCGCTACGTTGAACATCCGAACGCTTTCGACAAAGTCTCCCGGCTTATCATAAGTGATATCGACGCGGCCCGCTGGCGTTTCGATCGAGAGCCGTCCCGGATTGCGTGGGGTGACCAGCCCCTCCTCGAGGGCCGCCGTCACCAGGCCCATGGTGCCGGCTCCGCACATGGGAAGACAGCCACTGACTTCAATGAAGATCACGGCGAAATCGCAGTCGGTCCGATAGGCGGGATAAATGATCGCCCCCGACATGATGTCGTGCCCCCGTGGCTCGAACATCAAGGCCTGACGGATCCAGTCATGTTCGCGGACGAAGATGGCGCGGCGCTCCGCTATCGGCAGATGTGGCAGAAGCGGAGCCCCGCCCGCCACGAGACGCACCGGATTGCCGCAGGTGTGCGCATCGATGCAGAAAAAGCTGTGGCGCATGACGGATGTGCTTTCACAGTCGTTCAGGCAGGGCTGACGGCTCTCGTCGTCCGGCCCTGCAGTGCTCCCTTGGACACCCGGTCAAGCAGAATGGCGACCGCAACAATTGCAAGGCCGGCGCGCAGGCCAAGTCCCATCTCCATCCGCGTCAGGCCGCGAGTGACTTCTGCACCCAGTCCGCCTGCTCCAACAAGTCCAGCCAGCACCACCATCGCCAAGGACAGAAGGATGCACTGGTTCAGACCGACCAAGAGTGTGGGCGTCGCAGCGGGTATCTCGATCTTGACGAGGATCGCGCGCGGTGGTGCCCCAATCGCTTGACCGAGTTCCAGAAGATCACGGGGTACCTGCTTGAAGGCGAGCGTCGTCAGTCGCAACATCGGCGGCACGCCGTAGACGATGGTCGCGATGATCGCAGGAACCCTGCCGAGACTGAAAATCATCACTGCCGGAATAAGATAAACCCAGGGCGGCACGGTCTGCATGATGTCGAGAACCGGACGCAGGGAAACCTCAAGCGCCTTGTAGCGTGACGCCAGGATGCCGAGCGGAAATGCGATCGCGACCGACAAGGTTACAGATACCGTTACGAGCGCGAGCGTTTGCATGGATGCGAGCCAGAGTCCTGACAGATAACAGAAGCCGAGCGAGGCAGCAGCGACAAGCGCCAGCCGCCAGCCGGCAAGCCATCCGGCCACAAGTGCCACGAGGACAATGACAACGGCAGCCGGCGCGAACAGAAGTGCTGCTTCGATCGTGCCCAGCACGGCTTCGATCAAGCGGGTAATTGCGCTGAACAGCGGGTGAAAGTTCGCATTGAGCCAGTCTACGCCAGGCGCCAGATATGATCCCGGAGAGAACTTCAAGACGTCCGGGTTCATCGTGCACCTGCCTTCGTTTCTCTCGCCGCACTCTGCGTGAGGCGATCCAGCACCATCGTTACGACCACGATCGCGATCGCAGCGTTGATCGAAGTGGCAATGTCGAGCGTTCGAACGGCACCATAGATCGTCTCGCCAAGTCCGCCGGACCCGACGATGCCAGCGATAACGACCATGCCAAAGGCCATCATCAGGCTCTGGTTCACGCCTGCCATGATACTGGGCAAGGCAAAGGGAAGTCGAATTTTCACGAACATCTGCCACCAAGTCATGCCACTGGCATGTCCGAGTTCGATGAACACGGGCGGTGTCATGCGGATCCCGAGCGAAGTCAGTCGAATGGCAGGTGGCATGGCGACAATGAAGGTGGCGGCCAAGGCCGTCGCGGGTCCATATCCCATCAATGCGATTGCAGGCAGAAGGTAGATGTAGGGCGGCAAAGTCTGGATCAAGTCGAGCATCGGCTCCAGGAACCGATCAAGAGACGTGGCGAACCCCGCGAGGATACCGACGGGAATGCCCACCACCAAAGCGAGAACAGTTGCGGTCGCCACCAGTGCCAGAGTGCTCATCGTCTCGGGCCATAGGCCCATGATGGCGCACAAGAGGAGACCCAAGGTCGTCAGGATGGCAGCAGGCAGGTTCATCACACGCCACGCCAGCAGTCCGGCGAGAACCGCGAGGACGTAGAACGGCGCAAGCTGCAGTACCCAGAGTATGCCGTCGTAAGTACCTTCCAGAATCGCCCGGATCGAGTCGAAGAACCATTCGGCGTTGTCACCGATCCAGCTCAGGGCATTGTCGGTCCACGTGTCGAATGCGTCAGTGATCGTTTCGATTTCCATGGTCCAGCCCTCACACCTCGCCGCAAGCGCTGTCAGGGGTGCCAGCGACGCCGCGGAGGAGACTTCTTGCCGTGACGATACCCACTGGTTTTCCGTCTTCCACGACAGCAAGGGCGTCTCGCGGAGACTGCATCGTGAGGTCGATCAGCGACCCGATATCTGCTTCCGGCGAGGCCGTAAGGAGTGATTCGATGTCGACGTCGGGATGAGACTTCGCAAATTCTGCAACGGGCAGCATGACGGTATGCGCCTTCACCAGGTGAACTCTGGAGATGCCTGCAACGAATTCGGATACGTAGTCGTCAGCGGGGCTGGTCACGATATCTTCTGCAGTGCCGACCTGCACGATGACGCCGTCTTTCATGATCGCGATGCGATCGCCGATGCGGATCGCCTCCTCGAGATCGTGGGTGATGAATACGGCCGATTTTCCCAGCGACTTCGTCAACTCACGGAACTCGTCCTGCAACTGCCGCCGGATCAGGGGATCCAGCGCACTAAACGGCTCGTCCATGAGGATGATTTCGGGATCCGCAGCAAGTGCACGCGCCAGCCCGACGCGCTGCTGCATGCCGCCGGAGAGTTCCCGCGGCAGTCTCGACGTCCAGTCCGCGAGGCCGACCTTTTCAAGCGCGGCCTGGGCGATGCTGTTGCGCTTGTCTTTCGGCACACCGCGCACTTCCAGACCGAAGGCTGCGTTTTCCAGAACCGTTCTGTGAGGAAGAAGAGCCACACTCTGAAAGACCATGCCGATGTTTCGCGCGCGCATCTCACGCAGCTCCGCTGCGTTCAGTTTCGCAACGTCGCGACCTTTGACGGTGATGGTTCCCATGCTTGGCTCGATGAGACGGTTAAGCAGGCGGATCAAGGTGGACTTGCCGCTCCCGGAGAGGCCCATGATGCAGAAGATCTCGCCCCGGCGAACCTGCAAGTTTGCATCCGAAACGCCTACGACGCAGTCGAAGTCCTGGAGTATCTGTCGCTTCGAGAGCCCACGCTCCTCCACGGCCTTGACGGCCTGAGCCGCACGCCCGCCAAAAATCTTCCAGACGTTCCGGCATTCTACGAGCACTTCGCCCGCATCTTTGGTTGCGTTGATCATCGCGTTCCCCTGGGTCCGGCTCTAGCCGACCTTCAAAATTCAGGTTTGCGGATGCGGGCCGGAGTGTTCCGGCCCGCATACATACGCATTATTCGCTCTTGATGTTGCCCCAGCGCTTCAGCAGGTCGGCATGGGCTGCAGTCCAATCAGCAACGGCCTCGTCCATGGTCTTGCCATCGTTGACCGCGCCGTTGATCGCAGTGATGTCGGCGAGCGGGACATAGACGCTGGCGATCACCTCGCGTGCATGCGGATAGGCTTCGGAGAAGCCCTTCTGGCCGATCCAGTAATAGCTCTGCGGCGGCGGGAACACGCCCTTGGGGTCCTGGAGATACTTGACCGGATATTTCTGAACCATCCACGATGGCTCCCAGACCGTCACAGCGATCCATTCCTTGCGATCATAGGCCGCCTTCAACGCTGCAGTCATCGCCGCAGTGCTACCCTCGACGAGCTGGAGCTTGAGGTCGTATTCCTTCACCGCAGTCGACGCATCACGCATCAAACCGGAACCGGGCTCGATGCCGACGATCTTGCCGCCGAACTTGTCAGCATTTTCGTTCAACTGTTCCAGCGAATTGATGTCGACGTAAGTCGGCACGGCGATCGCCTGATACAGACCATGGGAAACCGGCGAGATCTTCTCGAGCTTGTTCTTGTTTTTGTCCCAGTAGTCTTGAGCGACATAGTCGGTCTGGGATGCAAGCATCTGAACGTCGCCCTTGGCGAGCGCCGCGTAGGCGATGCCCCATTCCGAGAAGGAGACGACGTCGACTGAGTAGCCAGCGTCCTCAAGCACCTTCTTCGTAATGCCAGTGATCGGTGTCAGGTCCTCCCAGGACATCGTTCCGACCTTGATCGACTTCTCTTCCGCCTGAGCGGAAAACACTGTCATGCCAATCATTGCAGCGGCGCTCAGCGCCCTCCACACACCCTTCATCGTCATTCTCCTCATTTAGTTCCCGTTGTTCTGAAGGCTGGTCCAGCGCCTAGCCCCACTTATTGCGCGGCGATGGGTCATCCCTCGCGCCCTGCACGCAATTCCTGCAATCTGATCACCGAGTTGACGCCGAGCCATGCAAGCGGTTCCGGCGGGAGACGCCGGGGCACCTTGTGATCCATGAATTCCTCAAGTTGCCGAGACCCGGTTCCCGTCGCCAGCTCTGCCGCCAGCATTCCCGCGAGCGTGCTCTTCACTGTACCGAGCCCGTTCTCGCAGCAGGCGGAGAAGAGCCCCTCCTCAATTTCGCCGAAGGCCGGGACGTGGTTGACGCTGAGACACAGCCGCCCGGACCAACTGTGTTCGAGCGGAATGGTCGCGAGACCCGGAAAGCGTGCAACAAGCGCCTTCTTATGCGCTTCGGCCATGCGGAGCATCCGCCAGTCGGGCGTCTCCAACTTTGTCTCGTAGGTGTACTTGGTCCTCAGTGCGATGCGGGACTGGCCACCGCTGGTGATCTTGCGCACCGTTGCTCCCATGGCGTCTGCGGGGAGCAGAGCCCAGCGATCCTGCCCGCAGACTCTCCTGGCCACATCCTCCGGAATTGCTGCTGTCATCGAGGCGTAAGCGAAGATGTGCATCAGCCGCCCTTGATAGAAGCCGAAGTCAGTGATGTGTCCGTTGACGCCGAGGATGACCTTCGGTGCGGAAACACGTCCTCGATCGGATGCCGCAACCCAGCTCGCACCCGAACGTGTCAGTGATCGCACAGGGGAGTTCTCGAGGATTGTCACGTCTGTCGAGAGGCCGGCGGCGAAGGCCCGGACATAGTCGGCTGGCTGAATGAGTACGGCGCCTGGGGTGTAGATTCCTCCGAGGTAGTAATCCGTTCCGGTGATTTCCCGGAGCTGCCGCGCGTCGAGATAGGAGTGCTTCTCGCCCGCTGATCGCAAGGATTCACCAAAACTCGCATTCAGTTTCATGCCGCGCGAAGTGGCCGCCGCATTGATTTTACCTGCGGGATCAAACGTCTCCCGGGTCATCCCGTATTCTTCCGCCGCTTCCGTGGCAAATGCGATGGCAGCACGGTTCTGCTGCATTTCGATTCGCGTCGCGTCGAGGCCCCCGTTCGAATACTCGCTGGAAGACAGACTGTGCGGCACGTCGATCATGAAGCCCGAATTGCGTCCGGCGGTGCCCTTTCCCACCTCGCTCGCCTCCAAGATGACAATCCGGTCCTGAGGCCTGATCTGTCGCAGACGCCGGGCCGCCGAAAGTCCCGCATAGCCTGCTCCGACGATCAGCCAGTCCGCAGTGACGTCTCCTTCCAGGCTCCGGATGGGTAAGAACCGCTTGCTGATCGCCTCCCACCCGGACCTGCCATTTTCAATGGGGAGACGTTTTACGGGGTGAGTGCTCATCGGATTGTCTCGTCCACCGCGCGGTCAGAAAGATCGATCCAGATGGTCTTCAGTTCGCAGTAGTTGTCATGCGCGAAGACAGACTTGTCGCGCCCGCCAAAGCCGGACTCCTTGTAGCCGCCGAACGGAGTGCTGGCGTCGCCCTCCCCGAAGCAGTTGACGGTCACCACTCCGGCCCGGATCTCCCGTGACAGCCGGATCGCATTCTTCAGGCTGGCGGTGTAAACAGACGCAGTCAGCCCATAGTTTGTGTCATTGGCGAGCGCGACGGCTTCGGCAACGGTTTTGAACGTCGTCACGGACAGGATCGGTCCGAATATCTCTTCCCGGAACAGCCTGCTCTGCGGATCAACACCGTCGACTATAGTGGGCTCGATGTAACGGCCTTCAAGCGTCTGCCCACCATGTGCGACCGCCAGGCTTTCGCTTTTCACGTCCTTAAAGAACGAAGACACCTTGTCGAAGTGCGCCTTGCTGACCAGCGCGCCGATCCTGTTCTCCGGATCGAGCGGATCGCCTGTCTTCCACTCGCGCATGTATTCGCCGATCCGCTTCAGCAGTTCGTCCTTTACGCTTTCCTGGACGATGAGCCGCGAGGTTGCCGAGCAATTCTCCCCCATGTTCCAGAAAGCACCGTTCACGACCTGCTCGGCAACAAGGTCGAGGTCCTCGGCATCGGCCAGGACAACGGCCGGGTTCTTGCCGCCACATTCGAGCACGATGCGCTTTAGGTTGGAGTCTGCCGCATAGCGCAGGAAGCGCCTGCCGGTCGGAGTCGACCCGGTAAAGGCCACCATGTCGACATCCATGTGCATGCCGATCGGTTCCCCGACCTCCTTGCCGCCGCCCGTCACCACATTGAAGACACCGCTCGGAAGGCCCGCCTCGATCGCGAGTTCCGCAACCCGCAGGGTCGTCAGAGAGGTTTCCTCAGCCGGCTTGACGATGACCGAGCAGCCGGAGGCCAGTGCCGGACCGATCTTCCATGCGAGCATGAGCAGGGGGAAGTTCCACGGCAGGACACAGCCGACGACGCCAACCGGCTCCCGGACCACCATGGTCAGCGCGTTTGCGCCCACCGGCGCCGTGTTGTCGTAGATCTTGTCAATCAGCTCGGCGTGCCAGCGGATGGTGTGGATGGTATCCGGGATATCGACTGTCTGGCACTCGCGGACGGGCTTGCCGCTGTCGAGGCTTTCCATCACCGCAAGTTCGTGGCGGTTGTCTTCCAGAAGGCGCGCCAGACGAAGCAGCACGGCCTTCCGCTCTGCGGGCGACTGCTGCCGCCAACGGCCATCTTCAAAGGCTTCACGCGCCTTCGAAACGGCGAAATCGACATCGCTTGCGCCGCAGGCTGCGACTTCGGTCAGCACTTCGCCTGTCGCCGGGTTTGTGGTCTCGAAAACCTTGCCCGAGCTGGCGGGCCTGGACGCGCCGTCGATGAAGGCCCCCGACGGGAACTGAAGGGTGGCAGCGATTGCCTTGTATTCGGCCGCGGTCAAGGGTTCATGCATAATTGGCTCCCGAGGTAATCTGGGCGACGGTACGCTTCACGGTAGCGACGACTGTCTGGAGGGTTCGCTTTTCTTCGGAGGTGAGGCCGCGCAGTGGGGCACGGACAGGACCAGCCTTGAGGCCGATGATCTCGCAGCCATGCTTGATCGACTGAACGAACTTGCCCGTCTCCAGGAAGTCCATCAGCGGCAGCATGGCCGACATGATGGCCCTTCCCTTGTCAAAGTTCTTCTCGAGGACGCAGGCCTCGTAGAGGGCGACATGCTCACGCGGCAGGAAGTTCGAGCCGGCACAAACCCAGCTACGCGCTCCCCATGCGAAGAACTCAAGAGCCTGATCGTCCCATCCGCAGGAGAGTGCGATGTGGGGGTACTTCCGCGCCAAGAGGTGAAGGTTCGAGGTTTCGCCCGAACTCTCCTTGATTGCCTTCACATTCTTCGACTTGCCGACCCGGGCGAAGAATTCGTCGCCCATCATGACGCCCATTCGGGCCGGATAGTTGTAAAGCATGATGGGAAGGTTCGCCGCGCGATCCACCGTCAGCGCATGGACGGCGTTCTCCTTCTCCGTCGGCAAGGCATAAGGCGGAGACGTCACGAGGATCGCGTCGGCATCGATTTCCCGGGCTGCTGCCGCATACATGACCGAATCTTCGGTCCGCGTTGCTCCGGTTCCGATGATCAGTGGAAGGCGGGAGCCGAGCACCTGCCTGGCATAGGCTGCGAGATCCAGACGCTCCTGCGGCGACTGCGCGTAGTATTCTCCCGTGGACCCTCCAATGATGATCCCGTGGACTTTCGCCTCCACCAGCGACTCGAGAACCTCCGCGAAGGCGGGGCGATCGATTTCGCCGTCAGGCGTCAGGGGCGTGATGGCAGGCGTGTAGATACCTTCGAACTTCAAGACGCTTTCTCCATGAACACGGCTGAACCTTCGTTGCCGAAGTCGGCCTCGATTGCATTTGCCGCCACGAACATTCCCAAGTTCCCGCGGGACAGCTCCCAGTGCGCGAACACCAGCTCGACGACGGCGTCTTCTCGATGAGAGGCAATCGCCTCAATGAATGCGTCGTGATGCTCAACGGCTGTAATCAGTCGAGTTCGCATTTCGTCGTCGCGGGGCGGAAGAACGTGTATCCGACCCGGGCGTGGTCGATGAGCAGGCGCTTGAGGCTGGGGAGCAGGTATGTGTTCGCCGACATCTCGCCGATGATTTCGTGAAAGCGGTTGTTCTCCAGAACCAGTGCGAGCGGATCATCCTCGAGATGAGCTTGCCGAAAGCGCTCCTGCGTTTCGCGCAGATCAGCGAGTTGCCGAGGCTTGAAGTTCTGGACTGCCAGTCTGCCAATGGCCGAGTAGACCATCGGCGCCACGAGGTAAAAGTGGCGCAGAGCATGGTGATTCATAGGCGCGACGCGCGCACCGCGATTGGCGCGAATGTCGACATACCCCTCCCCCTCAAGACGCCGGAAGACTTCGCGAACCGGTGTACGGGAGAGGCCGAATTGTTCACTCAGGCTCGCTTCGTCGAGCACATCGTCGGGCTCAAGTTCGAGCGTCAAAATCTGGCGCTTGAGCTCCTCGTAGAGCCCGTGTTTGCTGCCATTCATCCGAGCCTCCCGAGTGAATTTCCCCTTCGAGAAAAAGCTCTCACGAGACCCGTCACGAGTCAATAGAATTGTATACGCAGATTACACAAATAGTATTTCGAGAAAACTCAATCTCAGGATCCCTAGACAGGAAATCTAAAAGAGCAATATTTTCCATCACTTGCGAACGACGGCCCATCAGGTAGATTGGCCGGAGCCCGGGCGCAGAATCGGAGTTCTGGCACTGGACTGCGCCCACCGAGAAGCCGAGCGCGCCTCTTCAGCCGCCCGACTTCAGGGAGTAATTTAGGAAGATCGATTGTCGAACGCGGATGCGCGGAGAAGCCACTAAGACTGTGGAGCTGCCTCAGGCAAGAAGTCCGCCTTCAGCTCCCGGGGGCCACAAAGAGCTCCATGTTGGCTCTTGAAAGTTCCCAATGATCGAATACCAGCTTCACAAAACGGTCTTCGTCGTGCTCGCGTATCGCCTCTATGAATGCATCATGATGCTCTACCGCCAGGCGCAACCGCTCCTGCATGTCCTCGTTTCGGGGACGGAAGAAGGTTTTGCCAATCCGTGCGTGATCGATCAGCAGACGACGAAGACTAGGCTGCAGATAAGGATTGCCGGACATCTCGCCGATGATTTCGTGGAATCTGTTATTCTCGATGACCATCGCTGTCGCGTCGCCACTCTGGCTGGCGGCTCGGAATCGCTCCTGGGTCGCGCAAAGCTCATCCAGTTGCTTCGGCCGAAAATTCTGTACAGCCAGTCGCCCAATCGCCGCATAGACGAGCGGAGCGACCATGAAAAACTGCCTGAGACTTTCGTGGCTCATCGGGCTCACGCGCGCCCCGCGATTGGCGCGGATGTCTATATACCCTTCGCCCTCGAGCGTGCGGAAAATCTCCCGAACCGGCGTCCGCGACAATCCGTACTGCTCGCTCAGGCTGGCCTCATCCAGATCCTGATCCGGATCCAGCTCCATCGTCAGAATCTGTCGTTTGAGATCTTCGTACAGACCGCTCTTTCCACCCTTCAAACCCGAAGCTCCAGTCCAGAGAACCATCAAGGTAGCTCGTGGCATGAGGACAAAGGGCTGTCAAATCGGCGTGTATGGAAAGTACACAGGCTTCGGACCGGAACATCAATGAGTCTCGCCCACGGCGGCACGACCGAAAGCCAAGCGTGTCATAGAGGAACAATCGAGAACATCACATGAGGAGGTCGACAGAAAACTCGAAGCCCACCTCAGCCGTGATGAATATCTGCAGATGCTGGAAGCGTTGCTCGCCGCCGACGCGTATCCGGACGCACAATCGGGAATGCGGTATCCAACCCGCGCATCAGAGCTTGATCACCGACATCCTTGAGTTCCGCCTCCACCCATACGCGATCATCACCATGAATAGTCGTTCGTCAAAACGAGCGGTTGCACACGCCCAGAGCATTGACAACGGACGTCAGAGCGGTGTTCCACCGCCACCTTAAGTATGATGGCCATGTTCCCAAACGGTCTACGGGCGTGTCTCTCTTCGCTGCGATAAACTCTAACGCTGAGATTCAAGGCCAGAAGAAAGGCGAACCTCTCCGTCGATCCAGTCGCGAAATACCGCCACTTTCGGATGGTCTCGGTTGCCAGTCCTGTAGAGCAGATCATAGCCCCATTCGACATCCAGCTTTGCCTGCGGGAACACCGACACGAGCCTTCCGGCGGCAAGGTCCTCGGCAACAAGAACACTGCGTCCGAGTGCGACACCGGCACCCCGGATGGCAGCGTCAATCGACATGCTGCCATGGCTGTAGCCAGGACCGCGCGTGCCCGGAAACGGGAGCCGCATCGCTGCAAACCAGCGCTCCCAAGTCGTGAGCATCCCAATCTCATGAATAAGCTGGCACCTTGCGATGTCCTCGACGCGGTGCAACCCGCCCATCTTCTCACGGCAATCCGGGGAGCAGACGGGAGACACGTATTCATTCATGACACGCTCGGCGGAGGCGTAGGGGTATTGCCCGGCACCATAGCGCAGCGCGACATCGACATGCCCGGACGAGAAGTCGGCGGCTGCGTCGGTCACTTCGAGATGGACATCGAGATGCGGATGCTCCGCCATCAACCGGTGAAGACGCGGTGTGAGCCATTTGCTGGCGAAGGAAATGCCGCAACTGATGACAAGACGGTTTGTGTCACTTCTGCGCCGTATCTCTTCGGCTTCGCGTCCGAGTTCGGAGAGGAGCCGCGTGACGGTGCCGTAGAAGGACTGCCCAACCTCGGTCAATTCGATCCGACGGGTCAGACGGCGGAAAAGAGGCACGCCCAGATCGTCTTCCAGCGACTTGATCTGCCGGCTGATCGCACCGTGGGTCAGATGCAGTTCCTCAGCCGCCAATGTCATGCTGAGGCGTCGAGCGGCCGCTTCAAAGGCGCGAAGTGTCTGCAAAGGAGGAAGATTGTCCGACATGATAATCCATAGGTGACCAACGCTCACGCGTGCTGTGAGAACAAATGGTTTGTTCGAAGCGTGTCAGGAACACTACACGTTGGTTGAACACACACCAATCCTGTTATGGGTCCAGCCTTTGTCACACGTCCAGAGTGAAGCGGTCGTCATCGCAAACACATATGCGCCGAGCTACTCGATCTCGGGCAAGAGCCTGCTTGCCATGCTGCTTCTTGCCCTCATGTGGGGGCTGTCTATACCGATCACCAAGCTCGGCCTTGGCACAATCCCGCCAATGACCTTCACCTCCCTCCGCTTCATGGTCGCAGTGCCGCTCTTCATGTTCCTCGCACGCAAGGAGCTGAAACTGCCAAGGGAGGCCATCCCGTCCGTGGTGGGTCTCGGTGTTATGGGCATTACGCTTGGCAACGTCGCGCAGTCTTTTGGTGTTCAGGGAACTTCCGCCTCGGTCGGCACCATTCTATCCGCGACCATTCCGATCTTTATGGTCATTCTGGCTGCCATACGCTTCAAGCAACCGGTCACTTGGGTGCACTGGTGCGGTCTGATGGCAGCCTTCGGAGGCCTCGCCCTTGTGGCCGTCGGCAGTGGTCCCGGTGTCGATGACATGTCCCGGACGACAGCGTCGGGCGTGATATGGATGCTTGTCTCGGCCGTTGGCATTGCGATCTACTACATCTGGAGCGCGGAGCTTACGAACCGCTACGGCCTCATGCCTGTCGCAGCCTGGAACATGCTGGCCGGGCTCGTGACCATGCTTCCACTCGCAGCATGGGAAATGACGGATCACTCTATCGAACTTACACCCCATTCGGTGCTCGCCATCGTCTACCTCGGTGTGATGGTGACGGTCGTCGGATTGATCCTCTGGCTCTATCTTCTCAAGGTCGTCCCCGCCCGCGTCGCGGCCAGCGTCCAGTACCTGCAACCAGTCTTCGGCATCTCCGCAAGCGCCTTCCTGTTCGGCGATCCGCTGGGCGTGATGTTTGCAGCAGGCGTAGCTCTCGTGCTGGTGGGGCTTGCCCTGGCAGCCTCTGGAAAGCGGAGCAAATCCGAACCGGTTCCGGTCTGACGTCGAAACCATCCCCCGCCGCTTGGGACTCCCAGGAGCGGCGCTTGGCCCGCCATTCGTGGCGGGTCTTTTTTTGTCTGAGCCCCTAGACCCGACGTTCCCGGCTTTTGTGCATCCAAGGGAGCAGCTCCTTAATCCGGCCCTGCTTGTGTCCATTCACGACGGCAGTGAGTGTAGCGGTAAGATAAGCCAGCGGATCGACGGCGTTGAGCTTGCAGGTTTATTCCGACCGACGAACTATGCCGAGTGCGTCTTCTGACAGGGACGGCAACCCGCGTATCAGAGCTTGATCACCGACGTCTTTCAGTTCCGCCTCCACCAATGCGCAAGCTATCCACCGCAAGCGTTCCTACGGAACGAGCGACTCGACACGTCTGCAACGTTGACAGCGGACATCAGAGCGGCAAGGAGACCCCATCTGGCGCGGGTGATGCTGAGCGAAGTATTTCGGACATACGACTTCTCTGACTGTGAGGATCTATGTCTGGGTCGATGGCTAGCCTTGGAATGATACGAATGATCGAGGCAGTGCCAAGTCGCCTTGATGGTGCTCCGCGGCAGCTGCGGCGGTTCTGGTCGGACGAGTTCAAGGCCACTGCGGTCGAGCAAGCCTGTCAGCCGAGCGTGAACGTCTCGGCATTTGCGCGGGAAATCGGGATCCTGCCGTCTCTTCCTGTCGCCGCGCTATATTGGCGCCTCTGTCGCTGGTTTCTCAAACCAAGCTGACCCGTAGGTCATGGATCACAGCGGCAAGGCCCGTCGCTCCTACTAGGGGCACGATCCGTACCGGAGCGAGTTTTGAAACGGCGCGTCCGAATACCGCGATGTTCGTGTGTCCGTTGAGCCGCGAAGGATAGATGATACCGTCTGGTAGGGACTTGTGCTCGTAAAACGCCAGCGACCACGCACGCGCCAAGCTTTGGCGCGAGGATTTCGCGACGTCTGTCGGAACTCCCATTCTGACAGCATGATCATCGCGTAGATCGACAAGTCGAAGTTGTTCTGTCGCTTCGATCTCAGCGAACCGCCGTGCATGAATTTCGTTCTCCTCAATCGGGAGATCTCCAATCAGACCGTCGCGGCGGTCGCGAAGCACGGCCTCCAGAAAGCACACTTTGAGTGTATCGCCCAAATAGAGCACACCAAACCGCCCTGCGGCGTCCCGCCGGCGTGGATCGCTGAATCGGCTCGGCGTCTTTCCAAAACCCAACGGGTCGGGAAAGGCGCTCGCATAGATCCGGCCGAAACGAGACCCTGGAAGAACGACTTCGAGATCGAGCGACGAATGTTCGAAACCGGCAGGCGGCTTGATACCGGTCATTTAGCGAAAGTCACCGCGGGAGATACTTTCGGCTGCGGCAATCGCATCGGCGTCCCGACCTCGCTTCAAGGCATCGAGTCCCGTGCGACCGTCAAGCGCCCCATGTGGCGAGACTAGAAAGCGGTAGACCGCCCAAGATCCTGCCAAGATTTCATGCAGTCTTGGTAGCGCGGCATAAGGGCGACCGTCGTCATCGAGTTGCCACACCGGGAAACGAAAACCACGTTTGGCACCGTCCAGGCCAAGCACTTGTCCGCTTTGACGCTTCGTGTTGACCGTGACCCGCGAAACGCCCAAGAGATCCGAAAACGCGTCTGCGCTCAGCATATCATCATCGCTCAGGATCTCCGCGACACGACGGCGACCGCGTTCCCGCGCAGCTGCCAAAGCAGCGGCGAGTTCTTCGTCCGGTTTGGAAGCCTCTTCCACCGGAAATGCATGTTCCGCTTCCGACGGGTCTTCCTCGACAATCGAAATCGTCTGCGCCCCGGCGAGTGGATCAACAACGACGCGGAAGCTAACTTGGTGACCAGCCTTCTGGCTGAGTTCGACAGCCTTGGTATACTGCTTGAGGAGGGCTTTCTCGAAATCCGCCTTCCGGGGTAATTTCATCGAGAATGCGATGCTAGGAGCTTCGCCTTTGAGCTCGCTTGCTGTTGTTTTCGTGACGGGCATGACAACCAACCTTCCGTGATCTAAAGATAGGCGACACGAGACAACTGGTCAAGTTTGTTAAGTTTGTAAAGATGCATAAGACTTTTCCATCCACGCAGCGGTCTTTCGCGAAACGGCCTCGTGTTTCGGCATCCGTTGCACCCCCGCCTTGAAGGGATATGAACCTAGGACGCCTTGGAAAGTTCGATTAACCAACTGTTTTATGGGCTCAATTCGAAGCGTTGGATATTCTTGTCATGCGTTTTTGTTCTCTAGATGGCGTGCGAAGTCGGGTACCGCCGCCAATGGTATCGCCGACAGGCAGCCAATCAGAGTCGACGCCGTTGACCAAGGCTTGATTGAGCTGCGGCTTGGGGACGATACTGCTTTCCCAAGATTTCAGGTACGAGTGTGATTTGCTGAGGCCTCATGAATAACGAAGATGACGACGACGAGCAGAATCCACTCAACAGCGATGAGTTGGGAAACAAAGGCGAGCATACCTTCCAGGCCCTTTGCTCGGATGCAAAACTAATCTGCAATAAGGCTGATCGCGACCGCAGTGGGTGGGATTTCATCGTCGAGTTCAATCTCGACCATAAAAATCCCGGCATCCTTGATGCCAGAAGCAACCCGATTTCCTGCGTTGTCCAGCAAAAGACGATGTGGGACTCCAATGACCGCATCAAGCTTCGCCTGTCCTCAATCGAGCGGCTGGCCAAGGACCGCCGGCCTTCGTTCATCTACGTTTTGAAGATCAGCAAGGAGACCCTAGAGGCGACCTCGGCCCATCTTATCGAGATGCGCGGCGATGCCCTCGCCAAGGTGCTCAAAAAGCTGCGCGAGGAACACGCCGCCAAGCGGTTTCAGGTGAATCGTGCCACCTTGTATCTTACCGCCAGTGGCGAGGGTCGAACGATCGGCACAGATGGCGAGAGCTTCAAGCAGGCGCTTCTCGATGCCATCGGCCCAAGCGTAACTGCTTACGAGGCGGCAAAACACAAGGAGCTGTGCGTGCTCGGCCAGGAAGGCGGGAAAATTAATCTCACCTTTGACGTGAACTCTAAGAACGAACTGGCCGATGTCTTCCTTGGCATTATCCCCGTCAAGGTAAGAGACGTGAAGGTGAGTTCGACCCGTTTCGGGATCACTCTTGAAAAGGATGACATTCCAGAAGAAGGCGAGGTCAAAATTCAGCCGGAGCGGGCTGATACCTGCGTCCTAACGATCCGCCGCGATCGCTTCGCCGAACCTGCCGTTTTCGATGGCGAGATCTTCTTCGCCCCGTCGCAGAAGACCGATGATCTTGCCGCACGGATCGTGACGGATGGCTTTGAGATTGTCATACGTGGTAGCAACTTCAGCTTCCAGTCGCAGACGATGAAGCCCGACACACCCCTTTTAAGCCCAACGGAATGGCGGAATTATTTCCTCATGGCAGATGCGCTTGTGCATAAGGATGCCACGATCGAGATCCGTCCGGGGACCGCTGCGATCGGAACGATCCGACATCGGGTCTCGGGCAACGTGAACGGCGCTCCCCGCGATTTTGTCCTTCAGGGACTGACTGCTTCCGGCATGTTGACTACCGTGGTCAAGCATATTGGGGTGGCAGATGAGCCAAAAATCAGTCTCTCTGATCTTCTCTCTCAAGTAGAGGAAATCGGTTCGGTTTATACCCTTTTGACCGACGAGGAGTTGCTTACGCCTCTCGGGTTTGAGGTGGAGGGTGATCTGCCGGCGCATGTCGGCGACCAGATACAGGCGGTGCACGCGAACTATGTGTTGCTGGCATCTCAGATCATCGTTTGGGTGGTCGACGCGGATATGAAACGGGAAACATCGGACGGACGGTCCCGCTTCGTTTCGACACGGCTCGATTTGCGGGAATTGACGATCCTCCCGCCCGAACGGTACGAAACGTATATCAAAGACCTCGCAGATGGTTCGACGATGATCATGAGTCGCCTCTTGGAGGTGGAACGCCATGCTCAACCTACCTAGAATACGACCACTATCCGAAGAGGCCGACATCGATTTCGTCGTGATGTCTGCAGGCGGAAAGCGGGCCCATCCCGATGAAGATCGCAGAGCTCTTCGAAACTCTGACTACCTTTTGGGAAACTCGATCATTGAGCTCAAGCTTCTTGAGGACGAGCGGCTGGATAAGCCGGAGGCACAGGCCAAGATTGCCAAGCTTTTTCGGCCCCTCGATATCGACAAGCCCGTCATCGTCGTTGATCCGACGAAACTAGACGATAGCGGACGGCGCACCTACGCCAATATCATGCGTGCGCCAATCAAGAACGCGGTGCGATCGGCAAGCGGCCAGTTAAAGCAGACAAAAAGCGAAATCGACCCGAGCGCAACAACGGTTATGCTTGTCATCAACAACGGGCTGACGACGATGGGTCATGAGGAGTTACTTGATCACGTTGTTGGGCGAGCGAAAAATGATACGAACGAGATCGATGCGGTGGTTGTGGCAGGATGCTATTTGCACAGCGATGGCTTCGACACTTACGCCCTGTGGCCAATTGACTGTGTGACTATGCATAGTGAGCGACCTTTTCGCGAGTTTGAAACGCTCCGAGAATGTTGGAACGATCTCGCCGAACGCCACATGACCGAGTTTGTTCAAGGCAAGCATGGGCAAGCGGCCGGGAAGGTGGCCCAAATGGATGCCGTGTTCAATTGGGATGGGCGTACCTACGTGAAGCCTGCCGTGTCAATGGGAGCGCACAGTGAATTCTATGGTGAACACCGCCCCCGCCGCAATAGCGTTACCTTCAACGAGGTCGAAGGCGTTGCAGTTACAGTTCCTTGCCTCTCCCAGTCCGAGTATCGCCGTATTCGACCCGCACTGAGAGATGAGCCGTTGCTCAAGGATCTCGAAACCTGGAATACCCATATTGCAGAGGCCATGGCGACCGGTACGCCCGACAAACCTGTAGTCCCTATTGATATCTCAAGAGGCCGTTGGGAGGCGTGGAAACGCCGTCACCCCGATTTCACGGGAACGCAATCCTTGAGGCACGCTGCCAATGAAGCCTACGGAGCAAAGGCAAGCAGGCTGGTTCACGCAGCAAGAGATGCCAAGACCGTAAAAAAGCTCCCTCGACGATTTGTCTGGGTCCAGGTGGAACTAATCGGCCAGGATGAAAAGAACGACTTGGCGCATATCGGATACATGATGGACGGTAACGAAGAGGTTTTAGCGACGAACCTTCGCATGGGACATTATCAGGCGTTGGCGCTTGCCGCAGCCCATGCCATTCGGCTAGGGCTGACCGAAATATTGTGGAACCACGATCTCAGGTACGCTTGGGTTTAACTTCAGCGCTATAGATTTTTGGAGCTTTTGAAGCGCTCGACTTCAGAGAAGCGTGTCCCGTCAAAAAAGTACAACTCAATGAAATCTCGACGGCACGAACGAACAAGTCCTCAAAAGGACTTGATGGGAGCAGAGCCATCGACCCGCTATTACCCTGGCCTTCAAGCAGGCAGTTTTTTAATATCAATTGAGACTTCCAACTGAAATGCAGAAATACCTTTTAGTAGCGTTCCGAGGTCGTCCTTCGCGGATAAGGGAGGGCGATAGCCGCCTATCTGATCACGACAAGTGTCTCCTCGGCGCCGAGTCTCTCACTTTGTGTGTGCACCGCTAAAAGCAACTTGATAGACCAGCAGGCGCCGAACTTCTAACTTGCGGAATCATTCCATAGGAGCCCCTCAGCATGTTGAACAAGGCGCGGCACGCACTGGTCATCGGCTATAACGTCGCGCTGCTGATCGTTTATGCGATCCTTCCCTGGGGACGGCATTCAATTCGCGGAGCAGCCGCTCTCGAGATCGCGTCGCTTCAACGCAAAAACAAGCGCTACGCACTCTATCGCTATGGTCGATGGCGCAGCATTCTAGGGCACATCGACCGCCATAGAAAAATTTACGTTATCGTGATTTTCCTTGCTACCGCCGGAACTGCGTTCTGGCCCTACGTCAACCCTTGGAAGGTAGCATCGACATTCGACGTTTCGCCAGAAGATCCGTTAGACATTTCGGACTTTCACGCGATATCCGCAACTGTGCAAGCGACGGTCCTCGCGTTGATCATTCCGCTTGCTGTGGTCCTTCACGAGTTTGTCCTATCTGGCAAGAAGCTGGCAGAAAACACGGCGCGTTTTTTCATGGAGGAAACCCGCGTCGTCCTAATCACCCTCAGTTCCGCACTCTATCTCATATGGGTTGTAGGATACGAAGCCGTTTCGGTGCTTGCGGGCATAGAACTTCCGCCGCTTGCTGGCGCGATAGAAGTCGTATGGCTCGTTTTCAACCTCATCGTGATCTGCGCGTTCATGCAGCAGGTATACGTGCTTCTACATCGCCCCAATTTCGAGGCCGCCATCCGGCGGCAGACCTTCCTCGATATCTTTCCAGGTGAGCTCCGCTCGGACCTCGCCATCTACAAATTCATGGGCCTGGGGTGGCAGGACAAAACCGACGACACCTTTGGATCGGAACCGGAAATCAGTATGTGGCGCCACGATGGCGGAAAGGTCCAAGCTCAGGTCACCGTCCCGACGCGTTCCGAACTTGTGGACGTCAACTCGAGAGTTCTCTTGCAGTTGTTCAAAGTGTGGCGGCTGCAGCAACCCAAGTTCCGAGGTCGAAAAAATCGGCACCGCGATGTGCCCCATCTGTGGGTATCCCCGCATCTTGGACAGTGGTATGAGGGGGTCGTCGATGTCGTGACAATCGAACACGGCAAGGATCTCAGCACTGCTGAGAGGTGGGCAGTCTCCCGTGCTTTTGATTTCCGTCCAGCACTTCAGGACACGCCTATCTCTGACACATCGGAGATACTGGCGGCGCTCATTACCAACGCGATAGCCGACCTAAGGGGAGGGGACTCCAGGACGTTCCAGAAGAATCTGGAGAGTGTCGCCGATCTCTATGGAGAATTGCTCTCCCTGGCCGAGACCGTCGACTTGAACGGTGAGCCGATCAACTACGCGCTGCTTGAAAAGGGCCTCGGCGTCCGGGTCTTCACCCGCTGGACGCGCTCCTTTCACACTGCGTTCGAGGAGGTACTCCGCATTGCTGAGCAAGACCGCGTGGCGTTCTCCGCGATCGCGCACATCGGCGGCGGACTTCTCGATTCAGTGCTGGCCCTTCCTTCAAAAGCTACCCTCGATGAAGTTATTACGACGCAAGGCGTCCTCGTGTTCAGGCTTTCTGACTGGTGGTCGTTGCAAGCCGATGAACAGGGCCTGGAGCACGGCGCCCAGCAGGGCGCTATCCTCAAGCAGCCAAAGCGGGATCTCTATCTCGACCACCTCCGCACCTTCGTCGGATCGTGGACCTCTCTCTTGAATTATCGCCTCTCGCCGAAGGCAAAGGCTTCGACGACTTGGACTGAACTCGGAAAGCTCTTCCCGGGCTTTCATCAGCATCTGCTTCTCACCGCCGATTTCGCACTACAGGCCAGCATCCGCGGCGACCGCGACGGAGTGGAACATTGGGTAGACGAACTGCTTCGGTGGAATTCCGGAATCGACGACCGCGGGGGTCGACACGCGTTTTGGAACCCGGTGCAACGGGCTCTTCTATCCCGGCCACTCCTCGAAATGGACTGGCCATCGGTCTCGTCTCTTCTCGCCGAACACGGCGAACCAAACGAGGCGATTACGGAGGATGCAGTATTTCGGCATGTCTTGCTCAACTTGTGGCGAGACACTTGCGTGCTTGCGCTAGATTTTCTCCTTCAATGGAGCCTCCATGCAGCGCCTCCCGGCGAATCCAGTACCTTGGAAGCAGCAAAGAGGATGATGCGCGGAGGTCGCTCCTCCGATGGAGAGCGTTCGCGCGGCGGGGCGTTCATGACTGATATGGGTGATTACCTCGGCTACTTCGTCCGCTCCCATATCCGGCAGCCACGTGCCAAGGCGTCCTACAGATCGACGCTCGAAAGTATCGCTGATAGATTTGATTCTCACACAAGTAATCCCATGATTCCAGGCCGCTCTTATGTTCGATCGGGCGCCAGCATCGATGTCGTCTCGATCGCAGAACTGGTGTTCGCGGCAAGCCGCTGCAACGGGGATGACGATGTGATTGCCGCCGCGATAGCGCGGTTTGAGCCGTTCCTGAAAGATCTCAACGCGGTCGAGCGGCTTAAAAATGCCGCAGGCTCCGCTGTTGCGGAAATCGAAGGCATCGATCCGGCCAAGGTAGCGGGTGTCTTCGCAGTTGTCACTGAAACACCTGACGCGAAAATCGAGGGCGAACTGAAGTACCGCCTCGACGCCTTGAGAAAGCTCTTGTCAAGACTATCCGCGGAAGCCGACACTCATCGAACAGACCTGATACGGACGCTCGAGATATCGAACGAACGTCTTCGGGCGATAGCCAGGGCTTCGTCAATCAGCCCGTTTTCCAAAGAGAACTCGCAATTTCCGCTGGCACCGTTCAAGTCCTTGAGCTGGACCGAAGATACGCTGACGAAAGCACGTTTTCGCGTCGGCAATTTCTCAAAGCTGGATCTCGTAGAACTTGATGACACCACCGGGCATTCTTCGGACACCGATTGGGGAGAGTACCTGTCACCAGGGGTGGCCGAAAACCTGCTGGGCGCGATCTACGACAGCGCCCGAACAATCGATCTCATCGTACGAACCGATTTCGCCACCGAGCAGGACTTCGTCGATCAGTTCCTCCGCAGCTCCCGCGCAATATCGGCCGAGGGCGATTCACCTTTGCTCGTCGTACCCTCTTTCGGCGAGATCGAATTTCTCGAAAAATGGCGGCGATCCAGTTGGCTGAAGGAAAGCTCACTGCCCTCTGGAGTGGCAATCGAAATCAGAGAAAAGCCTTATCCCGGCCCGTACGTCTTCCACGTGAACGATACCCCGGTTTATGAGTTCGACCTCGCCTCGAGCGAGGTGTGGCTTTTTCCGAAGGAAATCTTGACAGAGGTTTCGTTTCATAGATACCCGAATGCACTTCCAATTGAAGTGTCTTATGAGCCTAGTGAAAAATTTCCCGATAGAGGCACACTGACACTGGAATGGCAGCGCCAAGTCAATCTCGACAGGCACCGCAGAATGCACGTCTTTGCTGGCCACCCTAAGCAGGCAAGGCAGGACCCGGCGCCTCCGCCTACCAAGAACGACCCGGCACCTGCGGCCGGCGAGAAAGACGTGGCGCCTAAACCTGCCAAACGTGGAAGGAAGAAAGCGGCCGAATGATAGAAGTCATCTAAACCAAGCGGACCATAGCAAATGCGTAGTAACGGTTGCTATCGTGCGCGTCTCCGGCGGATATTTGCAGCAAAGCTGTGAATTGGCCCCAGCAACTATGACCTGCAGCCGAGCTCGCGTGTAGAATGGGATGTTGGGTGCACGCGAGTCTAACTGCGGTATGGACGAGTTCGTACAGGGAAATCCTACAAAGCAAGCAGTCGAGAGTCTGCGTGGATACGCATACCAGCTCTATGCGAGCGCACTCGCATGGACGACGCTGTCGCAAAACGGGCTCCTCTATCTCGAAGTAGCCGAGGACTACGCAACCTTGGCCGCCAACCGGCTCAATTCGGTTCAGGTGAAGGCGACGACGGCGTCGATAACCCTCAATTCGAAGGCGGTGATCGACACGATCGATTCCTTCTTCGATCTCAAGACTAGAAATCCCGGCAAGTCGCTCACAATTGAATACCTTACCACTGCGTCAATCGGCCGAGAGGCCGCCAACAAAGACTTAGTTTCGGACATGCCGGGGCTTTTGTATTGGCAGGAAGCCGCAGCCGGCGCCGATGTCGAGCCACTTCGCGCCCGCTTGAGGCAACTGCCATTGAAGCTAGCTGCCCAGGCCTTCCTCAACACTGCGTCGGCAGACGAACTGCGGTCGGGCTTGCTCGAGAGGATCTATTGGCGATGCGGCGAGCCGCCGCTTGACGACCTGAAGCAAAGCCTACTCGAATTTGCCGTCTACCGATGCGATGAGAAAAACGAACCCACCCAGTTCGCCGATACCTTCGCGACGAAGATCATAAGCCGCATACTAGACACCGTCGTTAGCGCGCCACGCCCACCTTTGACAAAAGCGGATCTGATCCTGCTCTTCGATTCAGTTGTGAAGACCAGTGTTCCGACCGTTCTGTTGAACCGAATGCTGGAGGGGGCATTCAACGACGGTTCTACGAAGCTCGTAGCGAGATCGGAGCCCCTTGAACCAGTCTCTCAACCACTCTACCAAGCGGTGGCCCGAGAAGCGCTGGTCGTTGCCGTGCATAGCAGTTTGGAGAGTCATGGGGCTGCCTGGCTTCACGCGGGCACAGGCTACGGCAAGAGCACACTGGCCGCTATAAGCGCCGCCGGATCAGGCAGCAATTGGCAGGTCGCCCGCCTCACCAATTTAGACGCGACCGCCACCGGCGCCAAGATCAGACGCGTGGCTACAGAGCTGACGGGCTCAGTTTCTTCCGACGTCATCCTCGATGACCTCGGCTATGTAGCGTCGCCTGAAGTGCAAGGTGCACTACAGACTTTGATGGCGGCGGCACGTCGAAGCGGGACCAGGGTCATCATTACGTCCCATCATGTTCCGACATCTATACGGTTGGCTCAGCTTGGCTTGGATATAGAGGCTCTGGTCGCCGTCGGTGATTTCGCCGAGCAAGAGGTGCACGACCTTGTGGCAATGGAAGGTGGCGACCCCAACGTCTTCGGCAGGTACGCCTATGTTGGTTCAACAGCCGGCCACCCACAGCTTGCGCACGCGTTAGTATTGGGGCTTCGCCAACGCGGGTGGCCGAAGGAAGACGTGGTTAACCTCGCGGCGCTCTCCGGAACGGATTCTGACATCGAGTGCCTCCGACAGGAAATCCGCATTCGACTGCTCGGAGAGCTGCCGCAGGACGCGTTGAATCTCCTCGCGCGGCTCACTCTAAGCATCGGACCGTTCTCACGGCAGTTTGCAATCTCCCTTGGCGGAAAGAAACCTCCACTATCCAGCCCCGGCAACGCCTTTGATCGCCTCATCGGCCCTTGGATCGATACGATCGCTCTGGACACGTTCAGAGCCTCGTCGCTCGTCTCGAGATTGGGAACGGACACATTCGATCCGGATGTGGTCGTTCGCTTGAACGCCGAGATCGCGCGATTACGAATTTCAACCGCTATGATTGACGTCAATGTGGTGGAAGGAGCGCTGCTTAACGCCCTGATTGGACAAGCCGAGGATATCCTCAATGCCATTTTCGCTGCCACATTCTCAGCGCCCCGATCGGAATTGCCACGGATTGCTCTCGCGTGCGGAGTATTGCTCGTCCATGGGGTCGATCGGAAGATCTATCCCAAGGCACCGGAAGTTTCCGCGCGTTTGAGAGCCCTGCAGGTCATTTTGCTGGCAGCGAAACGTGATGAAAAGAAGCTGGCGCCGACCCTAGTGGCTCTGGAAGAGGAGCTGCGCGATCTCCCCGACCAGGATTACGCTAGCATTCTTTATCTCGGCGTATTGACAAAGCTGTCAATCGCACAAGGAACGTTCGACAAATTGCCGGGCATGGTCGCTCGTATTGCCTCCCTCCGTCATAGCAGCGCGGTCCTGAGGCAGGTCGAGACCAATTTTGAACATGCGAAGGGAATGCCGAGGACCGCCGACGACATAGTTAGATCGCTGTTCGCTTTCCAAATCACACTGATTCAGAACATGGAAAGCCTGTTCAGGATGCTGGACGAAATGGCTGAACTGGAGCCCGAGGACAGGCGGTTCTTCCTCACCGAAGTTACCTCCACGCCTGGAGATAAGGCGATCGCGGTCCGTGGGCCTTGGCGGTTCGCCCTTTCGAACGGCGGGCGCGATGTTGCGCCCATGGTGTCGCAATATCTGGAGTTGGCCGCAAAAGCTCGTGAACTTGGTGATTTTGATGTGGCCTCCGCGGCGTATGAAACCGCTGCGACAATCAGCGATGAAGACGTCGGCGATGCCGAGCGCGGTCTCGAGGTTCTAGCGGAAGCATTCGAGGCCTTACCCAGCCACTGGTGGTCAATCCAGAGGAACCGGGCAAGGATTCTGTATCGAGTAGGTCGGTATGAAGAGCAATTGGAAATAACAGATGCCCTTTTAACTGGTACTCAGAAGCGGGATGTCGAGATGGCCCACCTCTTGCGCGAGATCGCCATGGGCAATTCGCATTTGGGGCGCCACGAAGCCGCAAGCCGGTATTTTGAGGAGGCCGCTGGGATCGCTGCGGAGATTGAGCAGCCCGACTTCCAGCTCATGTCGACCGGACTGCTGGCCGATGCAGCAATGGAAGCATTCTACGATCGTTACGGACCTCGGGTCATCGACCTTCTCGATCGGTCGATGTCGAAACTGGAGGAAGTCGACGAAAACGCGGGACTTCGGCAAAAGGCGCTGCGTGCTTCCATCCCCCATACGGTTGCCACCATGCTGGATCGACTGCGGCCGGAAGGCCCGGATCCCAATTTCGAATACGCTATGGTGCCGGGTCTCAACAGCAACCCGAGCCCTCACCCGGGCATCCAGGGTCTCACCAGCGGCCCGCTGGACTTTGTCTGGTTGTTGCTTTCGCAGCTTGAAGGCCAATTGGACGCAGGCTCGGCGATCAGTGACCGCCTGAGATCATCGCAATGGGATGAGAGAATCCCAACCCTCGCGGACTATGTGTTCAATGAGGAACGGTTGAAGCTGAGCTTTGTCCGGGGCGACGCATCGCTATTCTGCGATGCTGTTCACAAGGTCGCCGCTGGGCGCGTTTGGATGAATTCTCTAACGTTCCAAATCAATCCGCATAACTCTCCCCGAGGGCGTGTCCCGCCTCTGGCGACTAGCGCACTTACTAAGCGCCAACGCTTCCTGACGTCGTCAGCGCTGATGTTTATCGGGTACCAAATCTTTGCCGGGCGGTACGCGATAGTTCCGGAATTTCTTGAGCTACAGACCTCCTTCACGCCGCCAGCACTTGCGCCGGAGGACGTTGAACAATTCCGCGCTGAAAGGATCACGCGCCCCGATAACGACAACGAGAGCAATGCCATGGGCGTAGTGTATTCGGCGGCCGTGAACCAATGCCCGCTCTCGGCAGACGACCTGTTCATGATCGTGATCAGATTGATCGGTATGCGGGCGGCCGACGCCTCCGGCAAGATCATGGAAATGGCGTATCAGTGGGCCATGGCCCAGTGGGAAAACGCCGTCCAATCCCAACGATTTCGCCTGCGAAGTCCGAACGCAGCCCTCGAGACGATCGAGGCTCTCAAGAAGCTAGGCCGATCCGGCACACGCGGGCTTGCGGAACTGACGCTGGCAATGCGTCAGCACGTGGCCATTCCGCTGGATGGAGAGCTCGTCAGCATGCTTCAGGGCCTCCGATAGGATCGGCTAGAACGGTTGCCGCCGCCTTTAGGCGATCAGTTCTATCTCGTCAGGTTCGAACCACTCCTGCCGTATCATCGCGTCGCGTGCCAGCGTTGGATCCGAAGCGTAGTACACAACGGCAAGGCTTTGCTCGGCGCGGCTGCAGGTCACATAAAACAGTCGCCGAGTCCGATCGATGGTCGTTTCCTTTCCGGCCGCTTCATTCTCAATATCCGCCTTGCTCTTCGCCTTCGTTGCGAAAAGCTTGTCATAGGCGAACATGAAGCCACGCGCTTCATCATCGCTAACGACTACCATTACCCTAGGAAATTCCAGCCCCTTCACCCCCTGGTGCGTGTCGAACTGCGATACACCACGAACGTAGCGATCATATCGCTCGATTTGGTCGAAGGGCGCCTCAAGCGCCAGCCGCCAACCACCCAACTCGCTTTTGACGTCGACTTCCTCTTCCTGGTCGCCGGCGTCACCGGCCGCATGAGCATCGCCTTCCGGGACAATGGCATCGGCGACGGAAAACGGGGCCAACACCTCGGGGATGGTGAAGAGGTTCGTTTCGGCGACATAGCGCAAGACCGAACGCGCAGTCGGCTTCTCATCCGCATTCACCAAGGCCAGCAGCCCATCGCTGGCAGCCTTGACCTTGCTGAGAATCTCGACCTGCTTCTCGCCGGCAGCTTCAAGCGCTTTGCGCTCGAGGAGTGGCGATGTGCGACGAACGGCCGCCGCGACGGTAAATCGATCTCCCGCACGCAGGGCCGCGACCAGCGGCAATATCTCGCGTGTGAAAAGTCCGATGCCCGCGCCTGTCCCCTGCAGAAAGCTCGTGCGGATGCGCTCGACCGCGTACAGAGGCTCGAAGAATTGTTCGAAGCCAAAGCGGCGCGCGGACATCAGGTGCTCCAGCGCCAGCGTCTTGATCGCTTCGGCTCCCTCCGCCCAACTCGGATCGCCCGTGATCTCCGCCATCCGTGCAGCTACGGCGGCCTCGGCTGCGCTCTTGTCGGCGATCGCCTGCGAGACGACGAACAGCCGAGCAACGCCCTGCTCCGCATCGCTCCGCGGCTGCTGTTCCTCGCCATCCTCATCTCGTCTAATTTTATTGATGAGCGTGATGACTCGTCTGGGACAACGATGGTTCATCCGCTTCCTCGGTCTAGCCCAGGCCTGCGGGATCGCCTCCGCTAAACGCTCCTTACCGTCGGCGTAAATGCGCTGCATCGTATCGCCGAAGAGCCCCAGGCAAAAGGCTTCCCGGTATCCCGCCTCGACATCGAGCAGCGCGTCCATGAGCCTCCGGCTCGTGTCCTGGCTCTCGTCGATAAGCAGAATGGGGAAGCGGGTCACCAGCAGCCGGCGTAAACCAGGCTTCGCGCCGAGAAAATCGGCGGTCATGGCGATAACCTCTGCGTGGCTCAGAGAGTCCCTCGTGCGGTTGTCGCCCGTCGGGCTGTAAACGAATCGCGTAATTTCGGCGAGGTTCTCGCGACGCCGCCGCTTGCTTTCTATCGAGCGAGCGCGGTCCGACGCGGCTTTGCTATTTGCCCGACCCTTCGCCTGTGCTTCTTCCAGGTCTGCGATATCTGCTAGGAGCCGTGTCGAAAGCCACCCTCGAATGTCACCGTCGTAGCCGGCAATGAGCGACCACGCGAACGCGTGAATGGTCGACACCTCTACGCGAGGATCGAACTCGAGCCGTTGCTTGATCTCGTCGCAGGCGGCATTGGTGTAGGTAATCACCCCGATTTTCTGACCGGATAGCGACAATCGCCTGCCCTGCTCCTTACACACCGTCCGGATCGCCTCGACGAGCGACCGCGTCTTGCCCGATCCGGCGCCGGCATACAGAAAGAAGCTCCTCGGCTTCTCGATGTTCAGGCAGGCGAGGATCGTTTCATCGGCTTCGGAATCGAATTTGTCGTCGACCGCGCTCATGCGTCAGCCCCCTCGATTTCGGCGACGGCATGCTCTTCGACCGGCGGGTTAGCCTCGACCTCCTCCTCTGGCGGCGCCTCTTTGGCCAGAGGCAGGATCTCTACCTGCTTTTTCTTGAGCTGCGCGAGTAGCCATTCAAGTCCCTCGGCGATGTAGCGCGGCACGACGATCGTGTCGAAATTCTCAACCTCCATCACGTCGAGCGCAAACTCAGCCTTCTTGCCGTTCTTGAGAGCGAGGTACATTTTCCCGCCGATCGCGGCCGCCCCGCCACCATCAGCGATCGCGTCGCGAAACTTGCGGACCAGGCCGGTCCCATCCAGTTCGGCGAAGAAGCTGAGGTTGTCGAACGCGAGCGCGTCCTCAAACGTATACGGATATGCGACCTCCGGCCCGATAATACCCGGGGACGTCAGACCCATTGGGATCTGATACGCGGCACGCACAGCAAATAGCGGGTCGTCGTCTTCATGCAGCGTCTTCGTCGCGCCATCAGCTCGCATCAGCTCATCGACGTCGTCGAGCTTTGGCACCCATGTCTTCAACGTCGCATTATTGGTTTTCTGACCGGCGCCTTTCGCGGGTTGGACGGAGGCACCGCCCGTTTTATCCAGCGTATCTAGGTCGGTGATGATCAGGGTCAGCAAGCCGAGGTGATCAATCAAAGGCTTGAGACGATGCGCGTGGCTTCCTCCGATCTCAAGCAGGGTGATGTAGCACTGGTTGAGCTCGTCGTAGTGCGCACGGATGAAATTCGGGACGAGCATGCGTTCGGCCGGTCCCTCCACCAAAATGGCCGCGTCGGCGAAGAACAGATCCGCGTGCTGGGCCCGAAGGTATCGGGTCACGAAACGCTCGGTCTCACTGCCCGGGCCAAAAACCTCCGACAGATTGATAACAGTGGAGACCGGCACTTTCGCGGCCATACCCGCGGGCAGTCGCCGGAAATAGCGCAGGCACGAGAACGACGTCTCGTGCGCGACATGGCTCGAATGGGTGCTAACAACCAACTGGGTGCGCAGCTTTTGGCTGTCGCCGAGGTCCTCGTGCGCGCGCAGCACCGCATAAGCCTTCTTGATGAAGACTTGCTGGACCTGCGCGTGCAAATGCGCTTCCGGTTCCTCGACCAGGACGAGATGGAGCGGCTCGGTCGTGGTCACCGTCGCGCCGGTTGACGCCTTCCCGACACGCATCCAGGCGTCACGAAAGCTCATCAACCGGAATATCATCGAGATCAGGTTCTGATAGCCGAGGCCGTTATTTGCCTCGGGTAACCGCAACACGGGCGTCGTCACGCCGTCCTCGGCAATGACGTCTACCTCGAAGCTGATCGCCGCATTGTGGTTGAGACCGTCGATAGCTTTCAAGCGCGTCGAGACGCGCGGACGTGGATCGGTCACGCCAGGATATCCCATACCCTCGACCTCGGTGAACGCCGCCTTGAAACTCTCGGTCAGCCGCTTGTCAAAAGCGTCCTGGGCGGCTTCTATCGCCTGCAACGCGCCGAGGTCTTTCGGATCAGGGCCCTTCGTCGGGTCGAGGTGTTTGGCGTAATAGCTTCTGAGCTGATCGGACAGCCGACTGCCGCTTGCCGACACAGGGGCATCATCATTCTCCGCGACCTGCTGCTCCTCACCGAAGCCCCTCTGCGCCGGTATGTCATGAACACGGATCAAGCCGCTCAGCGGGTCACCTTCGATCGGCCGAGATCCGACCGGAAGGGCCTGCGCCCGCGCCAGAGATTTTGCAGGAGCGACGAGCTGACCTGGATCCAGCGAATAGGCACGAATGGTGAAGTGCGTCGACAAACGCTTGCTCAGGAAATCGATCAGACTTTCGGGCCAGATCGTCAGCTTGGGCGGAGTAGCAGGTGGATCAGCGTCGGGATTATCCGCCGCGGCGGCCGCGATGGCTGCCGCCAGCATCGTCTCCGCATCGCTCACCGCACCCATGAACTCCTTGTACAATAGCGCAAGGTCCTTCGGCTCGTAGCGCAGCCGGACGCCGAGTCTTCCCCCTTCCCAATCCAAGGTCGGGATGAGGTCACGAACGTGGTGCATCTCCCCCGCTTCGACGTGCAGCCACAGGTCCAGAGTCGGCAATGCGCTAACCCAGGGATCAACGACTAGGTCGACGATCTCCTCCGCGTTCCGGGCAGCTATCCATGCGTCGCCCAAGGCGATAATCGTGGGCCAATGGCACAACGTGAAATCATGCATCTCGAACGGACAGCGGCGCGGCGACAAGAATCGTCGTAGTGCAAGCATCGCCGACGTCTTGCCGCTGTTGTTTGCTCCCACGAAAAGTGTAGTCGTGTTAGAAAGGTCGACCCGCGTCGACAATAACTTCCTGAAATTGGCGATCTCTAAGAACTCAATATGCACTGCCAGCGCCCCCAATCCCTGTCTGCGGTATCATTACCCGCAGGTCGCTTACGCGTTATACTTGTCTTTGACCGACAGCGGCAGTCGCTTAGTCGTTGGCTAAGCGTCGGCGCGTGGCCATCGCATCTTGCCTCGTCCAATTCGCAGCACGTCGACCAACGTCGTCCGGCCCGGAACCCGACCCGAGAACAAGCTGGGCTTCGGATCGACAGCAGATTTCTTGAACGCGAACAGCCGTCGATAGTCCGGTGTTGCGAGCCAGGTCTGACCGTCGCCGGCATCTGTGATGATCCGATACAGACCCGGCCCGGGCGCCCGCGCGCCAGCTGGCACATCGAGCAGGCGCTTGTTGGGCTCGACATTCCATTTTTGAATGCCGCCGCTCAGGGCTTCAGTTCTGAATCGCGCCCATAACGCCGCAGTATCCGGCGTCGGCCAATCGCCGAGATCGGTGAAGGCGGTGACTTCGTCGGACTCCAGCCAAGCTCGCATCTCGGCTGGCGTGACAAAGACCGGCTCGGTGCTATCGATGGCGGCTATCGCAGCCCGGCGCGACGGTAGACCGGCGCGGATCAGCATCGACATCATGAAGCGCGGCACGCCCGTCTCCAAAGCTGCCGCTCCGCCGCCGGGAATAATGTCTGGCGCCCACCCGAGCGAGAGACGACGCGTGCGGATCGCCTCGAGCGCCCAGACAAGCCGATAGGTGAACGCCTCTTCGACAACGCGCATATTGTCGGGACCGATCTCGGTCACCTCCGCACCCGAAACCCATTGGCTGAGAATCCTTCGCCAATCTGCTGGGAGCGCATTCCTTTTGTCGGGGATGAACGGACGCATGACGAGCAGCCGCTCGGCGAGGCCGGCGAGCGCGTCCGAAAGTTCGTCGACATCACCCGGCAGCGACGCCGCGTCGGCTCGATCGACGAGCGCTCCCAACTCGTCAGCCATGGTGTCGATGGCCAGGCCGGCCTCAAGCCCGACGCCCATAGCGAAATGCCCCCTGCGCGCGTGTGGCGTGGTGACGCTCCAGATCAAATTGGCTCGGGCTTCGAAAACCCTTCGGTGCTGCGCCACTGTCGCTTCGCCTTCGCGGGCAATCTGGCGCGCCCAAAGCGACCCCTGGAGCGCTTCATCCAGCAGCCGCGGCAGATCCGCTCGATCAGCGTCGAGAGCTTCGATCAAACCGAAGACGGTCGCATCAAGACGCTCGACGAGTTGAGACAGCGGTTCTTCCTCGATGTTCTCCTCTTCGTCCCCGCCACCATCACCTTCTTCGTCTTCATCTTCATCATCCTCGTCAGCGCCAGGATCGGCCAGCTCGGCCGCAACCGCAGCTTCCTCCGCCTCCGATTTCCAGCCGTCCCTTGAATTCGCCAGGTATTCCCAGGCATCAGCCCGCGCGAGAATGCCTTCGCGCGTCAGGCGCTCAAGGATCTCGGCCACGATCTGGATCAGCCCGCTCTGCAATGTCCGCGCCTTCGACGAGGCGACCAGTTGCCGCCACTCGCCGCTGCGCCAGTCTACTCGGTCGAGCATGACGTGGACGATCAGACCCTCGACGTCGACGAACGCTCGGCCTGCTCGTCCGGCGACATTTGCGAACTCTTCCCCAGTGATCAGCGCGCCCGAGCGGTAAAGCGCAGGCACAAGCAGAACCGCGGCATTGAGGTTGAGGCCTTGCGACAAGGTCGGAGATGCGACGATGACCTTCAGCACACCCTCCGACAGCAGGATCTCCAGCTCCCTCAGAAACGGGCTTGGCAGGCGACCGTGATGGATGGCGACGCCGAGCTTCAGGCTGGCCACGGCGGGATGGCCCTCGCCGAGCCATTCCTTCCCGACCTCCAGCGCCCTTGCAATCGGGCCCTCGTCGTCGAGAAGCGGCTCCAGATATCCGCGTCGGCACAGGTCAACCACACGCTTGCCATAGCCCTCGACCCAATTGGCCTGCGTGGAGAAGATCAGGGTCCGCTTGCCTTGACCCGCAAACTCCCACGCCGCGAACAGGGTGAGATGCCCGGCCTCGCGCGGGTACGGCTTCTTCTCCCGGCCCAGCGGCGGCTTCTGGACCACAAATCGATCAATAAATGGTCCGTTCGCCGTGAGATCGAGCGTCAGGCGGGCATCACGCCCGCGCCATTTCAGCATTCCGAAACGCTGGCGCGTCGGCCGCCAATCTGATCGCACCGGCTCCCCGGGTTGGTCCGAGCGTATCCAAGCGGTCAGATCATCCAGCTCATCGCCACTTGGAAGGATAGCGGACAGGCAAACGATCCGCCGATCGGCGGCATCGCCGCGCCGTAGCAACCGCTGAACCAGCATCTCATAGCGAATCTCGCGCTCGCTCGGGCCGATCATGTGCCCCTCGTCGAGAACAATGAGGCCGACGTCGTCGATCAAGCTCGAATCGCTGCGAAGCGCGAAGTCTAGTTTCTCCGGTGTCGCGATGATGATCTCGCGCGACCGGAGCGCATCCTCGTCACCGGCCGACAATCCGCTTGCACCGTAGAGCGACGAAACGCTGAACCCCAGAGGAGCGAACGTCTTCCGGAACGAGCGCTCGGTCTGCGCCGACAGCGCGCGCAGCGGCGTGACGATCAGGACGCGACGCGCTGCGGATAGCGTCATCAGCGCGGCGATCTCGGCGACGCGCGTCTTTCCGGCGCTGGTCGGAAGCGCCACGACGAGATCGTCGGTTATGTCCGTCGACCGACGCGCCGCTTCACGCTGAGACGGCCATAACTCAACCTCGGAATTCTTGCGGGCGAACAAGGAGCCGATGAAGAGCTGCCGAAGCTCCGGGTAGCGCTCCTCAGCCCCGTCCGGCGGATCGATCGGCAGATTCTGGTGCAGCGAGTGTGCCCACAGATCATCGATCAAATGACGGCAGAGGTTCGAAATCCACCAGAGCGGCACGTTCTCGGCATTATCCGCTAGGCTGACGGCCGTGGCCAAGAGGTTGCGGGCCGTCTGCAGCGGCTCGTCATCGCCGGTGGCAAGTGCGAACTCGAAGTGCGCCAAGGCGCGGCAGATCGTGGTGTTGAGAATGGTTGCCAGCACCTCATCGCGATCGGCTTCCTCGCCGCGCAGCTCGGCCGACATCTGCGCATCGCCATGCGTTTCGTCATTCAGCCAGTCGCGGACATAGGCGCGAAGCCGATCAAGGTCGCGCAGGATGAGCAACATGACCGCGGTCTCGCCGGGTGCGACGTTGAGGTCGCCGGGAACCTCGTTGAACAGGGAGTACGCAACTGCCGAATAGCCGGCGAGATGATAGGCGGCCGCCGCGATTGTCCTGCGAAATCCACGATCCGGCGCTTCGGGGTCGCCGTTGCGGATAAGGGCTTCGAACGCATTGGCTGCTCGCTCGAAAGCCTTGCTGGTTAGCGGCGATGCGCCTTCACCGGTGCGAAGCGCCATCGCGCCACGTAGCAGCGCAAAGCCGTGCTCGGCCAAGTCCACTTCGATCGTCGCGCCGAGCGCGGGCGCGTCAGCCGGCAACACGCCATCGGTCCGCATCAACGACCAAGCGGCGCCTCGGTAAAGCAACCGACGCAAGATTCCTTCCTGGGTCGCGGCGGTCAGAAAGATCCGCAGTTCGTCAATCGTCTCCAAGGTCTTCCGCCTCTTCGTACATCTCCCTGATGAAGTCCTGGTGATCCTCAATGCGGAGGTTCACCACAAACTGATCTCGATTGGTGCTTGCCGCGTCGAGGTCCTCTTTCAAGGCGGCAGGAGGCGCGTTACCCGACATCGTGAACAGCATGTGATTGATGCGGCCAGGCCGCAGCGCCTTGAGGCCTACTTCGTCGCGAATTGCGCGGCCCAGCGCGACATCGTCGTCGTCGGTGCTCTCCAACAGGCGATTTGCGACAAATAGGAGCGAGTCTGGCGTGCAGCGGCCACTATCGCGGTTGAGAACCTTCCGCGCCGCAGTGACGGTTGCTCTCCCCAGCACCCTGTTGCTCTTGGCTTCGCCCTTTAGCAGCCAAAGGCCCCGATCGTCACCGTCACCGCCATAGCCAGCACCAATGAAGTCGTCGCCCCGCATCGCCATATTGCGACCGTCCTTGTAACGAAGCCGGCGCACAGGAACGCGGAGACCGATTTCCTCCTCGACCAGCTCAGTCGCAAGGATCTCGCCGAGATCGCCGGATCGGCCCCTATCCGTTTGCGGAAGCTCTGCGCGGAGAATTTCTGCGGCGCCGGCATACCCGAGACGCGCGACGTCATCGGCTATCCGATCAAGGCGGTCGTAGTGAGATCGGACGGTCTCCGCGAGTGATTCACGAATTGCGTCGCGCCCACCTGCCTTTTCGACGAGGCACCAATACTCCTTGCGCTCGTTCTTTTCTTTCGTGGTGTCGCACCACTCTCCGTACAGCGCCACGCCACGCCTCCCCAATAGCGCCGACGAAAACACTCTACTTTCGCTACTTGAACGACCACGTCGTATCAGTTGTTAGAAAGTAACGCCCCGCGACCGATTTTGATTCCCGTCGAAGTATATACTTGCAACGTTTCCGCGTCTTTAGTGACTTTTGAAACAACCCCAGAGATTAGGGCCTGCTTGCTTCCCCGCTCTTGGCGGACCTTTTCGAGGATGCCTTGCAGATTGGCAAATCGTTCAGCCGCAGACATCCGCCCACGGGGGCACATTGGTTCGCTGGAAATCACAGGTTCTTTACCCGGTTGCCAATGAAAGCCACGTTCTGCAAGATGACTACAATATTCCCCACGCCCGAAGCCTCCCCCTCCCGGTCATCTCCCTCAAGCCCAGCGCCTCGACGATCCTGAGCGCCGCCCGCGGCGTCACCTTGAGTATCTCGGCCACCATGCCGGCCGAGACCAGCGGCCGGGTCATCACCAGCTCGATCAGGCCCGGCAGATTGGAGGACGATCGCCGGCCGACCAGGCGCCGCTCCAACATCTGCCGAGCGAGCGCCAGCCGATCATGCTCCTTCAATCCAAGCTCAGCCGCCGCAATGAGTCCATGGACGATCGCCAGCAGGCGAGTGTCGCGAGCGCGATGCCGGCGGCGCTCGACGGGGATGGATTTTAAGCCGAGATTGATGGTGGCCAGATGGGCCGCCGACGTGAGTCCTTCTTCTTGCAATACAGCGCCGGCCAACAGCCGACCCAGCCAGGGCGCGTGCTGCAGAACCTGCAGCTCGTTCCAGGCATCGAGCAACAGCGCGGCGCGCAGCACCGGTGGTATTCGCTCGGTCTCGGCCAGCACGACGCGCCATTCGTCCAGCCGCGCGTCCTCGTCCCAGTCGAGATCGTAGACCAGCGGATCCTTTTCGCGGGCGCCGACCCGGCCCGGCGTCCTCGCTTCCGCGATCGCAGCCTCTGATCGGGCCAGCACCACGTCGATGGCGGCAAACTCAGCGTCGAGGGCGCTTGTGCCGCCTTCGGCCTCTTCCCCCTCCCCTCCTCCGACTGGACCAGCGTCCAGCTCCGTGCCGGTGGTCGCTACGGTGCGGTCGACGCCAAGCATTGGTGCAGGCCACGCCTGCCCGCGCAGGCTGCGGAGACCGTCCGGGGTGAGCGCCCAGCCGGGCGGCTGCGCCGCGATCCGCCGGCGGGTGCGCAGGACGTCGCGGGCGATGGTCAGTTCATGGGTCGGGGTGCGGATGTCATGGCTGGCATCGTGCAGCACCACGTCTTCGAGATGGACGAGCTCGCCATCGATCCACAGCGAGGCACAGGCATCAGTGAAGTGCATGCGTTCGATCCAGCCCACGCCGACCGGCGAGCGGGCGATCCGCTCGTCGAGGCGCGACAGAACGGATGCGGCGTCCGAAATCGGTCGCAGCAGGCTTGCGATGGGCAAATTCGATAAATCGTAACGCATTGAAAACATGGTAAATGATTTGCTAAACGGACGCTACATGATAAATAGAGTCCGTCACAGCATGATGATGCCGAGACGAGGCCTCACCACCGATAAGTAACCATTATCGGAAGTGAGATAGTCCACCCATTGACCAACCCTGCCGTCACGTCTATCCTGCGCTGAAGATGTTCTTTAAAGAGGAATTGCCATGACCGTCACAGTCAAGGTCGCCGAGGCCAAAACCCATCTGTCCGAGCTGTTGGCGCGGGTCGAGGCCGGCGAGGACATCGTCATCGCCCGTGGCAACGATCCCATCGCCCGTCTGGTCGCCATTGACGAGCGTCGTCAGCGCCTGGCGGCGATCGAAGCGGTGCGGGCGCTGCGCGCCCAAGCCAAGCCCGTCACCAGCCAAGAAGTCCAGGACTGGAAGCAGGAAGGCCGTCGCTGATGGCCTTCATCGTCGATGCCTCGGTCGCCGGCGCCTGGCTATTGCCGGACGAGGAAAACGCACTCGCCGAGGAAGCAATGGCGCGCCTGGCTGAAGACGACGCGGTGGCACCCGATCTGCTGCGCCACGAGATCCGCAGCATTCTGTTGAGCGCGGAAAAGCGCGGCCGGATTTCGGACGATTTTGTTCATTCCGCACTGGCGCGGTTTCGCGGACTGCCGTTGCAACTTGTCGGTCCCGGCGACGACACCGAGGTGGTGCGCCTGTCGCGAAAATATCGTCTGAGCTCCTACGACGCCGCCTATCTCGCCATCGCGCTGCTGGAGCAACTGCCTCTTGCCACGCTTGACCGCCGATTGGCGGAAGCGGCACGCGCAGAAGGCGTTGCCCTCTTCGGACCATCTGCGAATGAGCATTGATCTTCCAGCGCCGATCTCGGCACGGGTGGCGGCGCTGGACACGATCGCCGCCGTGCTGCCGATGGAGCGGCGCGACAAACTTGCCGAGATCCTCACCGACCAAGACGTGGAAACGCTGCGGCATCTGGTCAACCAGGGCATGGGCGCCAACACGCTGCGGGCACTGACATCCGATCTCGCCTATCTCGAAGCCTGGTCATACGCTGCAACGGGAAGCCCCCTCCCCTGGCCGGCACCCGAGGCGCTGCTCCTGAAATTCGTCGCCCACCATCTGTGGGACACGAAAAAGCGAGACACCGATCCGGACCACGGCATGCCAGCCAATGTCCAGCAAGGACTTCGCGACCAGGGCTTTCTGAGATCGACCGGTCCTCATGCACCGGATACCGTGCGCCGGCGTCTCGCCAGCTGGTCGACGCTGACGAAATGGCGCCGCCTCGACGGCGCCTTCGCCTCCCCTGCCTTGAAATCTGCCGTCCGGCTGGCCGTCCGCGCCGTGCCGCGGCCGCGAAAGCGCAAGAGCGCCAAGGCAATCACCGGCGACGTGCTGGCGAAACTGCTGGCGACCTGCGGCGGCGACAACCTACGCGACGTCCGCGACCGGGCGATCCTAATGGTCGCCTTCGCTTCTGGCGGCCGCCGACGCAGCGAGGTGGCCGGCCTGCGCAAAGAGCAGCTGACGATCGAGCCGCCTGTCGAGGGTGAGGAGGGTGTCCCCCTCCCCTCCCTGTCGATCCATCTCGGCCGTACCAAGAATTCCGGCGCCAGCCAGGACGAAGTCGTCTATCTGACTGGACGCCCGGTCGAGGCGCTGAACGCCTGGCTGGCGGCGGCAAATATCGGCGGCGGCAGTGTGTTTCGGGCGATCGACCGCTGGGGAAACGTCTCTCGTCAGGCGCTCGATCCGAAGGCGGTCAACGACATCGTTAAGCAGCGGACGACAGACGCTGGGCTGGATTCGCGGGAGTTTTCGGCGCACGGGCTTCGCTCCGGCTATCTCACCGAAGCGGCCAACCGCGGCATTCCCCTGCCCGAGGCGATGGAGCAGTCGCGGCATCGATCGGCCCAGCAGGCGTCGAGCTACTATAACAGTGCGGCCCGGCGAAGTGGCAAGGCCGCCAGGATGCTCTGAAGACCGCGCTGCCAACACCGCCCATGATCGCTTTTCCGGCTTGCATGGATTGAAGCGCATCGCCGCCGGCAGAGACAGCAGGTCTCCAAAGAGCATCGTCAAGCGCGCGATCAGAAGGACCATCGACCAACGGGGTTTACGATTTTACCTGATCGGCGCGATCCTTGTATACTGCGGTTATCGGCCACGGTTTGGGCGAGGAGACCGCGTCGCAGAAGATCGAGCATCTCGGTCTGATGTTCGGGGCTTTGGCCGCCTCGCCAACCGGGCCCGTCAAGGGACGCGGCATCCCGCTCAGCCAGTTGACCTTCGGCCTCCTGATCTTTCCGGGCGTCTGGACTGGTATCTGCAATGGCGGGAGCAGCGACGTGGCTTCTACACCAAGTGGGAAGAAGACATGTTGACGGTCGCACAGGCCCTTACGCGCTCGGAGGTTGGCTGGGTCCGCCAGCATCGGGAACTTCTGAACACTGTCAGGCCGATCGAAGGCCTGATCACGCCGGAAGAGATCGAATTCGCATCCCGCGACTGGCACGGCGCTTGCGACGCCTTCCATCGGCATGCCGCCAATCGCTCCAAGGAAATCCAGCGCGTGATGCGTGTGCACCGTGATCCCTTTGAGCCGATCATGTGCATCCTGGAGGCAGACAGCCCACTGGCGGAGTATCGCAAAATCACCGACGAGATCGTGAAGCGCATGCCGGACGAAGATCGCTACCCTCGGGCGGCCGCGGAGGCTGTGCGATGCTTCCTGCTGCTTCGGCTCGGACTGCTTCTGGGTCTCCGGCAGAAGAATCTCCGCCAGCTTCGCGTCTGCCCTCGTGGCCACTTCCCGACCTCCGAGCGACGGCTGGAAGACATGAAATGCGGCGAGCTCCGCTGGAGCGATCGGGAAGGCGGATGGGAGGTGCTCATCCCGTCGGTTGCCTTCAAGAATTCCGGTTCATCCTTCTTCGGGCAAAAGCCGTTTAGGCTGATCCTGCCGGACCTGCTCGATCTCTACACATACCTCGAAGCGTACATCGATCGTGATCGCGGTATCCCGCTCGGCCCAGCAAAGGATCCCGGCACGCTGTTCGTCAAGACCGTGAAGACGACCAGCCTGGATGCAGCATACGACTCCGCCAAATTCTACGAGGCATGGCGGACTGTGATCCAGCGTTATGGGATCTATAATCCCTATACCGGTCGCGGCGCCATCAACGGCCTGCTGCCGCACGGCCCGCACAACCTTCGGGATATTCTGGCGACCCATATCCTCAAGCAGACCGGATCCTACGAACAGGCAAGCTACGCGATCCAGGACACGCCCGACGTGGTGCAGCAGTACTACGGCCGCTTCCTGCCTCAGGACAAGGCCGCCCTTGCGGCCCGAATTCTGAATCAGGTATGGGAGGCAGCATAGCGTTCCCTTCAAACCTTGATGGATATAGCACTTGGTGCCATATAGTCCAATGACAGAACGAGTGTTCAAGACAGCGTGGTTCGCCAAGGCGGCGAAGAAGGCGCGGATCTCCGACAATGCCCTGGCAAAGGCAATCCATCAGGTGCCCTCGGTCAGGCCGGGCGAACATCGAAGATGACGAGCTTCTGGCATTCCGGAGACTCGCCGATCTTTACCGTCGAAAGACGAACCCCGACCTGGAAGCGGAAATCGAGACCCGCGCACTGTTGGAGATAGACCATGGCGACCAAACGGAAGTTCAAGAGCGACGCCTTCGAGGCGATCCATAGTGCGGTCGAGGGCATGTTCGCGGCTGGGACCATCGACAAGGAAACGATGCGGACCTTCGATGAGAACTGCCTCGTCGTTCCGCAGGAACTGACGCCCGGCGAAATCAAGGCGCTGCGCGAGAGCAGCCATGTCAGCCAGCCAGTCTTTGCCTGTTATCTCAACACGAGCCCATCGACGGTTCAGAAATGGGAAACCGGGGCCAAGCGGCCGAGCGGGCCGGCGCTCAAGCTCCTGTCGCTCGTTCAGAAGCACGGATTGCAGATACTTGCATAACGAGATCCCGCACCGCGCCTAAAGATCCGAACTCCTGAGCAGCTGAAAGATGATCTGGCTGGTCGAACCTACAATAAGGCGATGAACAACAGAGGCCTTCAGCAGATGCTCGGCCGGTCCAAGGGTTCGATCGAGTTCAAGAACTGCAATATCTCGGCTGCCTTGGTCGGCTTCGGACTGCCGTATATCATTGGGTATCAGCCTCGCTTCAACTTTCAGATGACGCTGGCGGAGGCCATTTCGAGGCGGCTTGCGAAGAACCCCTCGTTCGAGGCAACAGGCGCGGCCAGGTTGGTCCAAGATTTTGCTGAGGCGCCGCCCTTGTTCTTCGGTGTGCCGCCGACGTTGCAGAATGCCCCACCTCCGTCCGAGTTGTCACAGGTCGAAGCAATCGCGCGCAGATTTGATGTGGCGGGAAAGGATGAGAGAAACCGCGCCCTTGGAAAGGCCGGTGAAGAGCGCGTTTTCCATCATGAAGGCGCCCATCTTCAAGCCTCAGGTCGAAGAGATCTTGCCGCGAAAGTCCGTTGGGTATCTCAGGAGGACGGTGACGGCGCCGGTTATGATATTGCCAGTTTCGCCCCGAATGGGGCGGCTCGCTCCTCGAAGTCAAGACGACAAACGGGTGGGAGCGTACGCCCTTTTACATCTCAAGGAACGAGCTCGAGGTTTCGAATGCCCGGCGCAATGAATGGAGCCTGGTACGTCTGTTCGACTTTTCCCGCGAAGCCCGTGCATTCGAGCTCCGGCCCCCACTCGAAGCCCATGCTTCGCTGATCGCAACGCAATATCAAGCTGCCTTCAATTGAAGGTCGCTACGGAGCGGCGATCCTGTGGACCACCTTTGGGAAATTGCCGACATCATTGAGGCAGGGGGACCTAGCGACCCGGGCACCCCAGACGTGTCAGCTCATCAAGGTTTCAGTTATTGCAGTTACGGATGATGCGCACTATATTGGCGATCAAGGAGACATCGCCATGGCCAGCCAGATCGTTCATTTCGTCGGATTGTCGGATCGTGACCGCAAGACAGCCTCGCCCTTGCCGAAGTTGGCTGCGGGCGACAAGCTGGAACTTCACGTTCGTCACGAAGGTGGCAGGAAACAGACGCTCTCGATACCGCCATCGGCCACCGCGGCTGTCGAAGCGCTTCTGGCGCATATGCTGCGCGGCGAACGCGTCGCCGTACTGACCGAAGATCAGGAACTGAGCCCGACCGAAGCCTCGGCCATCCTTGGCATCTCGCGACCACTCGTCGTCCTGCGCATGGATCGGGGAGATCTGCCATTCCGCTATGTGGGCAAACACCGCCGCGCCCTCTTGAAAGACGTGCTCGCGCTGAAATCCAGGCTCGACACCCGGCAGACCGCGGTGGACGCGCTTGCCGAGGACACCGAGGACCTGATCCAAACCCATGGCCTCTAAACCGCCCGTCGCGGTCTACGACGCCTGCGCCCTCTATCCCTTTCATCTGCGCAACGTCCTAATCCAGGGCGCCTTCGACGACCTCGTCGAGGCACGCTGGACCGACGACATCCATGATGAGTGGATGGTAAGCGTCCGGTGAGGCAGCTTCGCGCTGATGCCCGCCTCTACTTTACCGAAACGGCTCGACCGCGCTCCATGGACCACCCCGCCTCCATCCTGCCGCCTCGGATATTTCGTCCCCCGAAACTTGTCGTGGCCGGCAAATGTGCTATATGTAGTGACATACCTACATCGGAGTGTGCGATGACCGTCACAACGCTTTCGAGCCGCGAGCTCAACCATGATGTCAGCAGCGCCAAGAAGGCGGCACAGAGCGGACCCGTGATCATCACGGATCGCGGCAGGCCCTCGCACGTCCTGATGACCTATGAGGAGTTCGAGCGCCTTTCCGGAACGCGTCGCAGCCTTACTGCTGCCCTTTCCATGCCGGGTCTGTCCGACATCGAGTTTGCGCCCACACGGATCACCATCAGACCTCGCGAGGTTGACCTGTCTTGACTTTCCTCCTGGATACCAATGTCGTCTCCGAGCTTCGCAAGATCGGAGACGGCAAGGCTGATCCCAACGTTCTGGCCTGGATCGAAGCGGAGGATGCGATCCGGTTCTACATCTCGGCGATTACCATTCTCGAGCTGGAACGGGGCGTGCTTGGTGTGCAGCGTCGGGACGCGAGACAAGGTGCGCGTCTGCGCTCATGGCTTGACGATCGCGTCCGGCCCGAGTTTTCCGGGCGTATCTTGCCGATCGACGACGCCGTCGCCACCCGTTGCGCGCATTTACACGTTCCCGACCGACGCAATGAAGCCGATGCGCTGATCGCCGCCACGGCCCTGGTTCGTAACCTGACGGTCGTTACACGCAACGTGAAGGACTTCGAAGGAACCGGTGTAATTGTCGTCGATCCCTGGCTGGCTTGAATCGGCGCGGAGCGCTTTTATCCGGAGTTTGGACGCCAAACCGCACCGCCCGTCCTCGACATAAAATGAATGATAAGATTGCCTTGTCGCTCTCATTTGCTCCGGCCGGAGCAGGTTGGATCATCGTCAAAAGGACCAGGGAGCGGCTGGACTTCTCAGAAAGTCGGCGAAGGCTGGCTACCTGGCGTCCCGCTCCAAGCGTTCCAAATGTTCAGAACAGACACCTTGGACCAGTTCGAGCAAAACCGCCGTTCGCTCCAAAAGCCACGCAAGCGCTTCCTCGCTGATCTCGAAATGCTTTGAGTAGCGCGCCTTCACATAAGCCTCATTGATCGTGTTGAACCAGGCTCGCTCCCGGTGCTGATCGCGTGGGAACGCGTCCGCCAGACGCTGGTCCTGATCCTCAGCAAGTGAGCGGAGGAACTTGATGTTGTGTGATGGTGGGCCGTAATTGGTGAGCGTCAGGAGAACGCAGGAATAGGCTTGTTCAAGTGACTGGTGCAATTCGAAAGCAGCCACGCGTACGTGCCCTTCGCTAAGATAGAATTGAGCACCTTTCAAGAAGGTCGCCGATAATAATGATCGCTCGCCGAAATGCTCCCTCGCCACCCGCAAACGGTCAGCGGGCTTCAGAGGCTTCGGTTCGGCGAGCGGCTCGTCGTCAAGCTCATAAAGAACGATGCCTTCCTTGCGGATATCCGAGAAGAAATACTGTCCCTCTTTCAGGTAGCTATTCACCTCCCTGCGCGAATGGACGATGAAGCTGACCGGCGTACTGATCCCCGGATCCCGCATCAGCCGATCCGCTGCCTTGTTCCAGTAGGCGGCAAAGTCGGTGAACTTGCGATTGTTCACGATGACAAGAAGATCGAAATCCGATCGGTATCCTTTCCGGGTATGCGGCTCGTCGACGAACGTGCCGCGGGCATAGGAACCGAACAGAATGATTTTCAGCACGCGTCCGCGCTTCTTCGCCTCGGAGACGGCTCCCTTCAGCGCATCCTCGAACTCCTCGAGAATGATCTCGACCACACGGCCAAGTTCGCGCTGTTTGACCGGCGGCAGGTGGGCGATGCTTGTCTTCATCAGCAATCAACACCCCTTCCGTGTCTGATTCGAATAGCTTTTCCGGCTTGCGCGGCAAGCCACAGTGCCAAAAGCCTCTGCACCTTTCAACGAAGGGTTTGCAAAATCGCCTTCACATTCGTTTTGCACAATGCAGGTCGCAACAGCAACTGTCTGACGTTCCCACAGGATCTCCCTTTCCGCCAGAGAGATGAACTGCTGATCCGAGGAAGCACCGTCGGGCCGCCGCCTGCTCCGCGGCATCACGATGGCCCTTGAGCGATGCCGAGCTGTCGTCCATTCCGAGCAATTGGACCGGAAGAAGCATTTCACCCGATGCGCAGGGTTCATCGGGCCAATTGCCGCCATTGCCTTTGAGCACGCCAAAGCCGCCGATCACGTTGTGCAACAGCTTATTGCCGACCCCGAATAACTGCGGCGCGACCGAGGAGCCGAAACAAAGCACGCTGATCCGGCCCGCAACCACGACGGCGGCTCGACTCCGGCGTTATACTGTTTTTGAAAAACAACATAACGCCGAGCGGGCAAGGAATAAGACGCTGGTAGACACATCGGAACGCGAGGGTTCGAACCGACGACACGTGGACCGGTGCCGAGTATTCTTGCCTTCCGTGCAGCTGCGGCCGCATTGCAGGCCGCGACGCTATTCCGGCAATCCGGCGTCGCGCAGGGCGTCGCCGAGTGTTGATGCGAGCTCCTGCGCACAGTTTACGCCAGCAAACTGCCGACCGAAGCGAAAAGACGGCTGAAGCTCAAGCACCCGCGCGGCCGCCGCCCTTGCTTCATCCAACCGGCCAAGTCTGGCCAGCGCGGCGGCCAGCTGCACATAAGTAATGCTGTGTGCGGGATTGGCTTGGACGGACTTGTAGGCCGCGCGACAGCTATCCTCATAGCGGCCGCGCAGGAAATGACTCATCGCCTGCGCGTCAAACGCAGCGAAAGCCCAGGGGTCGAACGGACTCAGCCGCATACCGCGTTCGCTCCATTCGATCGCCCGTTCGGCGTCTCCGCCCCATCCCAGAATGACGCTGCCAAGGATGTAGGTCAGCGCTGACGATGGGCTGATAGCGAGCGCGGCTTCCAGTGCAGTGAAAGCCGCCGCGCGGTCATGCGCGTCCATGCCCATGGAGAAGCCCGCAAGTGTCAATGCGGCCGCATCGTCCTTTCCATGAAGGATCGCTAAACGGGCATGACGGATCGAAGCGGCACGGTTGGCTTCCCGTAAGCCGGCGCGAAGAAACAAACAGTGATGACACATGGCGGCATTGCCGTGCGCCAGCGCGTACGCAGGCTCGACAGCAATGGCGCGCTCAAGAAGCGTCAGCGCTCTTGTGACTTGTTCCGGCATCCCTGAATCAACGTCGGGCTGTGCCTGGAGCGCCAGATCGTAGGCACCAAGGCTCTCAGGTCGTTTCCGCCTGACGCGTTCGATCTCTGCGTTTCGCATGCTCGGCGCGATCGCACCCACCGCTGAGAGCGCGATCTCGTCCTGTATCGCAAAAATATCTCCGAAGCTGCGGTCGTAGCGCTGGGCCCATACATGGGCTCCGGTCGACGCATCGATCATCTGCCCGATCACCCGCAACTTGCCGCCAGACCTGCGCACACTACCTTCCAGAACATAACGCACGCCAAGCTCGCGGCCGACCTGTTTCACGTCAACGGTGCGCCCCTTGTAGGCGAAACTAGAATTGCGCGCGATGACGAAAAGCCACTTTATGCGTGCAAGGCCGGTGATGATGTCGTCGACCATTCCATCGGCGAAATACTCCTGCTCCGGATCGCCGCTCAGGTTCGAGAACGGCAGAACCGCAATGGAGGGCTTATCCGGCAGTGCCAGTGCCGATGCGCCTTGGTCGGTGGCTGACGTGTCCGGAACATTTGCTACAATGGCTGGTCCGACATATCGATAACCATGCCGCGGGATCGTCTCGATCCACGTTGAGGCATCCTCTTTCGCCAGCACCCTGCGCAAGGCCGCGATCTGCACCGTCAAGTTGTTATCCGCGACTGCCAGTCCGCCCCAAGCCGCCTCGACCAGCGCGTCTTTCGATACGGGTGTCATGGCGTTTTCGAGCAGCCGACCCATCAGCGCGACCGCGCGACGCCCAAGCATGGTAGGTTCGTCCCCTCGATACAAGATACCCGCAATTGGATCGAGGCGGAACGGACCAAACTTGTAGATGTCGCTCCCACTGGTCATTCGACACTTTTAGCAGATTTTTAGGAACGATTTCACGACTTTCCCACGTCGAGCACCGATCTTGAAAAGGTCCTTGCACAAGCGAGCACCTGGCCGATGGAGGAACAAATGAGCGTCAAAGCCATCATCCGCATGCCCGAAGAAAAGAGCGGGGTCATACTGCGTGGTCATCCCATGCACTTCCTCGTCACCGGCGAAGATACCAAGTATACGAGCATGTTCGACTGGACGATTCCTGCGGGGTTCGCCACGGGGCTGCATGTTCACCGAGTGCAAGAGGAAACCTTCTACTTGCTCGAGGGCGAATGTGAGTGGCATGTCGGCGGTAAGGTGGTCCGCGCGACGCGGGGAACTTATCTGTTCATCCCGCCGGGCGTGCCTCACAACATTACCAATGTGAGCGACAAACCTGCCCGTGTGTTGATGACAGTCTCACCGCCCGGCCATGAGCACTACTTCGAAGAACTCGCGAAACTTGCCGCACAGGGCGCGCCGGAGCCAGAAGCGCTCGCCGATCTGCGAGACCGCTACGACACCGATCAGCTCTCAGCCTTAACCACGCGCACGTAGGCTTGAGTGTAAGCGCCAGGCCGAGGCCTGATTCCAGTAAAGCTTTCGAACATGTTGGACATTGACTGTCCGTGTTGCGGCGACGCGCACTTCGTTCGTCTCGGCCTGCGCGTCAAGGGCAGCGTCATCGGCCCAACACTCGTCCCCCCTCCCGCCGCTCGCGCGAAGGGCTGCGGCAACCGCAAGCGCGCGGTTGCCGCATTTGCGTCACTCAGTTGTTTCCAGTTCATCTTCGTCGGTAGGGAGCGTGTCGCGGATCTGATCGATCTTTCCGACTTCAGGACCGACGCCGAGGATGGATTTCGCCTCATCCAGCATCGCATCGGTGACAACCCCGTCCTTGGTAAAGCCGGCAAGCGCTTCGCGCAGTGCCTCGTCACTCAGCTCGGGATCGGTCGGGATTGCGTCGACCCCATAGGTCGCCTCGAACTCGGCATAGGCCATTGCATAGGCAGCTACCGCCGTCATGCGCGGGTCGCTCGAATTCAGGTAGGCGTGATAGTTGCGATTGAGCGAGCGCAAGCCGGGCGTTTTCGCCACGTCTTTGGTGACGGACACCTTGGAGGTGCGCTGTCCCTTCTGCATGGATTTGCCGCGTTCGCCCGAGTGTCCGGACGAGGATTTTCCGCTTCCGCCGCCATGATCCCCGCCATGTCCCCCGCCATTGCCACCACCATTGCCGCCGCCGTTACCGCCACCGTTGCCGCCTTTCGCAAAGGCAGTGGTCGCAAACCCCGTCATGCCGGCAGCCGCAGGGGCCACTGCCAGACCGAGTGCAAGAACACTCCGAACGATCGTGTTGTTGATAGCCATTGGGTATCTCCTCGAATTGATCACATAGTTCGGTTCCTCGTGAGGAGGCACGAACTACTCCGAAGAGACTAATCCCCGCCGCGCCCGCATGGTATCGGCCCCCGTCCAATACCACCCCGGCTCGGACCTAAGTCCGGGGCTCTCCCCGATCAAAGGTCCGGAAGCGCCGGGAGGAGGGGCGGAAAAGAGGGAGAGGTCTTGCCAGTCGCAGCCAGCTCCCCTAACCTCAAACAATCATCTTTCCGCATGTTTCGGCACTCGACTCGAGCACCCGGTGCGCATCAGCAATCTTCTCTCTCGTTGGAATTCCCAATCGCTTGCCATGCAGTTCCTCAGCATCGGCGGCGCCGTTTCGGTATGCGCCATGGTCCTGATCGGAGCTTTCGTTTCGGACCGGATTGAGGATACCGTCACCAGCAATGCGGCGGCAACGACGGCACTCTACGTCGACAGCGTAATTGCACCGCTTCTTCCGGACATGCAGCGCAATGAAGTCCTCGACGAGACCACGACACGCGCACTCGATGAAACGCTCGGGCAAGGCGCCCTCGGCAACCGCCTTCTTCTGTTCCGCCTCTGGCGATCGGATGGAACGGTCCTCTATGCAAACGATGCGGCCATTACCGGAACCAGGCACGTCCTCAGCGATATGCTGAAGACGGCCTTTTCCGGCCAGATGGTCGCGCAGTTCGCACCCGCAGGCGAGGAAACCAGCCAGAGTGGGCCGACGCTGCCTGTTCTGAAGATCTACAACCCGGTCCTGCAGCCGTGGTCCGGAGAGGTCGTGGCCGTCTCCGAATTCCACGAAGCCGCCGACGAGTTCCAGCAGAGTCTTTTCCGGACCCGGTTGCACACGTGGTTCGCCGTTGCAGCCTTTACCCTCGTCTTCTTCGTTCTCTTGTCGGCAATCGTGCTGCGCGGAAGCAGGACGATCGAACGCCAGCGTCATGATTTGAAGGAACGCGTCGAAGATCTCTCCCGTTCGCTGTTGCAGAACCAAGCCCTGCGGGACCGCGTGCAGCGCGCCACACAACGCGCAACGACGCTCAACGAAGGATATCTTCGCCGCATCGGGGCGGATCTGCACGATGGCCCGGCCCAGCTTCTTGCCTATGCTGCCCTCCGCCTCGACGGTGAGGCCCTGCGAAGGTCGACCGGATCGGACGAGCCGAGCAGGAAAGAAATCGTCGCGATCAAGGCCAGTCTCGATGAGGCCATGCAGGAAATCCGGACGATTTGCGGCGGCCTCGTGCTGCCCCAGATTGAAGGAGCAAGTCTCCCCGACATTCTGCGCGAAGCCATCCGGGCCCATCGGATCCGAACCGGAACATCGGTGGATTTGTCGGTTTCGATACCGCCCGAACGCCTTTCGGCTGCCGCCAAGATCTGCATCTACCGTTTCGTGCAGGAGGGGCTCAACAACGCCTACCGCCATGCCGGCGGCATCGGGCAGGCTGTCTCCCAGCGTATCGACGGCGGACTCCTCATCGTCGAAGTTGCCGACCGCGGCCCCGGTTTCGATCTGGATCAGGTCCGGCCGACCAGTCTCGGGCTTGCGGGCTTGCGCGAACGGGTCGAAAGTCTCGGGGGAACATTCGAAATCACCTCGTCTAAGGCCGGCACCGTCCTGCGCTTGACGACGAGCATTGAGGAAACGAAGTAGCCATGGACACCAGGATTCGCGTCGCGGTCGTGGACGATCATCCACTCTTCCGGGAGGGGGTGACACGAAGCCTTTCGGAGATCGACGGGTTCGAGATCATTGCTGAAGGCAGTTCCGGCGCGGATGCGGTCCGCATCGCCGAGAACTTGCAGCCCGACGTTCTGTTGATGGACATATCCATGCCGGACGGCGGCCTTGACGCAATCCCCGCTATTCTGGACGTCGCGCCCGCGCAAAGGATCGTCATGCTCACCGTCTCGGAGACGAGCGAAGACGTCACCACGGCGCTTGCCCGCGGCGCGGTCGGCTATGTCCTGAAGGGCGTGGGCGCTCTCACCCTTGCCGAGGCTATCCGCACGGTCGCAGCGGGAGACGGCTATGTCGCACCGACATTGTCAGCGCGGCTGATTTCCGCCCGCTCCGAGATGCCCAGCAAGTCCGCGCTCATCGCAAGCCTCACACCCCGTGAAATGGAAGTCCTTGAATTGGTCGCCGTCGGCATGAGCAACAAGCATGTGGCTATCGAACTCGATCTTCAGGAAAAGACCGTGAAACACCATATGACCCAGATCCTGACCAAGCTCGGTGTCACCAACCGCACTGAAGCAGCAATGGCGCTGCGCGACGCGCGCCAAACCTGACCGACTATTGCAGGAGCGCTTCGATCCGACGTCTATCCGAGGTGGTTGCCAGCCGGTTCACGATCGTTCGGCCTCGTGCATCCTTCATGATATATCGCCCGTTCACGACCACTTCCATTATGCCTCGCTTGTGACGAAACCCGATGGCGGGAAGTGAAGGATCGACCTCGTCTGCCTCTTGCGCCTGTCCCGTTGCCTCCTCGGAGCGACCGCCTCCCCCTGAAGATCGGGATTCACTTCCGTGTCCATTGCCTCCGCCGTTTCCACCTCCGTTTCCTCCACCATTGCCACCACCGTTACCGCCGCCATTTCCGCCCCCGTTCTTGGCGCTCGCCTCGGCTGGCGTCAAACCGATGCCGGAGGACGAAAAATCAAGGGTAATGGGGGCAGTAACGGCAACATAAACGACTGCCAGTCGGAGCCAGGCAACAGCGGGCATTCGACGGATGATCAGGCGGGTATCTTTCAACGGGAGGTGTTCAGGCTTCGACATCCGTCCGGTCCTGGCTTCTCGAGACTTGGCTGTCATTTTTACACGAGTGACCATTCCCTGTCTTCCCGAATGCCGGTCGTAGGACGTTTCCTCACCGTCGTCCGGACGTTGGTCCGGCCATCCTCGGACCTAGGTCCAGTCGCAACTGACAGCGGGCCTCCACCCTCCCTTGGCAAATGCTTCCTCTTCGACGCGGCCTGGCTGTTTGTCCGGCAGCAAGGCAATCACCATTCGACCATCCGTGCCGGGCGCCTCCACACTGTCCCGCAAGGCCGGTTCGATTGAACCCGCCGGTGCAAGAGCTGAAACCGGTCGACCCGTCAGACCGCTATTTCACGGTGATCGTGCCTTTCATCGACGGGTGAATCATGCACCTGAAATCATGCTTTCCGACCGTGGTGATCTTCACGGTCGCGGTCTTGCCCGTCGCAAGCCTTCCGGTGTCGAAGGAGCGGTCCAGCGCCGTGGCTGTATGGCGGACGGAATCTGCATTGGTAAAGGTGACGGTGTCCCCAACCGCAACTTGCAGCCTCGCCGGACTGAATCTCATCCCCTTGATTTCAACGGAATGACCGGCAGCATAGGCCGGCAGTGCAAGGACAAGCATCGCAATCGTAAGAGCGATACGCATTTGAGTGTTCCTCCTCGTCCAGGGAGGTTGCGATATCCCGCCGCCCGGTTCATTCCTCGACAAGATGTCTTTGGCGACAGCACAGGGCTATCCCTTGGTACAGAGCAGAATACCATTCAATCGTCCTCTCCGGTAGGATCGCGATCACACGATTAGCGAACGCTGTGCTGAAGCCTCATCTCGTCCTTTGCTTCCGGAGAGTTCGAGCGGCCAACGAAATGGGCCGCTCATACATTGTCACCGACTACGCGCCTCGTCAGCTCGCCTTCGCCTGCCGCACCGGAGACTGTGTCCAGCCGGGCAACCAATCCCGGTGCGCGAGCAGGAGATCGTCGACGAGCGACCAGATCTGGTCGAGGTCGAGTTCGGCCGCGGTGTGCGGGTCCATCATCGCGGCATGGAAGATGTGCTCGCGGTTTTCCGTCATCAGTGCTGCGACCGTCAGCTCCTGGACGTTGATGTTGGTGCGCATCAGGGCCGCCAGCTGCGGCGGCAGTGCGCCGACGGACGTCGGCTGGATGCCGCTGCGGTCGACGAGACACGGCACCTCCACCGCGCAATTATCCGGCAGCGAGGAAATGCAACCATTGTTGCGCAGATTGCCGTAGATGACCGAAGGTTCGCCAGTCCAGACCGAATGGATGATCGAGGAGGCATATTCCTTCGACGGGGTGACCTCGATCGTCTCCGCCGAGCGGTAGGCTTCCGCCTGCCCCTTCCAACGCTCGATCTGCTCGACGCAACGTTTCGGATACTCGTCGAGCGGAATGCCGAACCTCTCGATCAGGTCCTCACGGCCCTCCTTGATGAAATAGGGCGTATACTCCGCAAAATGCTCGGAGCTCTCCGTTACGAAATAACCGAGCCGCGTCAGCATCTCGTACCGCACCTTGTTCGGGCAGCGCGGGTTCCAGCCGGGCTTGGGCGCCCGCCCCTCGCGGTAGGCGCGCACGAGTTCCGGATAGAGATTGCGGTAGCTGCCGTCCGCCTGCCGATGCTCGAACTCCAGGAAGAACGCCATGTGGTTGATGCCGGCCGAGCGGTAGCGGATCTCCTCGTAGGAAATGTCCAGATCGTGAGCGAGCTCCATCGCCGTACCCTGGACCGAATGGCAAAGCCCCACCTGGCGGATCGTCGGGTATTTCTCGGCGATCGCCCAGGTGTTGATCGCCATCGGGTTTACATACTGCAGCATGATCGCGTCGGGGCAGACGGCAAGCATGTCCTCGCAAATCATCCAGAGATGCGGCACGGTCCGCAGGCCCCGCATGATCCCGCCGACGCCCAGCGTATCGGCGATCGTCTGGCGCAGCCCGTATTTCTTCGGCACTTCGAAATCGGTAACGGTGCACGGCTCGTAGCCGCCGATCTGGAAGGCGACGACGACGAAATCGGCACCGGCGAGCGCCTTGCGCTGGTCGCTGTAGGTCTCAGCCCTGGCCTTCACGCCGAGCGTGGCGATCAGCTTGTTGACGACGAGCGCACTCTCTTCGAGACGTTGCGGATCGATATCCATCAGCGCGATCGTCGCGCCGGCGAGCGCCGGGCGCTGCAGTACGTCGCCGATGATGTTCTTCATGAACACCGTCGAGCCCGCACCGATGAATGTGATCCTGGGATGTCCTGCCATGTCTTACCTCCGGCAATGGGAAATCATGCGATTTCAAAGGCCGCCCTGACGAGCCGCCGTGTGTATTCTGTCTTCGGGCTTGAGAGCACATCCTCTACCGGCCCCTCCTCCACGATGCGACCGTGCTGCATGACGATGACGCGGTGACAGAGTGCGCGCACCACCTTGAGATCATGCGAGATGAAGAGATAGCTGAGACCCCTTTCCGCCTGGAGCTTTCGCAGGAGCTCGATAATCTGCGCCTGCACCGAGAGATCGAGCGCCGACGTCGGTTCATCGAGCAGGATGAACTCGGGTTCAAGCGCCACGGCGCGGGCGATCGCGATGCGCTGGCGCTGCCCACCGGAGAACTCGTGCGGGAAACGCGACAGAATATCCGTCGGCATGCCGGCAGCATCGAGTGCGTCCTTGACCCGGTCGAGCCGTTCACCTCGCGTTTGCCCGAGCCCGTTGACGATCAGCCCTTCCTCGATGATCTGCCCGATCGTCATGCGCGGGTTGAGGGAGGCGAACGGGTCCTGAAAGACGACCTGCATGCGCGACCTCAGCGGGCGCATCTCCTTGCGCGAGCGCCCGTCGATGCGCTCCCCGTCGAAACGGATCTCACCGGCACTCGGCTCATTCAGCCTCAGGAGCGACTGCCCGAAGGTCGTCTTGCCGGAACCGGATTCACCAACGATGCCGAGTGTCTCGTGCCGGCGAAGCATCAGGCCGAGACTGTCGACGGCAACCAATTCCCTGAGGTCCGGCCTGAAGAGGCCGCCATGGCGCATCGTGAAGCTGACCCGAACATCAAGCGCCGTCAGCAGCGGCTCGGCGTTCGCCGGAAGCGGCATGGCAGCCCCTTGCGGTTCGGAGGCGAGCAGTCGCCGCGTATAGGGATGGCGGGGCGCCTCGAACAGGCGCTTCGTGGTGTTGTGCTCGCGCATCTCGCCATGCTGCATCACATAAACATAGTCGGAGAACTTGCGGACGATGGTCAGATCGTGCGTGATCAGCACCACAGCCATGCCGCGCTCTTGCTGGAGCGTGCGGATGAGGTTCAGGATCTGTGCCTGAACGGTGACGTCGAGCGCCGTCGTCGGCTCGTCGGCGATCAGCACATCCGGATCGTTCGCAAGAGCCATGGCAATCATGACCCTCTGCCGCTGCCCGCCCGAAAGCTGGTGGGGGTACTGCCTCAGCCGCGCTTCCGGTTCAGGGATCTGTACCTGCTTCAGAAGTTCGAGCGCCCGGGCTTCCGCTTGTCTGCGGCTCACCTTCGCATGCACACGGATCGCCTCGACGATCTGGCTGCCGACAGTGTGGAGCGGATTAAGGGAGCTCATCGGCTCCTGGAAGATCATCGATATCCGGTCGCCACGCAGCGCCCGGCGGGCGCGTGGCGAGAACGTCAGGATATTGGTGCCGTTGAAGGCGACCTTTGCGGCCGGAGACACCACGGCACGCTTCGAAAGCAGGCCCATCACGGTGCGGGCGGTGACCGATTTACCGGAACCGGATTCGCCGACGATCGCGATGGTCTCTCCGCGGTAGAGCTGGAAGGAGATGTCCTTTACCGCCTCGACCGACCCGTGCTCGACCCGGAAGGTCACGCCAATATTGCGCGCATCGATGATCGGGGCGTCGGACCGCTCGACGCTGTCGAAGCGCATCGCCGGGGCATGATTTTCGATTGCCGCAAGTGCCATGACCATTCTCCCTTCAGTACGGATCGACGGCATCGCGCAGCCCGTCACCGAGCGCGTTGAAGGCAAAGACCGTCACGAGCACGAAACCGACCGGTGCCAGGATCCACGGATAGGAGCCGATGACCGAATAGGTCGCGGTGTCCTGTAGCATCAGCCCCCAGGAAACGAGCGGTGGCTTGACGGCAAAGCCAAGAAAGCCAAGGAAGGACTCCAAGAGCACCACACTCGGGATATTGAGCGTGACGGCTACGATCACATGGCTCATCACGTTCGGGAGAATATGCTGAAAGATAATCCGGCGATCCGTCGCGCCGATCGCTATGGCCGCGCGCACATAGTCGATGCGGGCAAGCGCCAGCGTCTTGCCGCGAACCTCCCGCGACATCTGGGCCCAGCCGAGCGCCGACATCACCACGACAACGAAGGTGAGAAAGACATGGGTCGGCGCCGTGACCGGGATGAGGGAGGTAAGTGCAAGGTAGAGCGGCAATTGCGGGAAGGCGAGCACAATCTCGACGAAGCGCTGGATCCAGGCATCCGCGACCCCGCCAAAATAGCCGGACGCCAGCCCCACAGTTGTGCCGACGACGGTGACGATCAGCACCACGCTGAGCGCAATGGCGAGTGAAACACGAGAGCCGTGGATCGCTCTCGAGAGCACGTCACGGCCGAACTTGTCGGTCCCAAGGAGATGCACCGGCTCACCATCGGTCGAACCGAAGAAGTGCCGGTCCGTCGGCACGAGGCCGAGAAGCCGGTACTCGCTTCCCCGGACGAAAAAACCGAGATAGCGCGGTTTGTCGTAATCCGGTCCGACGATCGGCTGGAAGGTGACCGGATCCAGTTCCTCGGTCTCCGCGTTCGCGTAGACCCGCGGGAAGATGCTGAGCCGCCCGTCCTTGTCCCGGAAACTGATGGTCTGGGGCGGCGAGAAGCTCGCATCCGTCGCCATCGGGCTCATCGGCGAGAAGAATTCGGCAAACAGCGCCGTGATCATCAGTAGCACAACCAGCACCAGGCCGATCATACCGGTCAGCGAGCGCCTGAAGCGGCGCCAGACCAGGGCCGAGTAGCTCTCATTGCCACTCGTTCGTGCAACCGTTTCCGCGGCGACCGGATCGGGCCGGATTTCCTCGAGTGCCGCCATCTCACGCCCTCCCCGTTTCGCGCACGCGGGGGTCGAGCAGTGCCAGCAGCATGTCGGCGATAATGTTGCCGACGATCAAGGTCGCGGCCAGCACCATCATGAACGTCGCAGTGACGTAGACATCCCCCACCGCCATTGAGCCGACGATTGCCGGCCCCACCGTCGGCAGCGAGAAGATGATCGCCGTCTCGATCTCACCCGTCAGCATGTAGGGCAGAACGACGCCCTGGTACATGACCAGCGGATGGAGCGCATTCGGAACGGCATGCCGCAGGATGACGGCGCCTTCCGAAAGTCCCTTGGCACGCGCCGTCTCGATATACTGCGCATTCAACGTGTCGAGGAGATTGCCGCGCATGACACGCATATTGTATGCGAGCCCGCCAAACACGGCGATCGCGACCACCGGCCAGACATGGCTGACGAGATCAGCGAACTTTGCCCAGGACCAGCGTGTGCCGCCATATTGGGGAGAAAAGAAGCTTCCGATCTCCGAGACGTCATAGTGGAAGACCATCAGGTAGACGAGCACCAGAGCCATCAGGAAGCGCGGGATCGTCATGCCGAGAAAGGACACCGTCGACAGCAGATTGTCGACCCAGGAATACTGTCGCGTCGCAGCCCAGATCCCGAAACCGATGCCGAAGAGCGAGGCAAGGATATGGCAGACGAGAGCCAACGCCAGCGTTCGCGGCAGTCGTTCGCCGACGACCTCGGCGACGGGCTTGTTGTAATAGAAACTGTAGCCGAAATCGCCGCGCGTCACGATGCCCGAAACCCAGTTGAGGTATTGGACGACCATCGGCTTGTCGAGGCCGTGTTCCACCCGGTAGGCCTGGGCCTGCGCCTCCGCCTGCTCGAAGGATGCGCCCCCCTGGTTCATCAGCTGCGAGCGGATGTAGTCGGCATAATCGCCGGGCGGGGCTTGGATGATCGCAAAGGTCACGACGCTCAGGATCAGGAGCACCGGCACGGCCGAACCGATCCGTGTCAGAAGAAATCTCACCATTGCCACTCTCTCCGTTGCGACAACGACCCCTCCGGTTGACCCCTTGTGCTGCCCGGCCGCGCCTCACGCGCGGCCGGTAGGGGCTTCGGGGAGGAAAGTCAGTTCATCGGGCCACCGTCACCCGGCTTGCCGGGCAACTGCTCCGGATAGAGCTCGTACTTGCCCTGACGGTCGGCCGCGACCCACATCCGCTCGCGCATGATCGAATCTTCGGCCCAGTTGAACATGTAGATCGGCGTGCCGGCGGGGACGTTCGAGAACCGCTTGTTGATGATGAGTGCCCCGGGATATTCCGTCAGTCCGATCGTATAGAGGTTCTCGGTATAGACCTTCTGGTACTTCTTCATCAGCTCCGCCCGCTCGGCATTATCCTGCGAGGTGATGAAGCGATCGACAAGCGAGACCATTTCGGCCTCGAACGGCATGATGTCGACGTCCTTGCCCTCGGGCGCACGATGGTTCCAGCTCGTACGCGGCCCGACAGGTGCCAGTTGCTCCGTGTTCTGCACCACCGAGGAAAGCTCGGTCGTATTCCGGCGCACGGCCCAGTCGAAGCGGCCGGAATAGTGGGCCGCATCGCGCTGGTTGGAGTCGAGCGCGTTGATCACGACGCGAATCCCGAGCTTTGCCATCTGTCCGACGAGACCCTCAGCGAGACTCTTGTCGGTCGTGTATCCGTTGTTGACCAGAACCACGATCTCGACGTTCCGCCCGCCGGCGGTGCCGGCCGGGAAATTGACGATGCCATCGGAGTCGGTGTCAACCAGGCCGATCTTTCCAAGCGCTGACTTCGCCGCCTCGAGGTCATAGGGATAGTAGACAGTGGAATTGCGATCGTAAAAGCTCGTCCCGGACGACAGTCCGCCCGGATAGATCGCCGCAAATGGCCCTTTCACCAGACTGTCGCCGATTGCCTTGCGATCGAGCGCCGAGGTCACCGCCTTGCGGAATTCGGGGTTGCGATTGAGCTCCCGGACAGCCTGTTCCCGCTCGTCCGGATTGCCCCAGCCGTTAGCCGAGAAGTTCATGAGGAGATTGTACCCGATCAGACGCGGTCCGAAGGCCAGGCGCGCCGGTGCGTCGGGCTCCGCAGCCCGCTTCAGCGCCGCCACGAAGTTTTCCGGCTGCTCGAGATTGGAGATATCCCCCGAACCGGCCACCGCCTGCACGTCACGGTCCGCCCAGGTCGAGAGCTTGTAATGCACCTCGTCGAGATAGGGCAACTGCTGGCCCTTCTCGTCCACTTTCCAGTAATACGGATTGCGACGCATGACGATGATGTCGTCCGGGCGGTACTCGACCGGCACCCAGGCACCCATCACCGGCATGTTCATGTATTCCGGCGGGAAGGCGTTCTTGAACTGGTCATAGCTGTTGTCGGAGTACTTCGGGTGCTGCGGTTTCAGCACATGCGCCGGACCCGGACAGAAGCTCGGATAGGCCATCGTATAGAGGTACTGCTTCGGGAAGGCCCCTTTGAAGCTCCATTCGACGGTGTAATCGTCGATCTTGACGAGCGTCGTCCCCTCGCCGAAGGCCTCCGGAGAGGCACCGCCGCCAAGCGGGGAAACCTTCGGATCGAGGACCGCATCCTCCCAGTAGAACATGACGTCTTCGGCGGTGAACGGATGGCCGTCCGACCATTTGGCGCCCTTGACCAGATGCATGGTCAGCTTGTGGCCGTCCTTCGACCATTCCCAGCTCCTGGCGAGGTTCGGCAGCGGCTCGGTGTCCTCGGCATTGACCTGGAAGAGCGGCGCTGTGCGCGTCAAACATTCGGAAAGCCCGATGTCGATCCCGCCCCAGCCCTGGCTCTGCCCGGCCATATAATTCCAGCCTTCAGGCCGGCCGCCGATCACGTGCCTCAGCGTATCGCCGTAGACGCCGATCCCGTCGGGCATGTTGGCCACCTTGTAGACCAGCGGCTGCTCCGGCAGGCGGTCTTTCAACGGCGGCAGCTTGCCGGCCTTCTCGAACTTCTCGGAGACCCATTCCGGCTCAGAGTATGCGGGCAGCGCCTTGAACTCGAGGATCGAATCCCGCGCGACATAGGTGACTTTGGCTTCCGCCGGAAATGCCGGCGGCTCCGGTGGCGTCGTGGTCTCGAAGGCATGCGCCGTCAGCGCGAATGTCGAAACGCCGACACTCAGCAACGCAAATTTTCCGAACTTCTTTCGATCGTACATCGTCCCGTTCCTCCCTCTTTGGCAAATGCACCAAGCACCGACCGACCGCACCGAGGCGAAGGCGCCGACTCCCCTCGTCGCCCTGTACTTCCCGCCTCAGCCTGCCTTCTTCATCGCAGCCTTTTCCGCCCGGATCTCGTCGAGCGAGCGAACCTCACGCCGTGCGGAGCCGGCCCACTCCCGTGTCTTGACCTTTGCGTTCGCCAGCCGCTCCCGCGCCGCCTGAACCGCATGCGCGTATTGCGGCAACCAGCGCGCCCCAGCGACGACCATCTCGTCAACCATCTGCCAGACCTCCTCCGGGGTGGCGACGGCACCGACCAGCGGATCATGCAAGACGGCAAGTTTCAGGAGGTCTATATCCCCCGAGATCGCCGCGTGGACCGCCATCCGCTGGACGTTGATCGAGGCCATGCAGGTAGCCGCGCAGGCCTCCGGCAATGTGATGCCCGAAACCATGTTGATGCCGAAACGATCGACGAAACCCGGCGACTCGATAATGGCATCCGCCGGCAGGTTGGCGATGACGCCATTGTTCTTGACGTTGAAGTGGCCGCGATAGACCCGTCCGGTCTCCAACGCCTCGAGAATGTGGCTGGCGTGCTCGTTCGAGCGCCTCGTCGCGTCGATCGGCTTGCCCGCCGACTCCAGAAACTGCGGGAAATCGCTCTCGAACCAGTTGCGGGTCTCGATCGAATACCGGAGGTAACCGCCGGTCTCACCATGGATCCAGTCGGACATGTCGATCCACCGGGCAATCTCCTCCGGGCGCTTGCGATACCACGGCAGGTATTCCGAAAGATGGCCGTTGCTTTCGGTGGAATAGACGCCGAAGCGCTTCAGCACGTCGATGCGAAGCTTCTCCTGCTGCGAATAGACGGGATGCCCCTCAAAGGCCGCCACCAGTTCATCCTTGCCGATCTTGCGGCCGTTCAGCCGCAGGTCGATGAACCAGGTCTGGTGGTTGATACCGGAACAGACATAGTCGAGTTCGGCTACCGACCCCGCACCGAGCACTTCGGCGATCTGCTCGGCGCCGTGCTGTACGCCATGGCACAGCCCCACGGTATCGACCTTGCCGTACTCGATCGCCGCCCAGGTGTTCATGGCCATCGGGTTGGCGTAGTTCAGGAACTTCGCGCCCGGCGCGGCAACTTCGCGGATGTCCTTGCAGAAATCCAGAATGACCGGAATGTTGCGCTGGCCGTAGAGAATGCCACCGGCGCAGATGGTGTCTCCGACGCACTGGTCGATCCCGTATTTGAGCGGGATCGCGATGTCGTCGGCATAGGCTTCCAGCCCGCCCACGCGCACGCAGCTGATGACATAGCGCGCACCTTCGAGCGCCCGGCGCCGGTCTGTGGTCGCGGTCACACGCGCCGGCAGCCGGTTGGCCTCGATCATTCTTTGGAGAATGTCGCGGATCATGCCGAGATTGCGCTTGCTGATGTCGGTTAGGGCGAATTCCACGTCATGGAACTCGGGAACACACAGAATATCGGTTGCAAGCTTCTTGGTGAAACCGATGCTGCCGGCACCGATAATAGCGATTTTGAAACCCATTCGTCAGACCCTTCTTGCGGAGTTCGTACCACAACCGACGGCGAGTATTGCACGATGAGATTCTATTGGCGGCGTACCGCAAACAGGCCAGAAATCCGGCCGTTTTCGCGCTGTTCCTCTCCGAAAATTCGCTCTCCGACTTCTCCTGTGACGGCGATTATGCGTATATTCCCGAGCTGGGCCAGAGAAGGATTGTGCTATCATGGGTAATTTTGTGCTGCAAAATCTTCTCGATTTCGGGCCAGCAAGCCGCACCGTGTCGCTGCCCAGAGGGCGCCAGAGCCTGCACACAATGCCGACCAGCGGCGGTTACGAGATCCGGCGCGGGGGAAATTATGACTGGGACGGACGCAAGCGCGGCCTCGCTCCCTTCACTGTCCTGCAGCACACCGTCGGCGGACGGGGGAACCTGCGCTACGAGAACCGCACCGTGCAGGTTCGTCCGGGTGAGACGCTGCTCCTCATCGTTCCACACAACCACCGCTACTGGCTGGAAAGGGACGAGACCTGGGCGTTCTTCTGGATTTCCATGAACGGCGAGGAGGCGCTGCGCATCCACCGCTCGATCCTTGCAATGACGGGTCCCGTCCTGCGACTGAAGACCGAGACGATCGACCAGTTGGCACATTGCTGCCACCGACTGGTCACCGGCGCGGAAACGCCGGGGGCGGCCTCTGCGATCGCTTACGAGGCTGCAATGGCGCTCTATGACGACGTCTTCGGCTCCCATCCGACGTTCGCCCAGGAATACCGTGCCCTGCAACATGTCCTGAGCCACATCGAGGCGCACCTTGACCAGCGTCTCGCGGTCGGCGAGCTCGCAGCCGTCGCCGGCCTGAGCCGCGCGCACTTCTCGCGCATTTTCACCGCCAGCGAGGGTCTGCCGCCGGCGGAGTTCGTCCTGCAGAAACGCCTTCGGCGCGCAGCCAAGCTCCTGACCAAGACTGCGGACATGCCGATCAAGGAGGTCTCCGCCCTCTGCGGCTTTGACGACCCGAACTACTTCTCAAAAGTCTTCCGCCGTCTTTACGGCACCAGCCCAAGCGATTTCAGAACCAGCGGCATGTATGCGAGCGTCGCAAGCCCGGCGGCGCAAAAGCGACGGCAAGCCGTCCCGGCCGGCTGATCGTACTGTCCGATCTCGGCGTAGAGGACATCATCGGGCGCCTCCCGGCACCTCGCCGTCGCTCTCGCCGGGCACGAGCGTCATCGGCCAGAGCAGGCGTGCCGGACGCCCGGCATAAGGCTCCGCATACGCAGGCATTGCAGCGAGCAGCGTCTCGGCAAGCGCTATGCCGAGGTCGCGCAGCGACAGGGTGAAGGCCGTAAGCCGCGGTGACAGGAAATGCGAATGCGGGCTCTGACGACCAATTACGGCGATGTCGCGTCCCGGCACCAGCCCGGCCTCGTTGAGCCCGCGATAAAGGCCGGTCGAACTGACCTCGTTGACAAGCAGGATCGCCGTCGGCCGCTCCTTGCACGCCAAAAGATCACGGGCGATCTGATAGCCACCCGCCTCGTTCGGGGTCGAACGGAAGATGTGTTCCTCGGCAAGCTCAAGTCCGTGCCGCCCAAGCACCTCCCGGCAGCGGTCGACGAAGACATATCCGAGGTTTGCGTCGTCATGGGGCCGGCTGACGGCAATACGGCGGTGCCCCTTCTCGACCAGCCGCTCCACCGCCGTCTCCGCCATCCCTTCAAAGTCGAGGTCGATCCACGGCTGTCCGACATCGGTCAGGCTTCGCCCGAGCGTGATGAAGGGGATCTTGCGTTTGGCGAGCAGTTCGAAGCGGGCGTCGTGGCGCCGGGTCGCAGAGAGAATGATGCCATCGGCAAAGCCACGCGCCACGACGCGTTTCAGGTAGTCGCGCGGGTCTTCCTCGGAGGAACACAACAGCGCAACGAGATCGAGTCCGTGACGGGCAAAGACCGTCTGTACGCCGTCGAAGACGCTCATGAAGAAGGTGTCGCCCTGGCCGGTGATTTCCGGCCCAGTCTGCATCATGAAGCCGATGACGCCGGTCGATCCCTTGCGCAGCGCCCGCCCCGACTGATTGGCGACATAGCCCAGGCTCTCCGCCGCCTGAAGCACGCGTCTGCGGGTCTCTTCCGCAACATCCGGCTTGCCGTTCAGCGCGCGGGAAACCGTGCCGATCGAGATGCCGAGCTGGTCCGCAAGCTGGCGAATTCCCTTCATTTTCCGGATCCTTCCCCCGTCGGCTCGAAGGCCGCCCCCGTGCCCTATTGACATAAAACAATTCTCACGCATAGTATCGTAAACGTTTACGGAAGCCAACCGAGGAGTTTCCGGCTTTCGAACTCGGGAGGAAACCTGTGACGTACAAGGCCGTCTTGTGCGGGTGCGGAAGCATGGCCAAAGGCTGGCTGAGAGCTCTTCGCGACACCCCCAATCTCAGCGACAGCGTAACGGTCGTCGGTCTCGTCGACATCGACCGTTTGGCCGCCGAGGCGCTCGCCGCCGAGTTCGGCCTGGCCGGCGTCGCGATCGACACCGATCTGGAGACCATGCTCCGCCGCACCTCCCCTGACCTCCTCTTCGACGTCGTCGTCCCATCGGCGCGGCGCGCCGTCGTCGCCGTCGGCCTTGCCCATGGCTGCCATGTGCTGAGCGAAAAGCCCATGGCGACATCGATCGCGGAAGCCCGGGAACTGCGCGCACTTGCCGATCGAGCCGATCGTCTGCACGCCGTCGTGCAGAACCGCCGCTTCATCGCTGGCGTTCGCCGCATTCGCCGCATGATCGAAGAGAACGCGCTCGGCCGCCTGACCGGCCTTCACTGCGATTTCTTCCTCGGGCCCCATTTTGGCGGCTTCCGTGAGGAGATGGACCACGTCCTGCTCCTCGACATGGCGATCCACACCTTCGATGCCGCGCGTTTCATGTCCGGCAAGGATCCGCTCGCCGTCTATTGCCACGAATACAATCCGCCCGGTTCCTGGTATCGACACGGCGCTGCGGCAAACGCCATCTTCGAATTCTCCGATGAGGTGGTCTTCACCTATCGCGGCTCGTGGTGTGCAGAAGGCGGGCCGACGAGCTGGGAAAGCGCATGGCGGATCGTCGGCACCAAAGGCACTCTTCTCTGGGACGGTGCGGACAGGTTCGAGGCGAAGGTCGTCGCAGGAACGGACGGCTTTCTGCGCGCCGTCGAGCCGGTAAGCGTGCCGCCGGCCTCGAGCGAGGCGGACACCCACGGCCATGCCAGCGTTCTTCAGAGTTTCGTCGCGGCGGTCCGCAATGGCAGCCGTCCCGAGACCGATGGGAGCGACAACATCAAGAGCCTCGCCATGGTGTTCGGCGCCATTGACAGCGCCCGCGACCGGCGACGCATCACAATCGCAGCATAGGGAGCAGGCATGACCAACCCGGCCAAATCCATCCGCATCGGCACCATGGTCAGCGCGACCAAGGGGATGCCGCAAGCCGCATCGGCCAGATCGCCGACCTGGGCTTCGAGAGTTTCGAGCCATTCTTCTGGCAGACGACCAACGGCCAGAACCTCGCCGAGCTCGGCAAGCGCTGCCGCGAGGCGATTGGCGACCGCGATATCACCATTTCCACGCTCGGCATGTTCGGCAATCCGCTCGAGGAAACCGACATCGACCGCCAGACCCTGCAGGGATGGAAGGACTGCATCGACAATGCCCATCATTTCGGGGCTACCTGCGTTGCCGGCTTCACCGGCCGCCTGCGTGGCAAGCCGATCCCCGAGAGCCTTCCCCGTTATCGCGAGATCTGGAGCGAACTTTCCCGGCGCGCCGCCGACAGGGGCGTCAAGATCGCCTTCGAAAACTGCGCCATGGACGGCAACTGGCAGACCGGCGACTGGAACATCGCCCATAATCCCGATGCCTGGGAGCTCATCTTCAACGAAACGCCGGACGACCATGTCGGACTTGAATGGGAACCCTGTCACCAGATGGTCTACCTGATCGAGCCGATCCCGCAGATCCGAAAATGGGCGCCAAAGATCTTCCACGTTCACGGCAAGGACGCGACGATCCGCTGGGACGTCATCCGCGAGCACGGCATCTTCGGCAAGGAGAAATTCGTCTTCATGCGCACGCCGGGCTTCGGCGACACCAACTGGACGGACGTGGTTTCCGAACTCCGGCTCGCCGGCTGGTCCGGCGCAATCGACATCGAAGGCTGGCACGATCCGGTCTATCGCGATGCGCTCGAAATGACCGGCCAGGTCCATGCACTTAATTACCTGAAGACCTGCCGGGGCGGCGATTTCGTCTCCGACCCGGCATGAGACAAGCATGTCGCCCCGCATGGAGGATGAGGGGCGGACGGGATAACCAAGGGAGGAGATCATGGGTATCCGAAAATATGCAATGCTCGCCGCAGTCGCATTGGCTTCCGTGTCGGTGTCGGGCCTGCCCGCTTCGGCAGAAGACGTCACCATCAGCGTCTGGTCACTCGACCGCGACATCCAGCCGGCGCCGAACCTCATCAAGGACTTCAACGCGCTGGACACCGGCATCAAGGTCGAATACCGCCAGATCCAGTTCGACGACGTGGTGAGTGAAGCCATGCGCGCATTTTCCACCGGCCAGGCACCCGACATCATCGCGGTCGACAACCCGGAGCACGCGCTTTTCGCTTCGCGCGGCGCATTCCTCGACCTGACCGACATGATCGCAAAGTCGGACGTGGTGAAGGTCGAGAACTACTTCCCCGGGCCGCTCGCCTCGACCATGTGGGATGGCAAGAACTACGGCATCCCCAAAGCCACCAACACGATTGCGCTTTACTACAACAAGGACATGTTCCGGGCGAAGGGCCTCGATCCCGACAAGCCGCCGCAGACATGGGACGAGCTCGTGGAAGCCGCCCGCAAGCTCACCGATCCCTCAGCAAACGTCTACGGCCTCGCCTTCTCGGCAAAGGCCAACGAGGAGGGCACCTTCCAGTTCCTGCCCTGGGCGCAGATGGCAGGCGCCAGCTACGAGAACATCAACGCCGACGGCGCCGTTAAGGCGCTCGACACCTGGAAGACGATCATCGACGAAAAGCTCGCGTCGCCGGACACGCTGACACGCAGCCAGTGGGATTCGACCGGCACCTTCAACTCGGGCAATGCCGCCATGGCGATCTCCGGTCCCTGGGAACTCGACCGCATGATCGCGGAAGCGAAATTCGACTGGGGCGTCGCGCTGCTGCCGATTCCGCAGGAGGGCGCCGAGCGCTCGTCCGCCATGGGCGACTTCAACTGGGCGATCTTCGCAAGCACCAAGCATCCGCAGGAAGCATTCAAGGTGCTCGAATACTTCGTTTCGCAGGATGACCGGATGTTCAAGGATTTCGGCCAGTTGCCCGCACGCTCGGACATCGCGATTCCCGAAACCGGCGAGCCAAAGAAGGATGCCGCTCTCAAGGTCTTCGTCGAGCAACTCAAATACGCAAAGCCCCGCGGCCCGCATCCGGAATGGCCGAAAATCTCGAAAGCAATCCAGGACGCAATCCAGGCGGCACTCACCGGACAGATGTCGTCGAAAGATGCTCTCGACCAGGCGGCGGAGAAAATAAAGGCCGTTCTCGGCTGATTGTTCCGCTCGGGTTCTCCATGCTCCGGGAGCCGGAGAGCCTCTGAAACCAGTCTTGCAACGCGTTCCTCCCGGAGGGTCGTCCCGCGCGAATGCGGGATGCTCCCGGCGGAGGCGGAGAACGAAATGAAGAGACTCCTTTCCAGCACCATCGATGGTCGGGGCTTCGACATCGTCCTCGTGGCGCTGCCGCTCACATTCCTGCTTGCGCTCTCCGGCATCCCGCTTCTCTACAACGTTCTCATGAGCTTCCAGGAGGTCGACATGTTCAGCCTCGGTACGCTCTGGCGCCCCTTCGTCGGCCTGAGGAACTATCGCGAACTTTTCGCGCAGCCCGAGACGTGGCCAATCCTCGCCAATACCGCCGTCTTCGTCACGGCCTCGATCGCCGGGCAGTTCGCCATCGGTTTCGGGCTGGCACTCTTCTTCTGGACGAATTTTCCGGGTGCGTCCTGGTTGCGCGGCCTCTTCCTGGTTTCCTGGGTCATGCCGGGCCTCGTCGTCGGTGCGATCTGGAACTGGATCCTATCGGGTGACTTCGGCGTCCTGAACTTCCTTCTCCGCGAAAGCGGCCTCATCTCCGGCAACATCTTCTGGCGCTCAGACCCGAACTACTCGCTCTGGGCAGTGATCCTCGCCAATATCTGGCTCGGGACCTCCTTCAACATGATCCTGCTCTCGGTCGGGTTGTCCTCAATTCCGGGAGACCTCTACGAGGCAGCCGAACTCGACGGGGCCAATGCCTGGCAGCGGTTCTGGACGATCACGCTGCCGATGATGCGCTCGTCGATCGGTGCGATCATCGCGCTCGGCCTCATTTTCACGCTGCAGCAATTCGATCTCTTCGCGGCGATCACCTCAGGCGGGCCGAACAATTCCTCGAACGTCACGCAGTACTGGGCATGGGACATGTCATTCCGCCAGTACGACTTCGCCAAGGGTGCGACGATCTCCGTCATCATGATCGTCTTCGTGATGGTCGCCTCCGTCGTCTACGTCAGATCGACACGTCACGAGGTGCGGGGATGAACGACACCCTTCGCGAAAGAGTAATGCTCGGCGTCGCGGTCGTGCTTGCCGCGATCTATCTCTTCCCGCTCTACTGGATGTATGTCACCGCGCTGAAATCCGGCTCGGCAATGTTTGCCAATCCTCCGGATTTCTGGCCACGTGATCCGCAGTGGCAGATTTACGGCGAGGTCTGGAAAAGCCGGTTGATGGGCCGTTACATCTGGAACTCTCTGGTGATCGCCTGCGGCGCGGTTTCCGTCATCGCGCTGCTCGGCACCGGTTGTGCCTATGTGCTTGCACGCTACCGCAATGTCTGGATCGATATCGGCCTTTTCCTCGTCCTGATGCTGCAGGTCCTGCCAGCGTCCTTGATGATCACGCCGATCTTCGTTGGCTTCTCACAGGTCGGGCTACTCTCCTATCCACGGCTTGCCGTCATTCTGGCGATCGCCGCCAAAAGCATGCCTTTCTTCATCGTGCTCGTGCGCGCGACCTTCATGAGCGTGCCGCAGGAACTGGAGGAGGCCGCACTCGTCGACGGCAATTCCCGCATCGGCGCCTTCTTCAACATCGTCCTGCCGCTTGCAAAGAACGGCATCCTGGTCAGCGCCATCCTCATCTTCATGCAGGCCTTCGGGGAGTTCGTCTATTCGAAGTCAATGATCCAGACGGTGGAGCTCCAGCCAGCCAGCGTCGGCCTCAACAGCTTCATGGGCCCGAACACCAACGAGTGGAACAAGATCATGGCCTACGCGACCATGTATGTGACGCCAATCCTCGCCGTCTTCGTCCTCATGCAACGCCGGATCGTTTCCGGCCTGACTTCGGGAGCCTTGAAATGACTGCCCAGATCGAGCTCTCCGGTGTGAACAAACATTACGGCGCTTACCACGCCCTCAAGAACATCGACCTTTCCATCCGCAAGGGAAGCTTCACCGCGCTTGTCGGCCCGTCGGGCTGCGGCAAGTCCACGCTCCTGCGCTCGCTCGCGGGCCTCGAGAGCATTTCGACCGGAACACTGAGGATTGCCGGCGAGGTCATGAACACAGTACCCCCGCGCAAGCGCGACGTCGCGATGGTCTTCCAGTCCTACGCGCTTTACCCGCACATGACCGTCGAGCAGAACCTCACCTACAGCCTGCGCATCCGCGGCACACCGAAGGCACAAGCGAAGAAGGCTGCCGAGGAGGTCGCCGCAACGACCGGTCTTTCCAACCTGCTCGGGCGGTACCCGCGCGAGCTCTCAGGCGGCCAGCGCCAGCGCGTCGCGATGAGCCGTGCCATCATCCGCCATCCGAAAGCCTTTCTCTTCGACGAGCCGCTTTCGAACCTCGACGCGGCGCTGCGCGTGCACATGCGCAAGGAAATTCGCGCACTCCACGATCGTCTCGGCGCAACCTCTGTCTACGTAACCCACGACCAGATCGAGGCGATGACCATGGCTGACCACGTGGTCGTCATGCGCGCCGGCGTCATCGAACAGCAGGGCCGGCCGCTCGATCTCTATGACAGGCCCGTCAACAAATTCGTCGCCGGTTTCATCGGCTCGCCGGCAATGAACTTCATGCCTGCAACCGGCGACGTCGATGGGCACTCCCTCGTTCTTGAACTCAACGGACGACAGCATATGGCAATCGACGTTCCCGTCGTTCCCGGAAAAGAGGTGACGTTGGGTCTGCGACCCGAGCACGTGACGATCGTTCCGCGAGGTGAAGGGGCGCTGGAGGTACCGGTCGCGATTGTCGAATCCACCGGGTCGGCAACCTACCTCACCACCGCCACCTCACCGGAGCTTGTGGTCGTCCTCAACGGACGGACGCATGTTTCCCCCGGCGACGTTGTCGGTCTCAAGTTTGCGTCGTCGCAGATTCACCTCTTCGATGCCGACACGGAACGGCGGCTCTGACAGCGGCAAAACGGCGGCCCCTACCCTTCCGGTTGGCAGACCGGGTCACGGCCTATAGACTGGCACGACACCTTGGGAGACTGGAAGCATGGCGCTCAAGCGAATGGATAATATCGGCATCGTCGTCGAAGACCTCGAAGGCGCGGTCGAGTTCTTTCGCGCGCTCGGGCTCGAGTTCGAAGGTGGAGCGATGATCGAAGGGGAGTGGGCCGGACGCGTCACCGGGCTCGGCGACCAGAGCGTCGAAGTCGCGATGATGCGGACACCGGACGGTCACAGCCGGCTCGAACTTTCCCGTTTCATCAGGCCGACGGTTATCGCGGATCATCGCAAGGCGCCGGTCAACGCTCTCGGCTATCTCCGCGCCATGTTCACCGTGGACGATATCGACCAAACACTCGAAAGGCTCCGCACGCGCGGCGCCGAGCTCGTCGGTGAAGTGGTCCAGTACAAGGACGCGTACCGCCTCTGTTACATCCGCGGCCCAGAAGGCCTTCTCATCGGCCTCGCGCAAGAACTCGGCTGACCGGCGCGTCAGCCGGTTCGTATTGCGCGCGCGCATGCCTGAAGCTGCTCGAACGCCCGGAAGGGCCTTTCATGCGTCTCGGCAACCCCGCTCGTGGCCGGTTCATAGGTCCCGGAGACGCCGCTCAGCGCCTGCATCGCAACTGTCATGTCGATGAATGCGCCGGAAGCGACCGCGCCGAGGATCGCAGAACCGAGGAGCACGGGCTCCTCGGCTCGCGGCGCCACGACCGACTTGCCGCAGGCATCGGCGAGAAGCTGGCGTTCGAGGCGGATGGAAAATGCGGCAAACCTATCGTCGGGCGGGAATTGTAGAATGGTACAGGAACGATGGCGGGCGGCGCGGAGATCCCATATATAGCAGCGCTGCCCGCCATTACGCGGCAGCGCTGGGCAAAGACAACGAAACAACGGGACGAACAGAAACGTGCCTTTATGCGGCCGGTCATTGGCTGGCAGTTCGCGCCTCCCGCTCCGTGACCTTCTGCGCAACGGACTCTCGCAACAGAGGACCCCCAAGGAGCCCGGCAACTCTTGCCGGTCACGTCCGACTCGGCAATGCGGTCAAACCTGAATCGACTGAAGGAATTGCGTTCGCAACATCGAACCCACAAGACTGACTAGACACCAAAACGCTCCCGCATGTCTCCGGCCTTCGCCCACTCGTCACCTGGTATCCGGTCGATAAGTTCTTTCATCACCTTGGCAAATGCGGCTTTGAGTGTTCTATCGTTCAGTGCTCTCGCGCGATCGGTCGGAAGCAGCGGGCGCATATCGGTGAAGAAGGCGGGATTGGCGAGTTTCTGAAACATCCGCTGCTGCGCCTCAGCCCTCGAAATAGCTTGTTCAGCCTTTTCGAGGTAGAGCTGAAAACACTCGACGATTCGGGCCGGGTCCACCCCCTCGAACACAGTGAGCGAGTGATCGAGGTCAAATAGATCGCGGCCCTTGTTGCGCTGAAGCAAAGCCCGTAGCTTGGTCGCGAGCATTTCTTCTCGCGAGAAGGTCGGGGTTGCGGCCTCACCGGTGAACCACGGATTCTCTACTCCGAATGAAAGCTCGATAGGCGGATCGTAAGAATCATATCTCAATATCCGCTTTTAGCGCGGATTTTTTAACATGATTCCATTCCTGATCATCCCTGTGAATCCGCGTTTGAGGCGGACTTTCGCATATGATGCAGTGGCGATTCAGACTCTTTTGATCTGTATTCTCGCGGCGCTCGTTTATGATGCGTGCGCGGTAATGGCAGGAACGATCGCCATATATGGTATGCAAATCCTGTCCCGGCGACTTGGTGGATTGTAGTTGGTATGGATTTAGTGTGTGAGCAGAAAGCTCAACAATCACAATACGAACTGAAGCCTATTGACTATCGAGTGGGAATGGGCCGGACGTGTCACCGGCCTTCGTGACCAGCGTGTCGAGATCGCGATGACGCGAATACCCGACGGCCACAGCCGGCTTGAGCTTTCCCGCTTCATCACGCCGTCGGTCGTCGCGGATCACCGAAACGCACCGGTCTACGCTCTCGGCTATCTCCGTGTCATGTTCGCCGTCGATGATATCGACGAAACGGTGGAAAGGCTCCGCACACGCGGCGCTGAACTCGTCGGCGAAGTCGTCGATTACAAGGACATCTATCGGCTCTGCTACATCCGCGGGCCGGAAGGTCTCCTCATCGGCCTCGCGCAGGAACTCTGCTGACCGGCGTCTCAGCCGGCTCTTATTGCACGCGCACAGGCCTGAAGCTGTTCGAAGGCCCGGAAGCGCCTTTCGTGTGCCTCGGCAATCGTGCTCACAGCCGGTTCGTACGTTCCGGAGACGCCGCTCAGCGCCTGCATCGCAGCTGTCATGTCGATGAATGCGCCGGAAGCGACCGCGCCGAGGATCGCAGAACCGAGGAGCACGGGCTCCTCGGCTCGCGGCGCCACGACCGGCTTGCCGCAGGCATCGGCGAGAAGCTGGCGCACGAGTTCGCTCTGGCCCGCTCCACCGCTAATCACCACGCGCTCGACATCAGCGCCGGCCCGCGCCTGGGTCTCGATGATCTGCCGAAGCCCATAGCCGATCCCGCAGAGGCCGGCCACATAGAGCGCGATGAGGTTGTCGAGATCCCGTTCCATGCCAAGCCCTGCGATCACCGCACGCGCATGCGGATCGGCGAACGGCGCCCGGTTGCCGAGGAATTCCGGCACCACATGGATATCCCGAGTGAGATGGACTGCATCGGACAGCCGCGTCACCTTGTCCGCCGCCGCTTCGGCCATCAAAACGGGAAGAGCGATCCCGCGCTCGCGCGCTTCAGCATTCGCCTCCGCAGCGGCCGGATGGAAGGAAAGCAGCTGATCGATGGCCGCGCCGGCCGCACTCTGGCCGCCCTCGTTCAGCCACATGCCGGGGACCATCGCCGAATAATAGGGACCCCAGACGCCGGGCACGAAGACCGGTGCCTCGGTCGATGTCATTGTGCAGGAGGAGGTGCCGAAGACATAGGCGAGGTTTTCGGTGGGACGCCCGCCGATACCGACCGTGCCGATGCCGCCGGCATGGGCGTCGATCATGCCCGCAGCGACAGCGGTACCCGCCTTCAGCCCCATTGTGCGGGCGGCGTCTTCCGTAAGCCCCTGGCCAAGTCGCGTACCGGGATCGACGATCCGCGTACCGATACGGCCGAAGCCTTCTGCCGCGAGTTCACCAAGTCCGATTTGATCGAAATAGCTCGCATCCCAGCGCTCCTCGTGCGCGAGATAGGTCCATTTGCAGGTGACGGTGCAGGTCGAACGCGCCAGATCACCCGTCGCCTTCCACGAGAGGAAGTCGGCGAGGTCGAAGAACTGCCAGGCACGTGCGAAGACCTCCGGCCTGTTCTCTTTCAACCACAGGATCTTCGGCGTTTCCATTTCCGGCGAGATGCGCCCCCCGACATAGCGAAGGACCTCGTGGCCGAGAGCATTGATGCGTTCCGCCTGCTCCACCGCCCGGTGATCCATCCACACGATGATATCGCGGTCTGCATCCTCGGACGGACCAACGGCAAGCGGAACACCACCTTCGCCAAGCACGACCAGCGAGCATGTCGCATCAAAACCGATGCCGATCACCGTTGCAGGATCGATCCTGGCAGAGGCGACGACCTCGCGAACAATGGCACACACCACCTCCCAGATCTCCGTGCTCGATTGTTCGACGATCGCGCCCGCTTCGCGGAAAAGCGAAATGTCGCGTTTGGCGACGGCGAGCATGCTGCCGGAAAGATCGAAGAGCCCGGCGCGCGCGCTACCGGTACCGACATCGATGCCGATGACGTGGCGCACCTCTCCTGTCGCTGACATGGTTTCCTCCTCGGTCATCGTCATGGCTCGAAACATCGAATGATCACAGGACTCTGAAGCTGCTGCCGGTCAAAGGTCGACGCTGTTCGGCAGGATCACAAGATCGCGGATCGTCACGTTACGCGGGCGCGTCAGCATGAAGAGGACGGCATCCGCCACCTCCTTCGGCTGCATAAGGCTACCGTTGGCAAGCGCCTCCTCCATCTTGGCCTTCGGCCAGTCGTCGAGAAGTGCAGTGACGACGGGACCCGGCAGGACGGCCCCGACGCGCACGCCATGTTGCGCCACCTGGCGACGGGTCGAATGGACGAAGGCCTGCACGGCGAACTTGGAGGCCGTATAGATCGGCTCCCAGACCACCGGCACAACGCCCGCGATCGAACTGGTAAACAGGATATCGCCGGACTTCTGCGCGATCATATGCGGCAGGACCGCGTGGACCGAGCGGAAGGCAGCATTGATGTTGAGGTTCAGCATCCGGTCCCAGGCGTCCGGATCGCCTTCCGCGACAGCTCCGCCGATATAAGCACCCGCATTGGCGTGGAAGACATCCAGGCCGCCGGCGACGTCGAGGATCCGCGGCAGCATGCCGGAGACTTCCGCTCCGTTCAGGAGGTCGACGACCAGCGGTCGGGCCCTTTCGCCGAGTTCGGCGCACAGCGCGTCGAGCTTCTCCCTGGCACGATCGATCAGCACTACCGTCGCGCCTTCATCGATGAGTCCCCGGGCGCAGGCGAGCCCGATTCCCGACGCCGCCCCGGTGATCGCAACGATCTTGCCCTTCATGAGATCAGTCATGGTTATTCTCCAGTCTTTCTGTTCAGGCGCGGCCATGGCTGACGCGCGAGCGGCGGGCAAGCGAGTCGACGATGACAGCAATCGCGAGCACGGCGCCGGTGATCATGTAACGCAATGACGAGCTGAGGTTCAGAAGCGTCAGGCCGTTCGAGATCGCCTGGATGACGATGATGCCGAGGAGCGCCGAATAGGCGCTTCCGCGGCCGCCAAACAGGCTCGTTCCCCGATGACCGCCGCGGCAATCGCATTCAGGTTTACGTCGCCCGTCCCGGCCTGCTGGCTGGACGAGGCAAGTCTCGATGCCGAAAGGATGCCGCCGAGCGTCGCAAGCGTCGAGCACAGCATGAATGCGCTGAGGTAGATGCGACGCACATTGATGCCCGAGCGGCGCGCGGCTTCCCGGTTTCCACCGACGGCGAATATCGAGCGACCCCATTTGGTCCTGGTGAGCGCATAGTTCAGGACGACGACCAGCAGAACGAAGAGGCCGAACATCCACGGCACGCCTCGACCGATGTTGAGGTAGTAGATGGCGCCTTCGAGCGCGAGCGTCAGAACCGCGGCCTTGAAGACGAGCGTGCTGACGGGCCGGGAGGAAAGATTGACGGTCTGCCTGCGGCGGCGGATGGCAAGCCCCGCGACGATGAGAACCGCTCCGGGCACCAGCGCCAACATGTGCGAAAGCCATGCCGGCATCACCAGGATCTGGCCGAAGCGGACGAGCGGCGAGGCGTAGGGCAGATTGATGCTGCCCGTCGGTCCGAGAATATAGAGCTGCATCCCGAGAAGCGCGAGCAGGCCGGCGAGTGTCGCGACGAAACTCGGCATCCCGAGACGGGTGTAGAGAAGGGCATAGAGCGCTCCGACGGCCGCGCCCGTCACCAGCGCCGCAAAAATGGCAAGCGGCAGCGGCACGCCCGTGTTCACCCAGAGCACGCCGATGATGGCCGATGCCAATCCGCTCATCGAGCCGACCGAAAGATCAATTTCCCCGAGCAGCAGGACGCAGACAATCCCGAGCGATATGATGCCGACGGTCGCACAGTCGAACAGCAGGTTGACCAGATTGTTCGGCGCCAGGAAGATCGGATTGAGGATACTGAACACCGTCGAGATGACGATGAGCCCGACCGCCACGGGCAGCATTCCGAGGTCACCGGAACGCACCCGCCCGACGAAAGCGCGCAGCATGCCGGAAATACCCTCGGCATGCGTCACGCGCTCGTCACTGCGATCGAGTGCCGTTGAAGGCGTGTGGCTTTGATTGGACATGTCGGTACTCATGCTTGGTTTCCGCCGAGGTCGGCGCGCTCGCCGGACTTTCGGTCGATGCGGCGCGAGACGGCGTTCTCTGTGGCGCCTGTGATGGCCGCCACCAGTTCGTGGTTCGAAGCGTCCGGGCTGAAGACACCGTTGTTGCGTCCGAGCCGGAGAACGACGACGCGGTCCGCCACCGCGCGAACATCCTCCATGTTGTGGCTGATGATGATGACCCCGAGACCCCGCTCGCGCACCCGCTCGATGAGGTTCAGCACCTCGGCCGTCTGGGCGACGCCGAGCGCTGCCGTCGGCTCGTCGAGCATGATGATCTTGGGGTCGAGCAGCAGGGAACGGGCGATGGCGACCGTCTGGCGCTGACCGCCCGAGAGCGAAGCGATGGGCTCGCGAACGGAAGGAATCCGCGCCGCAAGCTCCCTGAGCAAAGTCCAGGCGCGAACTTCCATCGAAACCTCGTCGAGGCTCCATGGCGACATTTCGTGACCGAGGAAAAGGTTGGCGACGACGTCCAGGTTTTCGCACAAGGCAAGATCCTGGAACACGGTCGCAATGCCGAGTTCGAGCGCGCTGCTCGGGCTGTCGAGCGAGACTTCCCTGCCGCAGAATTCGATCCGCCCGGAGCTCGGCTGGTGAACGCCGGCGAGAATCTTGATCAGCGTGGACTTGCCGGCGCCGTTGTCGCCAACAAGCGCCACGACCTCGCCGGCCTTGACCTCGAGCTCGATGTCGGTGAGGGCGGAAACCGCGCCGAAATTCTTCGAGACATTGCTCAGTTTCAGGATGACCTCACCCTTTGCGGGCAGGCCTCTATCGTTTCGCACCATGACAAGACGCTCTTTTCAGATACCGGTTGCACCCGGCCGGAGCGAACCCCGACCGGGCGCCTTGGGAGGTTACATTACTGGGTAATACCGAGCTTCTTGCAACCCTCGGCATATTCGCCGGTGCAGACTTCCTCGGGCTTCTGGATGCCCTTGTCGAAGATCTCCGCCTTGATGTTCTCCGCCGTGACGACCGCCGGCACGAAGAGTTCGGAGGCGGTGTCGTAGAGCGTCGTCTTGGCTTCGGGGGTCTCCCCCTTCAGCAGCTTGACGGCAACATTCGCCGCGGCAGCAGCGACGATTTCGGACGGCTTCGAAATCGTGTTGTACTGGTCGCGCGAGATGATCAGCTGCAGCGCCGCAATAGTCGCGTCGTTGCCGGTAACCGGCGGAACGGGGTTGACGCCGGCAGCCTTGAAGGCAGCGATCGCGCCGCCGCCCGTGCCGTCATTGGCTGCAACCACGCCCTTGATGTCGGCGCCGAAACGAGTGATCTGGCCGGCCGCCCATTCCTGCGCTTTCGGCGGCGCCCATTCCGGCGTGTCGAACTCGGCAAGCGTCTTGTAACCGGAGTCCTTCAGGCCGCGGTGGATGCCGTCGCGGATAAGGCCGGCGGCAGCGTCGGTCGGCGAGCCGTTGATCTGCAGCACGCCCGAGCCTTCCGGAACACTGGAGGCCTTCAAGTGGTCGACGAGCGATTTGGCGATCGCATAGCCGATGCCTTCATTGTCGAAGGAGACGTAGAAATCGGCGGGTTTGTCCGGGATCGGGCGGTCATAAGCGATGACCTTGACGTCCTGGGAATGAGCGATCTCGACGAGAGCCGCGGCGGCCGAGGAGTCGACCGGGTCAAGCACGACGACCTTAGCGCCCTGGGCAATCACCGAGTTGAATTGCTGCTGCTGCAGGGCCGCGTCAGCATTGGCGTTCTGGTAGATTACGGTGCAACTCGCGCACAGCTTTTCCATCTCGGCCTTGAAGCCCGGATAGTCGTGCTCCTCGTAACGGGTTGACGCCTGATCGGGCATCAGAAAGGCGACCGTCGCAGCTTCCTGCGCCGACGCGGAACCGGCAAACATCGCGGCAGCGCCGACCGTTGCCATGAGCATCGAACGAAATTTCATCTTACTCTCCTCCTTGAATGGGCGAACCCGTTTCGAGAGACACAATCCAGGCATTTGCCCCTGCTTTCGTCACGACGGACCGGAGAGTGCCGGACGGCCGCAATTCTGCGTTCGTCGCCGATCCTCTCGACGCCGTTCTCGGTGACGGCTTGTGCCGGACAACTCCCGGTCGACCCTCCTTAGTCAACCAACTTCATCGATTGCGCATCGCTGCTCAATCGATGAAGCAACAATTGCCACCATCACTCTTTGATGTCAAGGTGGCTTTCACAGGAGGACTTCGTGAATCAGAGACGACCAGCAAAAAAGACCACGATCTACGATCTTGCCGAGCTTGCCGGGACCTCGGCGAGCGCAGTCAGCGCGGTGCTCAACGGCACCTGGAAGAAGCGCCGGATCAGCAGCCAGCTCGCCGAGAAGATCGGCCGCATTGCCGAGGAACAGGGCTATGCCGTCAACATGCAGGCAAGCCTGCTGAGGCGGGAGAAGTCAAAGATCATTGGCATGATCGTGCCCAAATATGACAATCGCTATTTTGGGTCGATCGTCGAAACGTTCGAAGCGATGGCGCGCGCGCGGGGGCTGTTCCCGATCGTCACCTGCACCCGGCGCGACCCCGACCTGGAGGTGGAAGCAGCGCGGACCATGCTCTCCTATCAGGTGGAGTGGTTGATCGCGACCGGCGCGACAAATCCCGACCGCATCACGGATATCTGCCTCTCATCCGGTGCCCACAGCATCAATCTCGACCTGCCCGGCTCGAAAGCACCGTCGGTCATCTCCGACAACTTCGCCGGCGCGCGGGAATTGACCCGGCGAACCCTCGTCAATTGCCGCAACAAGCTCGGCGAGGCCTCCCCGCTGCTCTTCATCGGCGGTCGCGGATCCGATCACAATACGGCCGAGCGCGTTCGCGGGTTTCGCGCCGCGCACGACGACATGGGCGTTCCAATCGACGAGCGACACATCCTCACCTGCGGCTACGCACCGGAGAAAGCGGAAAGCTCGCTGGCTGCGCTCGCCACCTCCGAAGGTCCCCTGCCTCGCGGTATGTTCGCCAACTCGACGATCTCGCTCGAAGGGGTGATGCGCTGGATCAAGACCTCCCACCATTTCGAAGGCCGCTCGCCGATCATCGGCTGCTTTGACTGGGATCCCTTCGTCGCACTTCTCGGTCATGACATCGAAATGGTCCGGCAGGACGTGAAGGGCATGCTCAACGCCGTCTTCTCGATCATCGACAAGGGCGGCTCGGAGCAGGCGCTGATCGAGGTTGCACCGACGTTCGCTTGAGTCCTGCCGAATTGCCTGACCTCGACACGAAATATGCCCTTGTACATCCCTCAAGAGGCGCGACCGCCAACCAGCAAACGGCAATATCAATCCTCTGCTCACGCGACTTGTGGAGACGCACCGTCCGTCTGGATTTCGAGTGACGCCAGGCCGCCTGCGGGATAGATGGCGTGCACGGGTTCACAATCGGAAGCCAGCGTGAACTGCGAGATACCGCTCAGCACCTCGCTGATCATCACCCGCAACTGCATCCTCGCCAGGGCCGCGCCGGGGCACACGTGGATTCCGGCGCCATAGAGCAGGTTCGACGACTGGTCGCGATCGGGGCGGTATTGGTCAGCGTCCTCGAAAACGGCCGGATCGCGGTTCGCCGATGCCCATATCACAGTCACCCTGTCGCCCGCCTCGACCTGGCGATCGCCGATAACGACGGATCTCCTGGCGGTGCGTCGATTGGATATCAGAGGACCATTGAGGCGGAGAATCTCCTCGATCGCGAGCGGAAGGCGTGCGCGATCCTTGCGCAATCGCGACTGTACCTCCTGGTTCTGCGCCAGAAAATGCATGATGATCTCGACACAGGCCGCAATCGTTCCAAGCTCCCCGACAGTCCAGTTGCGCAGGATGCTGACGATGTCGGCGTAGGCAAGCCTTTCACCGCCGATCGTCTGTCGCAATAGCTCGGTGGTGATATCCTCCGGTGCGGCTCCATCCGCGGATTTGCGCGCATCAAGCTGCGCGCGGATGTAGCTGTCGAACTCGAGCGCGATCGACGCCATCGCCTCTGTATCACGGGCAAGTGTCGCCTCCTGATTCTTTCGGACCCATTGGCGCAACGGCCCGTGCAGCCCCTCTGGCCAACCGAGAAAACCACACTGAACCCGGACGGCGTAGGGCTCGGCAAGGTTCGACATCACTTCCCAGGTCGAGCTCGCCTTCAGCGATCCGACGAGTTCGCCGGCAATCTGGCGACATACCGGCTCGAAGGCGTCCACCCTCTGCTGCGTGAAATAGCGTTCGATCAACTGCCTGTAGCCGGTGTGTTCGGGAGGATCCATCCCGTTCGGCACGGACGGGTGCCGTGAAACAACATTGCTGAACCCGTGATGGTCCGTCACAATCTGCAAAACGTCTGCATGCCGAAAGAGGGACCAGCCGAGATAATCGCTGTGTGCAACTGGACAGGTCCCGCGCATATGGTCGTAAGCGCGGATCTGATTCCTCTGCACATCCTCCCGTCTGGGATCCCAGTCGGTTTCCTGGCCGTCGGGCGATTGCGCCTCATTGGGGTTCATTCCGCTATCCAATCTCATCCGCCTTGATTCCGGTTCCCGGCCCAGCGGCCATTTGCACAGCAGTTGACGTTGCGTTCTTTGTCGCCCAGCAAAGAGGCAACCGCCTTTGCCAGCCCAATCCGGCAGGGCACCGGCGCCCGCAGGACTCGCGCGCCGATCATGGCACTGCCGTTCTCGAGTGCCGAGCAGGCTCACGCTTCCTCACAAGTTTGAGAGCCCGCGGCTTGGTTGCGCTTCCACAAAGAGGACAAGGCCAGCGTACGGCTAACTCGTGACCGGTACATCTCAAGAGGACACCATGATCTCGGGCTTCCGCAACGCACTCTTCGCCGCCGCAGTCTCGGGGCTCGCCCTCACCACGGGTCAGCCCTCGATGGCAGCAGGCAATCACCAGCATCCGACAGAAAACGGAACCGCCGAGAAGCCGCTCGCCATCGTCCGGCAATCGACCGACCTTCCCGCGCCGGTTCATCGGAAGGGACCAGAAACCGTTACCGTGAACCTGGAAACGGTCGAAGTGACCGGAGCGGTCGCCGACGGGACGACCTATCATTACTGGACGTTCAACAGGAAAGTACCGGGCCCCTTCGTCCGCGTCCGCGTCGGAGACACGGTGAAGGTCGAGCTGACAAATGTGTCCGACAGCAGCGAGCGCCACAGCGTCGACTTCCATGCGGTGACCGGACCCGGCGGCGGTGCAGTGGCCACGGATGCCGCGCCCGGAGAAACCAGGGGATTCTCGTTCAAGGCCGCGAAGCCCGGCCTCTACGTCTATCACTGCGCGGTGCCGCTTGCGGCCCAGCACATCGCAAACGGCATGTACGGACTTATCCTCGTCGAACCGGAGGAAGGCCTGCCCCTGGTCGATCGTGAGTTCTACGTCATGCAGGGAGAGCTCTACACGGAAGAGGCCTTCGGCACGAAAGGAAAGCTTACTGCAAGCAGCGAGAAGCTGCTCGACGAGCAGCCGGAATACTATGTCTTCAACGGCGCAGACAAGGCACTGACCAACGAAAACGCTCTGAGAGCGAAAGCCGGCGAAACCGTCCGCATCTATTTTGGAGTCGGCGGACCGAACAAAACTTCGAGCTTCCACGTGATCGGCGAGATCTTCGACAGGGTCTACGACCTCGCGTCGGTGACTTCCAGCCCCTTGACCGACGTGCAGACGATCACCGTGCCGCCGGGCGGCGCCTCGGTGGTCGATCTCACCCTGGACGTCCCCGGGGAATACACGCTGGTCGACCACGCCCTCTCCAGGGCGGCGCGCGGCCTCGTTGGAAAGCTGATCGTCGAGGGCGACGAACGGTCCGATATCTTCACCGCAGCACCGGCGGGCAACGAGCACAGCAGCCACGATGCGCACATGTCCAATCACATGCCTGAGTGACCAGACATTGTGACCCCTGCTCGCCGATAGGAAGGCCGCAGCCGGTCCGACATCAGCGCATCGGCCCGAAGGGCTGTCCCGATCTATATGTCGATAAGTCTAGGACTTTACGGCGCTCCAGAGGGTGTTCAGCACCGTCGAATAGGCGTGTATTGCGATAGGCGCGAAAGTCGAACGCCAACCTTCCCGCAAGATAGTGGCGCAGCGAACACGTGGTGATGCGCCATGCTTACAGTCGTCAGAGAAAATCCGCGATCTCTGCCTTATCGAACCGGATGCTGTCTCCCCAACGACATTCCTTCTCATTCCCAGCGCACATCCCCGAGAAAGATATAGCCGGCTCCGTAGATCGTCTTGATCAATGCCGGATTTTTCGGATCTTCGCCGAGCTTGGTGCGCAGGCGCGAAATGCGCACGTCCATCGCACGGTCAAAGCTCTCGCCCGCAATCCCGCCCAAGGCTTCCTGCATCTGCGTGCGGGAGATCAGTCGGCGGGGTCTCTCGAGGAAAAGTCGCAGCACCTGCCCCTCCGCATTGGAAAAGGACACCTGCTCCCCGGTGGCCGAGACAAGCGTGTAGCTGTCGAAGAGCGCAGTCCATCCATCGAACCGCGCGATCTGGCTGGTGCGCTCGCCGGTCGGACGCCCCTTGCGCAGGCGGGCGCGGACACGGGCCACGATCTCGGCCGGTTCGAAAGGCTTGATGATGTAGTCATCGGCGCCGAGCTCAAGGCCCATGACACGGTCCTGCACTTGGGCGCGTCCTGAAATGATGATGATGGCCGCACCCGAATCCAGCGCCAACCGATGCACCAGCAGTAGGCCGTCACGATCCGGTAAACCGAGGTCGACAAGGCAAACGTCCGGGACGCATCGCTTCAGCGCCGCCTCGAATTCTGTCGCGCGGGCAAAAGTCGCCGTCTTGAACCCGGCTTCCGTAAGCGCATCCGAGAGAACCTGGCGGATCTGTGGTTCATCATCGAGAATGGCGACAAGCGGTTGGGTCATTTGGTCACCGTCGGCAGGAACCGTGCAAGCGTCTGGCTGTCGAAGGGCTTGGGCAGCAGCGGGAACCGTTCTTCGGCCGCGATCCGCAAAGACGCTGAGGCAGGAAGGGAGCTCATGAGGGCGATCGGCATTCCTCCTCTTGCCAGAAGCGTTTCGGCAAGATCGAGGCCCGTACGTCCGCCCTTCAAGTGAATGTCGGCCAGCACGAGATCGAGTTGCGGAAGATCGACGAGACTTTCTGCTTCCTCAGCACTCGCCGCCTCAATAACCGAATGTCCGAGCGAGCAGAGCATATCGCGCACGGTCTCGCGGATGTCGTCGCTGTCTTCGACCAGCAACACCGTGTGCAGCGGCTCCTCCTTGCTTGCTGGTCGATAAGGAAGCCGAAGCTCGACACGCGCACCGCCTTCCGGACGGTTCTCCAGGCGCACGCTTCCGCCGGACATCGTTGCCTGATCATAGACCATGGAAAGGCCGAGACCGGAACCTTCGCCACCCTTCGTGGTGAAGAAGGGGTTAAGCGCGTGCTCAAGCGCTTCGGGCGAAAAGCCGGCCCCGGTGTCCAAAACAGAGAACTCGATCCAGGTTTCATGCACTGTGCGGACGCGCAGCGTGATGGTGCCCGGTTTCGCGCCGATGGCGTCCTTGGCGTTCAGGATCAGGTTCAGTAGCGAATCCTGTAACGAGCCGGCGTCGAGAATGAGCGGAATGCCGATCGAAGGGATGTCGACGTCCAACCGGATATTGTCGGCCAGCGCCGGTCCCGCGAGACGCATCAAGTCCTTGATAAAATCGCAGAGATTGACTGGCGCCGGCCTGAGCTCGCGCCGACCTGAAATGGATGCAATCCGGTCGGTGAGGTTGCCGCCGCGACGTGCCGCAGCGAGCGTCGAAGTCACCAGATCCTTCGCCCCCGGCGGCAAAGACATCTGTTCCAGCCTGCTCTGCAGTCCAAGAATAATCGTCAAGAGATTGGCGAAGTCATGCGCCAGCCCGGACGTCAACTGTGCGGCAAGTTCCCGCTTGCGCGTCTGCGCAAGCGCGGCACGCGCCTGGCTCTCCTCAGTAATGTCCGTCGACAGAATGTAGACGCCATGAATTGGCCCGTCATCATTTCGATCCGGAGTAAAGGCTGTTCGAATTCTCCGGCCCGAGTCGTCGTCCGTGAATTCGCAAATGGAGGAAACACCCGCCAGCGCGCGGACGAGATAGGGTTTGATCTTGGCAAATGAGCTTTCGCCCAGCACATCGCGCCCCGTGAGCCCGACGATCTGCGAGGGGCGCCCGGGAATGACCGATGAGAGACGTCGGTTGGTATAGGTGTAGCGAAAATTGCAATCGACATGGGCAATGTGCGCGGGATCATTTCCGTTGTCAGGCGGATGCGCGCCTCCATTTCAGCCAACTGGTTCTTGGCCGCCTCGAGCGCCGTGTTGGCCGCAGAAAGAGCCCTGTTCGTCTCGGAAAGGCGTTCGGTGTTGGACAGAAGCTGCTCCGAAAGCTCGGCAGAGCGGGTCCGCAGCATCTGCTGCTGTATCCGTACTTCGGTGATATCCGTGTAGACCGTAACCCAGCCGCCCTGCGGCAAGGGAAACCCCTCGACCGAAACCCAGCGGCCGTTTGGCCGCATGCGTTCGAGGTAGTGCGGAACGAAGGCCTGCGCAGCCTTCACGCGCGTGCGAACCGCCTCTTCCGCATCGTCGACCGAGCCATACTCGCCCCTCAGCACCAGATATCGGATCGTCTCCTCGAAGCTCACCCCCGGTGACACGAAGGCATCCGGAAAGTCGAACATATCCTGATAACGACGGTTGCAGACGGCAAGTTTCAAATCGCTGTCGAAGATCGACAACGCCTGACTGATCAGGTTCAGGCCCGTCTTGATGAGGCCTTTGTGCTCCTCCTCGGAAAGCGGCATCCGATCCTTCTCCCTCCTGCATGGCTACCATCCGCGGAGGGACTGGGGAAGGGGCAATCATCGCTGTCACAATTCGTAAGATTTCAGAAAAAATGACGAAAAGCTTTGCGGCGAGAGTTGTGAATGAACGGTAGCCGGACGGTAGATCAGGCGCCGTCCAGCCCTGCACGGGTCAAGGGGAGGAACGACATGACAGACCGGCAGCCCGGCTCGGGGCTTGCGTCTATTCCGGCACTGATGGCGAGGAACGCGCAAATGCTGTCGCGGCGCCCGGCCTATCGGGAAAAGGAGTTCGGCATCTGGCAGACCTGGACCTGGGCCGAAGCGTATGCGGAGACGCGGGCACTGGCCATGGGCTTCCTGGCGCTCGGGCTGAAACGCGGTGACTTCATCGCAGTCGTAGGACGCAACCGCCCTTCCCTCTACTGGTCGATCGTCGCCGCGCAGATGTGCGGTGCCGTCCCGGTGCCGCTTTACCAGGACGCCGTCGCCGACGAGGCGGAATACGTGCTGGAACACTGCGGTGCGCGGCTCGTCGTGTGCGGTGACCAGGAGCAGGTCGACAAGGTGATCGAGGTTCAGGAACGCATCAAGTCCATCGATCAAGTCGTGTATGTCGACAAGCGCGGAATGCGCAAATACGACCATTCACGGATGAACGCTCTTGCCGATGTGCTGTCGGAAGGCAGGGCGGCGCACCACCGGTTCGAGGCAGAGCTTGACCAGCGTATCGCGGCGCTCACCTATGACGACCCCTGTGTGATGCTCTATACGTCGGGCACGACGGCCAAGCCCAAGGGCGTTGTTCTCTCCAATCGGAATATTATCGAGACATCGCGCAATTCCTGCGAATTCGATCACCTCGGCCCTTCTGAGGAAATTCTGGCCTACCTGCCGATGGCCTGGGTGGGCGATTTCATCTTCTCGATGGGGCAGGCGATTTGGGCCGGCTTTTGCGTCAATTGTCCCGAAAGCCCGGCCACCATGATGAACGATCTGCGGGAAATCGGACCGACCTATTTCTTCGCACCGCCTCGCGTCTTCGAAAGCCAGCTGACCAACGTAATGATCCGCATGGAAGATGCGGCACCTTTGAAGCGATGGCTGTTCCGCATCTTCATGGACCATGCCCGCAAGGTGGGTCCCGCGATCCTTGACGGACGGCCTGTCCCGACCTTGGACCGATTGAAATACCTGTTGGGCGATCTCGTGATCTACGGTCCGCTGAAAAACACGCTGGGCTTCAGCCGCATTCGTGTGGGTTACACGGCCGGCGAGGCCATCGGGCCTGAGATCTTCGACTTTTACCGCTCGCTCGGCATCAACCTGAAGCAGCTCTACGGCCAGACGGAGGCCAGCGTTTTCATCACACAACAGCCGGACGGCCAGGTGCGTTCCGATACCGTCGGCGTGCCTTCGCCCGGCGTCGAGGTGAAGATCGCCGAGAGTGGAGAGGTCTTCTATCGAAGCCCCGGAACCTTCCTGGAATATTACCGGAATCCGGAAAGCACGGCCTCCGTCAAGGACCTTGATGGCTGGGTTGCAACCGGCGACGCGGGTTTCTTCGATGAGGAAACCGGGCACTTGCGCATCATCGACCGGGCCAAGGACGTCGGCAAGATGGCCAACGGCCATCTGTTTGCCCCGAAATATGTCGAGAACAAGCTAAAGTTCTACCCGAGCATCCTGGAAGCCGTCGTCTTCGGCGCCGGTCTGGAACGGTGTTGCGCCTTCATCAACATCGACCTGACGGCTGTCGGCAATTGGGCCGAGCGCAACAACATCGCCTATTCCAGTTATCAGGAACTCGCGGGCCACCCGCTGGTTTACGACATGATCCGCGGCCACGTCGAGGAGGTGAACCGGTCACTCGCCGCCGACAGCATGCTCGCCGGCTGCCAGATCCACCGCTTCCTGATCCTGCACAAGGAGCTGGATGCCGATGACGGCGAACTGACCCGCACGAGAAAGGTCCGCCGCAACATCATCGCCGAGAAATACCACGACCTCATCGCCGCACTTTACGACGGCTCGACGAGCATCAGCACGCAGACGGAAGTCACCTACGAAGATGGTCGCAAGGGGCTGCTGAGAGCGACGCTGCAGATCGCGGATGCGGCGACCGTTCCCATTCCCGAACGGAGGGCCGCCGCATGAATGCGCAGACCCCCCTCACCACCTTCACCACCACCGCCGATGGCCGGAAGATCGGCGACATTCTGATGGAGATGAAGAACATCACTCTTCGCTTTGGCGGGGTGAAGGCCGTCACCGACATCAGTTTCGATATCCGCGAGGGTGAAATTCGTTCGATCATCGGTCCGAATGGCGCGGGCAAGTCCTCGATGCTGAACGTCATTTCGGGTTTCTACGTACCACAGGAGGGCGAAGTCTGGTTTCGTGGCGCGCGTCGGCCGGCGATAAAACCCTACAAGGTCGCCCGCCAGGGCATTGCCCGTACATTTCAGAACATCGCACTCTTCGACGGCATGAGCGTTCTCGACAACATCATGACCGGCCGGTTGACGTTGATGAAGACCGGCCTGCTGCGACAGGCGCTCTGGTGGGGGGCGGCGGAGAGAGAGGAAACCGCTCATCGGGAGAAGGTCGAAAAGATCATCGACTTTCTGGAAATCCAGGCAATCCGCAAGACGTCCGTCGGACGGCTTCCCTATGGCCTGAAGAAGCGGGTGGAACTGGCGCGCGCATTGGCTGCCGAACCGAAACTTCTGCTGCTCGACGAGCCGATGGCGGGGATGAATGTCGAGGAAAAGGAGGACATGTGCCGCTTCATCCTCGACGTGAACGATGAGTTCGGAACGACGATCGTGCTCATCGAACACGACATGGGGGTCGTCATGGACCTCTCCGACCGCGTCGTCGTGATGGATTACGGCAAGAAGATCGGTGACGGCACACCGGACGAGGTGCGCAACAGCCAAGCGGTGATCGACGCCTATCTGGGGGTCTCCCATGAGTAGAAATCGAAAGAAGGCAAGGAGAGCTGCCTGATGCCCGACACCGTCTATTACGCGCTCGAGGTCACGCTGAACGGTTTGATGTCCGGCGTCATGTATGCGCTTGTAGCGCTGGGCTTCGTGCTGATCTTCAAGGCGAGCGGCATCTTCAACTATGCGCAGGGCGTTCTTGCGCTGTTCGCCGCGTTGACGCTCGTCGGCATCATGGACGGCCAAGTCCCCTTCGCGCACCTCATCAATGCACTCTTTGGCACGAGCCTCCATCATTTCGGCTTCAAGGTGCCGGCGCTGATCGCCATCCTGATCACCGCAGGCGTCATGACCCTGCTCGCCGTCCTGGTAGAGCGCTATGTGCTCAAGCACCTCGTCAACCAGGAGCCGATCATCCTGTTCATGGCAACGATCGGTCTTGCCTACTTCCTCGAGGGCCTTGGCGACGCGATGTGGGGCTCCGACATTAAAACGCTCGACATCGGCCTGCCGAAGGGCATCGACGAGACGATCGAAAGTGTCACGAACGACTGGTTCGGCTACGGCTTCTTTATCGACCGGCTGGATATCGTCGCGACCGTTATCGCGGCCCTGCTCGTACTCGCGCTCACCGTCTTCTCGCAATACTCCAAGCAGGGCCGGGCGTTGCGTGCAGTTGCGGATGACCATCAAGCGGCGCTGTCCGTCGGTATTTCGCTGCGTTTCATCTGGGCCCTCGTCTGGTCCATCGCCGGCGTCGTGGCCCTGGTTGCGGGCATCATGTGGGGCTCGAAATCGGGGGTCCAGTTCAGCCTGTCCCTGATCGCGCTGAAGGCCCTGCCGGTCCTGATGCTCGGCGGCTTCACCTCCATTCCCGGCGCCATCGTTGGCGGACTCATCATCGGCATGGGCGAAAAACTCTTCGAGTTCTTCGTCGGCCCGCTGGTCGGCGGCGCGACAGAAAACTGGTTCGCCTATGTGCTCGCGCTGGTCTTCCTCGTCTTCAGGCCGCAGGGCCTGTTCGGCGAACGCATCATCGAAAGGGTCTGAGACATGCTCTACCGCGAGGCCGGTGACTTCAAGACAACCTATGTGGCCGACAGCCAGACCTTTCCGATCAAATTCGACCGGATCCGCTATTACATCGTGGTGGCGATCGCCTTCGGGGTCATCCCCTTCGTGATCGACGACTACTGGGCAAATGCGGTCTTCGTGCCTTTCCTGATCTACGCCATCGCGGCCATCGGCCTCAACATCCTGACCGGCTATTGCGGTCAGGTAAGCCTCGGCACCGGCGGATTCATGGCGGTCGGCGCCTATGCCTGCTACAAGCTGATGACGGCGATGCCCGATGTGCCGATCATCGTGCATGTCCTGCTGGCAGGTCTCATCACGGCCTTCGTCGGTGTCCTGTTCGGATTGCCCAGCCTCAGGATCAAGGGCTTCTATCTCGCCGTCGCGACCCTTGCCGCGCAATTCTTCCTGGTCTGGCTCTTCAACAAGGTGCCGTGGTTTTTCAACTATTCGGCCTCCGGCCAGATCACGGCACCGGAACGCAGTCTCTTCGGTATTGCAGTGACGGGCGCCAGCACGCCGGCCTGGGCCAAGTACCTCTTCTGCCTCATCATACTCTTCACCCTCGCCTGGCTTGCCCGCAATCTGACGCGCGGTTCCGTCGGCCGTCGCTGGATGGCGATCCGCGATATGGATATCGCCGCCGAGATCATTGGCGTGAATCCGCTGACGGCCAAGCTTTCGGCCTTCGCCGTCTCATCCTTCTACATCGGCATCGCGGGCGCTCTCTTCTTTACGGTCTACCTCGGCGCCGTCGAGGTCGGCGAGGCTTTCGGCATCCAGAAGAGCTTCCTCGTGCTGTTCATGGTCATCATCGGCGGGCTTGGATCGATCTTCGGAAGCTTCGCCGGAGCGGCCTTCCTCGTGCTGCTGCCGGTACTCCTCAAGAACGTGCTCGTCGGTCGGTTGGGCTGGCCGACGGACCTCGCGGCAAATCTCGAGCTGATCATCGTTGGCGGACTGATCATCATCTTCCTCATCGTGGAACCGCACGGGCTCAATCAGCTGTGGCGGGTTGCGAAGGAGAAACTGCGTCTATGGCCCTTCCCTCATTAGGGGGCCGGTCCCGAATGCCGCGGCGGGGAACTGCGGCCTTGTTGTGAATTCGTCTTTGTCTGGGAGGAAATGAGATGAAGAAGATGCTTGCAGCCTTTGCGGCGGCCACCATGCTGATGAGCAGTATGCCGGCCTCTGCCGATCTGATCGTGCCGAACCTGTCCTATCGGACGGGCCCCTATGCACCGGGTGGCATACCCTATGCTGACGGTTTCAATGACTATTTCACCTTGCTCAACGAGCGCGACGGCGGCATCGGCGGTGAGAAGATCCAGGTTCCCGAATGCGAGACCGCATACAATACCGAGAAGGGGGTGGAGTGCTACGAGGCCACGAAGGGTCAAGGGGCGCTGGTCTACAACCCGCTCTCGACCGGGATCACCTATCAGCTGATCCCCAAGGTCTCGGCCGACGGCATCCCGCTCTACACGCCCGGTTATGGCCGCACCTCGGCGGCAAATGGCAAGGTCTTCGAATGGGTCTTCAACTACCCGGCGAATTATTGGGACGGCGCCAGCGTCGCCATCCGCTACCTGCTCGACCAGAACGGTGGCGACCTGAAGGGCAAGAAGATCGCGCTGGTCTACCATAACTCGGCCTATGGCAAGGAGCCGATCCGCACGCTCACGGAGCTATCCAAGAAGCACGGCTACGATCTGTTGCAGATCCCAGTCGATCATCCGGGCCAGGAGCAGAAGAGCCAGTGGCTGCAGATCCGCCGCGAAAAACCTGATTACGTGCTGATGTGGGGGTGGGGCGTGATGAACGCGGTGGCGATCCAGGAGGCCGCCAACATCAACTATCCGATGGAGAATTTCATCGGCGTCTGGTGGTCCGGTTCGGAAAACGACGTTCTGCCTGCGGGCATGGGCGCCAACGGCTACAAGTCGCTCGCCATGCACGGCACGGGCATGGATTATCCGCTCTACGGCGACCTCAAGAAATACGTGATCGATGCCGGCAAGGCGAGCGGCGCCGGTGACCAATTCGGCTCCGTTCTCTACTCGCGCGGAATGTATGCTGCATTGGTGATTTCCGAAGCCATCCGCAAGGCGCAGCAGATCACCGGCAAGTCGAACATCACCGCCGCAGACCTGCGTGACGGCTTCGAGCAGTTGGAGATCACCGAGGCGCGCATGACGGAGCTCGGCCTTCCGAAGTTCGGCCAGCCATTCAAGGCCTCCTGCTCCGACCATGGCGGCCCCGGCGCCGCGCTGCTCCAACAATGGGATGCGTCGGCGAAGAAGTGGAACCTCATCACGGACTTCATAGCGCCGGACGACGAGGTCCTGACGCCGCTGATCATGGAAGATTCCGCCGCTTACGCTGCGGAAAACAAGATCGCAGAACGCTGCAAATGAACCGGAGGGTGCCCCGGCTGAACGCCCGGGGCATCCCTTCACTCTTGCCGGGACGACACTCATGCTGAATGCGACCAACGCGAATGGGACCTTGCTGGAGGTCAACAATATCGAGGTGATCTACAATCACGTGATCCTCGTCTTGAAGGGCGTGAGCCTCTCCGTCCCGAAGGGCGGCGTGACGGCGCTGCTCGGAGGTAACGGCGCCGGCAAGACCACCACCTTGAAAGCCATCTCCAATCTTCTGAAGTCGGAGCGTGGTGAAGTCACCAAGGGCAGCATCGTCTATCGCGGCGATCGCGTTCAGGATCTTTCACCGGCAGATCTGGTACGCCGCGGCGTGGTCCAGGTGATGGAAGGGCGTCATTGTTTCGAGCATCTGACGGTGGAGGAGAACCTTTTGACCGGCGCGTATATCCGCCGGGACAGCAAAGCCGATATCCGCCGCGATCTCGATATGGTCTACACCTATTTTCCGCGCCTGAAAGAGCGGCGCAAATCGCAGGCCGGCTATACTTCGGGTGGCGAACAGCAGATGACGGCGATTGGCCGCGCGCTCATGAGCCGCCCGGAAACCATTCTCCTCGACGAGCCCAGCATGGGACTCGCGCCACAGCTGGTCGAGCAGATCTTCGAGATCGTGAAGAACGTGAACGAGGGCGAAGGCGTCACTTTCCTGCTGGCCGAACAGAACACCAATGTGGCGCTGCGCTATGCCCACTACGGCTACATTCTGGAAAGCGGTCGCGTGGTGATGGACGGCTCCGCCAGGGATCTGCGCGAAAACCCGGACGTCAAGGAATTCTATCTCGGCATGTCGGACAAAGGACGCAACAGCTTCCGTGATGTCCGAAGCTACCGCCGCCGCAAACGGTGGTTGGCATGAGGGCAGCGGAAGCAAGGAAAGACATCATGAGCCATTTCGACTCTTTGGAAACGCGCTCCCGCGACGAACGCGACGCCGGCCAACTGGCGGCACTCAACGCCTTGCTGCCTCGGTGGGGACGGAATCCCCTCGCCGATCTTTCGGAACTTGCGGCGCTGCCGGTCTTGCGTAAGGCGGAACTTTCCGAGCACCAGAAGGCGCAGCCCCCTTTCGGCGGCCTGCCCGTCGCCAATGTCGTGCACTATTTCCAGTCGCCGGGACCGATCTACGAGCCGGGCGGCATCAGCCATGACTGGTGGCGCATGGGCCGCTTTCTCCATGCACTCGGTGTCGGCCGGGGTGACATCGTGCACAATTGCTTCGGCTATCACCTGACACCGGCCGGCATGATTTTCGAGAATGGTGCGCGTGCGGTCGGGGCCGCCATCCTGCCCGCCGGCACGGGCCAGACCGAACTGCAGGTGCGCGCCGCTGCCGATATCGGTTCGACGGTCTATGCTGGAACGCCGGATTATCTCAAGGTGATTCTGGAGAAAGCCGATGAACTGGGCGAGCGCCTCAAGATCAGCCGTGCGGCCGTCTCCGGTGGCGCGTTGTTCCCGAGCTTGAGGCAATACTACACCGATCGCGGCATTGCCTGCCTGCAGGTCTACGCAACGGCGGATCTCGGAAACATCGCCTATGAATCGTCCGCGATGGACGGTCTGATCATGGATGAGGGCGTGATCGTCGAGATCGTGCGCCCCGGCTCTGATCGGCCTGTTCCGGACGGCGAGGTCGGCGAAGTAATCGTGACCTCGCTCAATCCGGATTATCCGCTCGTCCGCTTCGCGACGGGTGACCTCTCCGCCATTCTGCCCGGCACCAGCCCCTGCGGGCGCACCAATCGCCGCATCAAGGGCTGGATGGGCCGCGCTGACCAAACAACGAAAATCAAGGGCATGTTCGTGCGACCGGAACAGGTGGCACAACTGGTTGGTCGGCATGATGAAATCGTCCGGGCACGCGTCATCGCGAGCCGCGTCGGGGAAATGGATACGATGACGGTTCAGATCGAGACCCGCGCGACCAATCCCGCACTTTACGAGCAGAGCATCATGGCGACGCTGAAAATGCGGGGAACCGTGGAACTGTTGCCGCCTGGTGCGCTCCCGAATGACGGGAAGGTCATCGAGGACCGCCGAAGTTATGATTGAAGCTGCAGAAGACAAATGAACCTGTCAGGCGACACGACCGCGTAGCGACGTACCTTCTCTCGGTCAGGCCGACAAGAGTTCGACGCTGTCAAGCAGGACGGATGATCGGCAAAGTCTCGTTCGCCCGTTTGCGCTGGCAAACAATGCAAGCGGATGCCGATTGACAGGGCCGGGGAGCATCGTGGCGCAACAATCTCAGCTATGGCCCCATGTTCCGGTTGTCAGACCGGCGGGATCTCGGCCGGAACCCCGGCCTCCATTGTGCCCGGCTTCGAGCGCGCTCACGCGCGAAGCTGCAGCGTACCGTAGGCGACATTGCAATTGGCACCGAACCACCCGACCTCCTGCCCCGTTGTCGCAACGCCGGGTATCGCTTCCACCGTCACGCCCCTTTGCTGCAACCAGCCGGCCTGCGCCGCCTCAAGAACCGGATCCACAACACCGGCAGAGCAGAGCCACACAATCCGCTTTCCGGCGAGCACCAGGGCGAGAGCCTCGTCGGACAACGCCGGCTTGCCAGCTTCGCGCGTATCGACGGGGACGCGCCTTGCCTCCCTCCGCGCCAGCTCCAGCACGCCGCCGGCGATATTGTCGTCGAAGAAAATGACATCGGCGGATTGCAGGGCATGCACCGCCTTCAGCGTGAGAAGCTCGGGGTCGGACGGATGCGCGCCGACAAAGGCAAGATGGCCACCGGACGGCTCTGCGGCGAGGGTGTCCGCCTCGTTGAGAAGCGCATGCGCCGTCCCCTCCTCCGGAGGCTCGCCGCCGGCAAGAGCCCGGTCGACGAAGCCTTCCCAGAAGGCACGGCGCAGGGGCCCATGCGACAGGCGCTCGTGCAAGCGGTCACGGATCTTTTGCGCGATGTCGGTCCAGGCGCCGAGTGTGGCCGGAAGCAGCGTCTCGATACGACGACGGATCGCCTGCGCGAGAATCGGAGCGGCGCCGTCGGTCGAGATCGAGACGATCACCGGCGACCGGTTGACGATCGAGCCGAAGCGAAACCGGCAGAAGGCCGGCCGATCGATGACATTCGCGGGAACGCCCATCGCGTCCGCGGCATGGCAGAAGGCTTCGGCCTCGGTCTCGTCTGCACAGTCCGCAATTGCGAGCGCCATGCCGGCGAAATTGTCAGGGGACCAAGTGCGCGGGTGATGGACGATCCGGGACGCCGGTCGATGCTCACAAGAACCAGTCAGCTCCCGCATCGCCTCACTCATTTGCTCCTCATCGGCGAAAACGTGTACCTCCGCCCCGGCGGCCGCCATAAGCTCGGCCTTCCACGCCGCGCCATCCGAACCGCCGGCGACCATGACCCTCCTGCCGCGAAGCTCCCAGAACACCGGAAGCGCCGCAAGCGGCGCAATCCGGCCACGGCAACCTTCCTCACTCGGCTGCAAGTGTCTGCGTGCCATCGATAATCCTTCCGATTTCAGAGCGGCAGGAGCCGCAATTCGTACCCGCAGAAAGCTCTACGCCGATCGCTTCTACGCTGCGGCACCCCTTGCGGGCGGCCGCGGCAATCTGATTGACGCCGACCGCAAAGCAGGAGCAGACGATGGCGCCCTTATCCGGACGGTCGGCGCCGGGCCGGCCAGCGACGATCGCCTGGCGCCTCGCGGCGTCAGTGTGTGGACATGAGAGCTGCGAGACCGCCCAGCTCCGTGACACGGCAACCGGCTCGGCGGAGATAAAGAGCGCAGCGAGAAGCCGCCCCTCCGCGAAGAAGGCGATCCGGTAGTCCCCGCCCCTGAGATCGACATAGCGCGCAATCTCGGCCTCCGCCGGTATCGCGAAGACCCGCCGCGCCCAGCTCTCCCAATCGGAAACGGTCGCGTCGAAGCCGAGCTCGACCCTCCAGCCGCCATCGGCACGCGCCTCCGCCCAATAGGCGGTATCCAGTCCTTCGGGCCGCTCCGCACTGACCGCGAAACCGTAGGCTCGAGCCACATAGCGCCGCGCCGTGACCGCCACATGTTTCGACGCCGGCTGCCCGGAGACCGGATCGGTTACCGGAGAGACCAGGGTGTCGACGCGCCCGAGGGATGCGGTTTCGCCTGTCCAGTGCATCGGCACGAAGACGCAACCGCGCGACTGGCGGTCCGAAAGCAGGGCCCGAAGAACGACCCGCGCGCCGTTCTCGGCAGAAAGCTCGACGAGGTCGGCGTCGGAGATCCCGTGCTCGACGGCATCCAGCGGATGCAATTCGGCGAACGGCTCGGCCGTATGAGCGGAAAGCCGTGCACTCCTGCCGGTCCGTGTCATCGTGTGCCAGTGGTCACGGACACGCCCGGTGTTGAGGACAAGAGGAAAGTCGGGGCTGACACGCAACGGGGCTGTCGACTGCACGGCTACGAAGCGGGCGCGTGCATCGGGGTGGAAATACCGCCCGTCCGCGAAGAGGCGGCGCTCCGCGGAAGCCTCGTCGGACCGTTGCGGCCATTTGAATGGCGCAAGGGCGTCATAGGCTTCCGTATCGATCCCGGCATGGGCGCCGATGTCGAACGCGCGACCACCCTCGTTCTCGAAGGCGGAGAGCGCGGCGTGCTCAGCGAATATCTCGGCCGGGGAACTCCAGGCGAAGGCCTCGGCAAACCCCATGCGCCTCCCGACTTCGGCAAGCTGCCACCAATCGGGACGGGCTTCACCCGGAGCAAGACGGAACGGCCGCTGTCGGGAGATGCGGCGCTCCGAATTGGTGACCGTTCCGGCCTTTTCGCTCCAGCCCGCCGCCGGCAAAAGCACGTCCGCGAGGCGAGTGGTGTCGGTCCGCTTCTCGATGTCGGAAACGACGACGAACGGGCAGGCCTCGATCGCTGCGCGAACGCGATCGGCGTCCGGCATCGAAACGACCGGGTTGGTGGACATGATCCAGAGCGCCTTGATGCGTCCATCCGCGACTGCGTCGAACATGTCGACCGCCTTCAGCCCCGGCTTGTGGGCGATCACCGGAGAATCCCAGAAGCGCTGGACGCGCTCGCGATCGTTCGGGTTCTCGATCGCCATATGGGCCGCAAGCATGTTTGCAAGGCCGCCGACCTCGCGACCGCCCATGGCGTTCGGCTGTCCGGTCAACGAGAATGGCCCCATACCGGGCCGGCCGATCCGGCCCGTCGCGAGGTGGCAGTTGATGATGGCGTTGACCTTGTCGGTGCCGAGCGACGATTGGTTGACCCCCTGGCTGTAACAGGTCACCACTTTCTCCGTTCTCTCGAATAGCGAGAAGAAGCGGCGGATCGCGACGGCGGAAAGTCCTGTTTGCCGTGCCACGTCGCTGACCGAGACCCCATTGACAGCCCCGCGGACCTCGGCGAATCCGTCGGTGTGTGCCGCGATATAGGCGTGGTCGAGCGTACCCGTCTCGGCCAAGTGGGCGAGAAGGCCGTTGAAGAGCGCCACGTCACCATCGGTTCGCACCGGCAGATGCAGGTCTGCGATCTCGCAAGTTGCGGTTCGGCGGGGGTCGATGACGACGACCTTCATCTCGGGCCGGGCCGCCTTGGCGGCGGCAAGCCTTTGATAGAGTACCGGATGACACCAGGCCGTATTGGAGCCGACGAGCACGACGAGATCAGCGCATTCGAGGTCATCGTAGCTGCAGGGCACGACGTCGGCGCCGAAGGCACGCCGGTGGCCCGCGACGGACGAGGCCATGCACAGGCGCGAGTTCGTATCGATGTTCGCCGAGCCAATGAAGCCCTTCATCAGCTTGTTGGCGACGTAATAGTCCTCGGTCAGTAGCTGCCCGGAAACGTAAAAGGCGACAGAGTCCGGGCCGTGCTCCGCGACTGTCTGACGGAAGGTTTCAGCGACCAGATCGAGGGCACTGTTCCAATCGGTCCGCACGCCGCCGATTTCAGGGTAAAGAAGCCGCCCCTCGGACCCGAGAGTCTCGGCGAGCGCCGAACCCTTGGAGCACAGTCGCCCTAAATTCGCCGGGTGATCCGGATCGCCCTTGATACTGAACTGGCCGTCATCGCCCGCCGTTGCAATGACACCGCAGCCGACGCCACAATAGGGACAAGTGGTCCTGGTGGCGCCGGATCTCGCACACCCGCCCAGCTCTATTCCGCTGAATTCAGGTTTCACGGGCCTACTCCGCCGGGGCACCGGCCACGTCGGCCATCCGGTCTATTTTTGCGGTGCGTTTGGAGCCGGTGCGAGCGTGGGTCGAGTAGAGCGTCAGACCGACGAAAGTGAGACCACCGACGAGATTGCCGAGAACGGTCGGAATCTCGTTCCAGATGAAATAATCCATGATCGAAAACTGGCCACCGAGCATCAGACCCGACGGGAACAGGAACATGTTCACGATGGAGTGCTCGAAACCCATGTAGAAAAACAGCATGATCGGCATCCACATACCGATCACCTTACCCGATACCGAGGTCGACATCATCGCCGCAACTACGCCCGTCGATACCATCCAGTTGCAGAGCACGCCGCGGATGAACAGCGTCAGCATGCCGGCGGCACCATGCGCCGCATAGCCGAGCGTACGACCCTCGCCGATATGGCCGATTTTCTGACCGACCTCGTTCGGCTCGACCGTGAAGCCGAACGTGAAAATGATCGCCATCATCACTGCAACAACCAGCGCGCCGGCGAAATTTCCTGCGAAGACCAGGCCCCAATTGCGCAGCACCCCACCGATCGTCACTCCCGGACGCTTGTCGATCAGCGCAAGCGGCACGAGCGTGAAGACGCCGGTCAGAAGATCGAAGCCCATGAGATAGAGCAGGCAAAAGCCCACCGGAAAGAGGATCGCCCCGGCGAGCGGCTGGCCCGTCTGGACATTGATCGTCACGGCGAACGCTGCGGCGAGCGCGAGGATCGCGCCGGCCATGAACGCCCGGATCAGCGTGTCCCTGGTCGACATGAAGACCTTCGCTTCACCGGCGTCGATCATCTTGGTTACGAAATCGGTCGGTTGAACATATGACATGGCCGTGTTTCCTTGTTGCTGGAAAAGTTGGGCTTCTCGCTACTCCGCGGCTGCCAGGACTGCGCTTTCAAGCGAGATCGAGAGTTTGCCGTCTTCGTTGCGGACGGAGATCGTGCGAACAGATCCTTCGTCGGCACCGAGAGCCTCGCCGCTTTCCAGCGAGATCACCCAGTTGTGCAGGGGGCAAGTCACCGCCTTGCCGTGCACGATGCCCTCCGAAAGCGGTCCACCCTTGTGCGGGCAATGATCGTCGATGGCAAAAACCTCGTTTTCGGCGGTCCGGAACACGGCGATCTTGCCCTCAGGCGTCTTCACGCAGCGCGCGCCGCGCACGGGAATGTCGTCGATGTGGCCGATAGCAATCCAGGTCATGGCTTTCCTTTCTTTGAAAACTTCATCATCCCTCCCTGCGGCCGGGAGAAGAGAAGACGGCTACTCTGCCGCCGCGTTGAACCCGACGCTCGCCATCGGCCGGAACTCATGTTTGTCCTTGCCGGACACACGCTCGGACCAGGGGTCGACCTGTGCGAATTTCTGCGAGAAGACAAACCGGTCGAAGTAGGCGCGGCGCTTGTCGGGATCGTCGAGAACCTGCCGACGCACCTCGTCGACACCGACACGTTTCGCCCATTTGTAGATGCGCTCGAGGTACCGGGCTTGCTCGCGATACATTTGCGTGAGGGCGGCGATCACCTCCAGCGCTTCGTCCTCGGTCCTCACGAGACCGAGCACTTCGGTGCCCTTGATGTCGAGGCCGGCCGCACCGGCGAAATGGATTTCGAAGCCGGAGTCGACGCAGATCACGCCGACATCCTTGCAGGTCGCTTCCGCGCAGTTGCGCGGGCAACCTGAGACCGCCATCTTCACCTTGGCAGGCGTCCAGGACCCCCACATGAACTTCTCGATGCGGATGCCGAGACCGGTCGAATCCTGGGTACCGAACCGGCACCAGTCCGAACCGACGCAGGTCTTCACCGTGCGCAGCCCCTTGGCGTAAGCTTGACCCGAGACGAAGCCCGCCTTGCCGAGTTCGGCCCATACGGCAGGAAGGTCCTCCTTCTTGATGCCCAGCATGTCGATGCGCTGGCCGCCGGTCACCTTGACCATTGGAATCTCGAACCGGTCGACCACGTCGGCGATCGCCCGCAACTCGCTCGATGACGTCACGCCACCCCACATGCGCGGAACGACCGAATAGGTACCGTCCTTCTGGATATTGGCGTGCACGCGCTCGTTGACGAAGCGCGACTGGTAGTCATCGGCGTATTCGTCCGGCCAGTCACAAACGAGATAGTAGTTGAGCGCCGGCCGGCACTTGGCGCAGCCGCACGAGGTCTTCCACTCGAGTTCCTGCATCACCGCCGGAATGGTCTTCAGCTTCTTCGCCTTGATCAGCCGGCGGACATCGTCGTGTCCGAAATCCGTACAGCCGCACATCGGCGTCACGGCCGCAGGGTTGTAGGCATCGCCCAGTGTCAGTGCCATCAGCTGCTCCACCAGACCGGTGCAGTTGCCGCATGAGGCCGAGGCCTTGGTGTGGGCGCGCACACCATCGAGCGTGGTCAGGCCTTTTCCGGTAATTGTCGAGACGATCTTTCCCTTACAGACGCCGTTGCAGCCGCAGATCTCCGCATCATCCGGCAAGGCTGCAACGGCCGCCATAGGGTCCAGCGGGACACCCCCTTGGTACGCCTGACCGAAGATCAGGGTCTCGCGCATCTCGGAGATGTCTGAGCCCTTCTTCTTGAGATCGTTGAACCAGGGCCCGTCACCGGTGTCGCCGTAGAGAACCGTGCCGATGATACGGTCGTCCTTGATGACCAACCGCTTGTAGACGCCTGCCGAGGCGTCCCGCAGGACAATCTCCTCCCGATCGTCCCCGTCGGCGAAGTCCCCGAGTGAATAGAGGTCGATGCCTGTCACCTTCAGTTTCGTCGGTGTGTCCGAATGGACGAAGGCGGGCGTACTGTCGCCGGCAAGGTGAGCGGCCGCCACACGCGCCATCTCGTAGAGCGGCGCCACCAGCCCGTAGACCATGCCGCCGACCTCGGCGCATTCTCCGAGCGCAAGAATGTTGCCGTCCGAGGTCCTCATCCCCCCGTCGACGACGATGCCGCGATTGATTGCAAGCCCCGCATCCTTGGCCAGCCCGACGCTCGGGCGGATCCCGACCGCCATTACGACGAGGGTCGCGGGAATGACGCGGCCGTCCTCGAGCTCGACGCCCTCCACCTTGTCTTCTCCGAGGATCGCCTTGGTATTGGCCTTGCAGATCACCTTGATGCCGCGCTCTTCCACTGCCTTTTGCAAAAGATAGCCGGCAGCCGGGTCGAGCTGGCGCTCCATCAGCGTCGGCATGACATGCAGCACGGTGACGTCCATGCCGCGCTCGGCAAGACCCGCTGCCGCCTCGAGACCGAGAAGGCCACCGCCGATGACGATCGCCTTTTCACGTGACTGCGCTGCGAGAAGCATCGCATTCACGTCGTCGAGGTCACGATAGGTGAGGACACCTGGCAGTTCCTTGCCCGGCAGGGGAAGAATGAAGGGGACCGAGCCAGTGGCGATCACCAGCTTGTCGTAGCTCTCGGTCACGCCGTGGTCGGAGGTCACCGTCTTCGCCGCGCGGTCAATCGCGACGATCTTGTGGCCCTTGTAGAGGGTAATGCCGTGAGCGATGTACCAGCCGTCGCCGTGAATGACGATCTGCTCGTAGGTCTTCTCGCCCGAGAGGACCGGGGAGAGCATGATGCGGTCGTAATTGACCCGCGGCTCGGCGTTGAAGATCGTGACCTGGTAACGGTCCGGCGCCTGTTCGAGCAGGTGCTCCAGCATGCGGCCAGGAGCCATGCCATTGCCGATGATGACGAGTTTTTCTGCCATGGTTCTTACTCCGCTGCGGTTCTGGTAAGAGCCGCGCCGGTCTCTTCGAGACGAGCGGCGCGCTTCTGCCGGATTGTTTCGAGGCGCTCGGGCGATGGATTTGCCCCGCCCTCGTAGGCCTCGAGGAAATCAATGAGTTCTTCGCGATAGGCGTAGTAGTCGCGGTGGGCGAGCAGGGCCTTGCGGCTTCGCGGACGCGGCAAATGCACATCCATGATGTTGCCGATGCGCGCGTTCGGGCCATTCGACATCATCACCACGCGATCGGCGAGCAGGATCGCTTCGTCGACGTCATGCGTTACGCAGACGGCCGTGACCTTGGTGCGTGCCCAGACATCCATGAGCACTTCCTGCAGTTGCCAGCGCGTCAGGCTGTCGAGCATGCCGAACGGCTCATCGAGAAGCAGAAGCTTGGGGGAGAGGGCAAAGGCGCGAGCGATGCCGACACGCTGTTTCATGCCGCTCGACAGGTCCGCAGCCATTCGGTGCATGGAATCGCCGAGGCCTACCTTTTCGAGATAGTATTCGACGATGTCCGTGCGTTCGGCCGGAGAGGCATTCGGATAGACGCGGTCGACGCCGAGGGCGACATTCTCGCGCGCCGTCAGCCAAGGCATCAGCGAGGGGGACTGGAACACCACGGCACGGTCCGGCCCCGCACCGGAGATTTCCTTTCCGTCGAGAATGATGCCGCCGCCCGAGATCGAGTTCAGTCCGGCTGCCATCGACAGGACCGTCGACTTGCCGCAGCCGGAATGGCCGATCACCGAGATGAACTCGCCCTTGTTGATCTTGAGGTCGAACCCGTCGACGACGGTCAGCGGCCCCTTGGGCGTGGCGTAGGTCTTGCGGACCTCCGAAAACTCGACGAAGCGGCGCTCGACGACGGTGCGGGCGGCGCGCTCGTACGCCGCCGGCAACGTCTCCACTCTGGGTTTCTGCGTGATCGGAACGACGTTCGGCAGTTCGATGACGCGGCCGGCCGATGCGTTACGATCGGCGCCGACATCCATCAGGTATGCCGTGACAGCAGCGCGCAGGCGAATGAATTCCGGGTCTGAGTTCATGTCCGCGCAAGCACGCGGCCGCGGCAGAGTGACGTCGAAACTGGGACCGAGCCGTGCATTCGGGCCCGGTGTCAGAGGAACGATACGGTCGGCGAGCAGGATCGCCTCGTCGACGTCATTGGTGACGAGAATGATCGTCCTCTTCTCCTGTTCGGAAATGGCCGCGAACTCGTCCTGCAGCTTCGAACGGGTCAGCGCATCCAGTGCCGAAAGGGGCTCGTCCATCAGCAGGACGTCGGGCTGCATTGCGAGAGCCCGCGCCACGGCAACGCGTTGGCGCATGCCTCCGGAAAGCTCCGCAGGTCTGCGATCCTTCGCATGCTCAAGGCCAACCATGCCGACATAGCGCGACACGATCTCCCGGCGTTCGGCCCTGCTCTTCGTCTTGAAGACACTGTCGACCGCCAGCGAGACATTGGCTTCGACCGTCAGCCAAGGCATCAGGGAGTACGACTGGAACACCACGCCGCGTTCGGGGCCGGGACCGGTCACTTCCCCCCACGGAAGAGTACCGCGCCTGTATCCGGCTTCGCGAGACCGGCGAGAAGTGAAATCAACGTCGTCTTCCCGGCACCGGAGAAGCCGACGATCGCGATGAATTCACCTTCCTTTACCGTGAGGTCGATGTTGGCCAGGACGTCGTTTCGGCTATTTCCGTGGCCGTAGGATTTCGAGATGTCGCTTAGTTCGAGGATCGTCATCGCCATCCCCCTCACCGCGTGGCCGAAAAGGTGAAGGCCGACTGAAGCGCAAACATGATGCGGTCCAGCACAAAGCCGATGATGCCGATGGTAAGAACCGCGACCATGATACGGGCGAGCGAAGTCTCCGAGCCGTTCTGGAATTCGTCCCAGACAAACTTTCCAAGACCCGGATTCTGCGCCAGCATCTCGGCTGCGATCAGCACCATCCAGCCCACGCCCAGCGCCAACCGCAGGCCCGTGAAGATCAACGGCAAGGCCGAGGGCAGAACCAGCTTGCGGATCGTCGTCGCCGTCGAAAGCTGCAGCACCTTGCCGACGTTGACGAGATCCTTGTCAATCGAGGCGACGCCGAGCGCGGTGTTGACGAGCGTCGGCCACAACGAACAGAGCGTGACGGTCACCGCCGAGATCACCAGCGACTTCGGCAGCATGTCGGATGGGTTCGCATAGAGTGCCGACACAATCATGGTGACGATCGGTAGCCACGCGAGCGGCGAAACCGGCTTGAAGATCTGGATGAGCGGGTTGATCGCTCCATTGATCGTGCGCGATAGACCGGAGGCAATTCCCAGCGGAATGGCGATGACACTGCCAATCAGGAAGCCGAGGCCGACCGTCATCAACGAGGTCAGGATCTGATCGAGATAGGTCGGCTTGCCGGTGTAGACGCGATGCTTGACCTCATCCGCCTTGCCGTCGGCGACGAGCTTGGCGTTGCGGTCATCCTGGCGCTGGTAGAACGCAGCCGCCTTCTCGCGTTCGGCGAGATGATCCCGCCAGAGCGAGCCTGCCTGTTCGAGGACCTCGGTCGGACCGGGGACAGCCCCGAGCGACGTCTTGACCATCGGCGCGAGAGCACCCCAGGCCACGAGGAAGAACAGGATGCCCGCAAGCGGTACGACCAGGGTCTTGCGTATCTCCGCCACCTGTTCGCGAACGCTGTCGCCGGCAGCCATCCTCAGGATCGGTGTGACCCAGCCGAGCCCGAGAATATTGAGCCATACGGCGGCCTTGTCGATCCGCTGGAAGAGCCGTTCTCTTCGGATTGCACTATCGACCTTGGCGGTTCCGATGGTTTCAGTTGCGTGCGCCATCTATGCTTGCCTCATCTTTGTCGTGCGTGTGGGGGAGATCAGCCGCCGACGACTTCCGCGCCTTCGATCTTCTGGTGACCCTTGAGGCCGATTTTCAAAGAGTCGATGTAGGCGTTCGGGCTCTTGCCGTCGTAGTTGATCGCGTCGATGAAATCCGCGGTCGGCGCCTTGTAGCCGTCGCTGTTCCAGGGGAAGTCGGCGTCCTTGGCCTTACCCTCCTCGACCAGCATCTTCGCAGCCTTCAGGTAGATGTCCGGCTTGTAGACCGACTTGGCCGTCTCTGCGTACCAGGCGTCGTCCTTGAATTCGGGGATCTGCCCCCAGCGGCGCATCTGCGTCAGATACCAGACCGCGTCGGAGTAGAAGGGGAAGGTCGCGTTGTAGCGGAAGAAGACATTGAAGTCTGGAACGTCCCGCTTGTCGCCCTTTTCATATTCGAACGTCCCGGTCATCGAGTTGGCGATGACCTTGGCGTCGGCTCCGACATATTCCTTGCGAGACAGGATCTCGACGGCTTCGGCGCGATTGGCGTTGTTGTTCTCGTCAAGCCACATCGCCGCGCGGATCAGAGCCTTGGTCAAAGCAAGCGTCGTATTGGGGTTCTGGTCGACAAATTCCTGCGTCAGACCGAAGACCTTCTCCGGATTGTTCTTCCAGATCTCGTAGTCGGTCACGACCGGCACCCCGATGCCCTTGAAAACCGCCGCCTGGTTCCAGGGCTCACCGACCGAATAGCCGACGATGGTGCCCGCTTCGAGCGTGGCCGGCATCTGCGGCGGCGGCGTGACGGAGAGGAGCGCGTCGCCCTTGATCTGTCCGGAAACATCCGCCGGCGAGTAGAAACCGGGATTGATGTTTCCGGACGCCAGCCAATAACGCAGCTCATAATTGTGCGTGGAGACGGGGAAGACCATACCGAGGTTGAAGGGCTTGCCGTCCGCCCTGAACTTTTCAACGACCGGCTTCAGAGCGTCGGCTTTGATCGGATGCACGATCTTTCCGTCGGCGTCCGTCGCCACGTTCGCCTTCATCATGTCCCAGACGGCGTTCGAGACGGTAATCCCGTTTCCGTTCAGATCCATGGAAAAGGGCGTGACGATGTGGGCCTTGGTACCATAACCGATCGTCGCCGCGAGTGGTTGGCCCGCCAGCATGTGGGCCCCGTCGAGTTCGCCGGTGATGACACGATCGAGCAGTACCTTCCAATTCGCCTGAGGCTCGAGCGTCACGTAGAGGCCTTCATCTTCGAAGAAGCCTTTTTCGTATGCGATCGCGAGCGGCGCCATGTCGGTCAGCTTGATGAAGCCGAGCTTCAACTCGTCCTTTTCGAGGTCCAACGTCTCCGCGGCTGCATGCGTCGCGAAAGCACCAATTGCCAACGCGGAACAGATACTCACCACTCCGTTGCGTACCACTTTCATGGCGTCAGTCGTTTTCCTGGTCATTGAACGGTCCCTTCCCTCGGCTACGGAGAAAATGAGCAATAAAAAACGCCGCTCGGAGATTTGCGCTCTCGGGATGAGAAATCCCGGGCTGCGAAAACCCTTGCGACGTCGGTGTCTGATGTGGAGGCGCGTTTGGCGCTCATCTGCTTTCCGGTCGCCGTTGACCGGTGCGACAGATGACACGCAAGTGGCGTGCCACACTCCAGTGAAAAACTCATATCGTTGAAATTATTAGGATAATTCTGATTGTATCGTTCAGGCCAATTTTTAGTCATAATTTGCCACCGCCTATTTCGTGGGCGATTGCTTGCAATGCGGTATCGTTCACGCCGGACTATTGTGCATTGCGGTGGGCACGCAACTCCGACTTCCTTTTCAGACATCCGCGGCGGACTGGAACCAGAATGTCACCCACGATGAGTTCTAGACGGATTATAAATTTAAATCAGACGGATGTGCGATTGAGATTGGACGCAACTTCGATTAAGGTGGGACGCACTATGGACAAGTTACCGCCAAAACCACTGATCGATCGCAAGGTATGCCCGATCGTCGAAACCGCACTTGCCGACACCAGAGTGGTTCTGGTAGCGGGCCCGCGACAAGCCGGAAAGACTACCCTTGCGCGACAGTTCGCCGGCCCCGATCGCACCTACTTCACGCTTGACGACGCTGGCACATTAGACGCAGCGAAAACCGATCCGGTCGGCTTCATCCGAGGAATCAACCGCGCGGTCATAGATGAAGTCCAACGCGCGCCCGAGTTGATACTGGCCATCAAAGAAAGTGTTGATCGTAACGACACGCCTGGCCGCTTCCTCCTCACCGGGTCTGCCAATCTAGCCACCGTTCCAGCAATCGCAGATTCCCTGGCGGGCCGCATGGCGGTAGTCTCGCTTCTGCCGTTCGCCCAAGCTGAAATTCGCTCCACGCCGGGACGCCTCCTTGACCGGCTGTTTGCAGGTGAGGAGCCCGTGGCCGACGGGAATGCCGTGTTCGGCAGTGATCTCTTGAATATCGTGGTACGCGGCGGCTATCCTGAGGTATTGCGCCGAACAACGCCCGCCCGGCGAGTTGCCTGGCTAGAAGACTACGTGGCATTGATCCTCGACCGAGATGTTCGCGATATTGCCAATATAGACCAACTCGATCGCCTGCCACGGTTGCTGGACGTACTTGCCGAACATGCCGGCCAGTTGGTGAACCACAGCAGTTTTGGCGCAGCATTGGGATTATCGAGTGTGACCGCGCAAAAATACCTCGCCATTCTCGAGCGCCTCTTTCTAGTCAAGACACTGCCGCCATGGTCAAATAATCGTTTGAGCCGATTGATAAAGACGCCGAAATTACACTTCCTCGACTCCGGATTGTTGGCGGCCTTGCGCGAAGACGAGGTGGATGCTCTGCGCGACAACCGAACGCGGTTCGGTGCATTGTTGGAGAGCTTTGTCTTCTCCGAGTTTTTGAAGCTGGCGTCTTGGTCCGAACGCCGCCTGACGTTCTCTCACTACCGGACGAAGGACAAAGACGAAGTCGACCTCGTGATTGAGGACCGCCGTGGCCGGATCGTTGGCGTTGAAATTAAGGCCTCGGCGACAGTCAGGGCTGATGATTTCAGGGGATTGCGGCAGTTGCAGGCAACCGTTGGGGACCGCTTCATCAGAGGGTTAGTCTTACATGATCACGACCGGGTGACCCCATTCGGAGAGAAACTACAGGCGGCACCGCTCTCCGTTCTGTGGACCATGTGATTACCCCAGAACAGCGAGCCCCCAGGTGTCCGATCCACCCGCCGGGGTACATACCGTCGTCGCCGCACTTCTAAAGACGAATGTACATGACGGCGGAAACGCCGTCGCCACGAAGACAGGCAATTCTCGGCCGAGGATGCCGACTACACCTCGTCCCGTGCAGCAGTCACGGGCAGCGCGCTGCGCACGGCAAAGCCCGCAACGTATTCGGCGATGCGGGTGGGATCGAAGACGTGACCATCCATGAAACGATCCGCTGGATCGGCGCCTTCCATGCGAAAATCCGCATCCGCCGGCGGCGCCGCCTCGGTCCCGAGCGTGAGGCGATAGAGATCTGGTCGGAAGGCCGAAGCGGCAGCCTCCATGCCCTCCTTGGAGAAGGCGACCTGCCCCCAGCGGATCATCTGGCTGTAGATCCAGAGCGCTTCGCCAGGTCGTGGATAATTCGCATAGCCACTATGGAATCGGAAATAGTCCTTGATGACGCGACGATTGCCTTTGGCGTCGAGGCTGAATTCGCCCGCAAGCACGTGGCGGATGATGTCGACCGGTGCGGCGATGTAACGGGGATCGGCGAGCAGGTTGGCGAGCGCGTCATGGTTTTCCGGGTCGTCGCACCAGCGGGCCGACGCATCGAGTGCCACGATGAGGCGCGACACCGTCTCGGGATGCGCCTCTGCCCATTCCGGCCGCATGCCGAGTACCTTCTCGGGTGCCGACGGCCAAATGTCCTGCTTGGCCGCGACGATGCGACCGACGCCTCGCCCGGAGGCGACCATGTTCCATGGCGCGCCCACGCAGAAGCCATCGATCGCTCCCGCCGCGAGCGCATCGGACGTGAGCGGCGGTGGTACGACGACCAGCTTCACATCACGGTCCGGGTCGATGCCGCCGGCGGCGAGCCAATAGCGGAACTCGTAATTGTGCGAGGAAAAGGGATAGGTCATGCCGAGCGTGGGAGGCTGCTCCCCCTTCGTGCGCATATCGGCGAGCACGGTCGCCAGCGCGCGGGCATTGTCGAGCGCGGAAGCACCATCGCCGAGTCCCGCCAGCACCTGCATGCGCTCGAAGAGCCGGAGCGACAGCGTGATCGCATTACCACCGCGGCCGAGCGAAAAGGGCGCGACCGTCGGGGACGGATTGGAGCCCAGCCCCACCATCGATGCGACCGGCATCGGCGAGAGCATGTGGGCCACATCGAACTGTCGGAACGCAAGCCGGTCCCTGACATTCGCCCAGGAGACGTCGCGGACAAGATCGAGACCGAGGCCTTCGCGCGCTGCAAACCCGCACTCCGACGCGACGATCAGCACGGATGCGTCCATCAGCGGAATGAAGCCGGCGCGCAGAACCTTCGGATCCGGCGAGCGCCCGAGTGCCGGCGAGGCCTGCAATCCCATGCCTTTCGAACCCGTGTCTTTCCGACCTGTCGTCATGTCATTCACTCCGGTTCCTCCGGACAGCGCCAACCATCACAGCAGGAGCCCCGCTGCGGTAACGACGCTCTGAGCGATTTCGGCAAGCTTCTTCTTCTCGTTCATCGCGGTCTGGCGCATCAATGCGAACGCCTCGTCTTCGGAGAGCCCGCGCATCTTCATGAGAATGCCCTTCGCGCGTTCAATGACCTTGCGCTCTTCAAGCGCCGTGCGCGCGTCGGCAAGTTCGCGTTGTAACCGGCTGAAGGCGTTGAAACGGCTCACCGCCATGTCCAGGATCGGCTTCACCCGCTCCTTCCTGAGCCCGTCGACCACATAAGCCGAGACGCCCGCATCGACCGCAGCCTCGATCGAGGCCGTGTCGGAGCGGTCGACGAACATGGCGATCGGCCGGCTGACGGTCCGCGTCAGCTGGAAAAGGTGCTCCATCATATCGCGGTTCGGGTTTTCGATATCGATGATGATGACGTCGGGCGCCAATGTCTCGACCACCCGGGCGATGCCGTGCATCTCATGCGCGACGGTAACCCGCGTGTGCCCGGCCTCACGCAAACCTTCCTCGATGATCGCGCCGCGAACGGCGTTCTCGTCAATCACAAGGATGGTCAGGTCAGGATGCGACATCCCCTATTGATGGTGCATCGCAGCAATCCTGACAAGTGGGTTCTTGCAGTGGCACCGGCCGGACGGGCCGGCATCCCACCACTATTCCGGGATATTGAAGGAGCGGCGGAAATAGGAGCGCACCGCCTCCATCGCCGGCGTGAACTCGGCATTCCGGCGCCAGGCGAGACCGACATCCATCGAGGGGATCGGATCCTTGAGCGCGATCGTCTCGATGCGGCGCCCTTCGAGCGACCAGGGCCGATGGACCATGTCCGAAAGGATCGCCACGCCCTGCCCGTTGGCGACCAGCGAGCGCACAGCCTCGACGGAAGAGGTTCGAAGCGTGATCCTCGGCAGATAGGGTGTCTGGCTCCAGTAGCGCAGCGAAGTGTGGGACGCCTCGTCAACGGTCAGCATGATGTAATTCTCTTCCGCTACCTCCTTGAACCCGATGCTTTCCTGCTCGAGCAGGCGATGGCGGGCGGAAACCCAGAGCCGCCGCTGAGAACTCAGAAGTTTTTCTGTCGAGAGCTCCGGATTGAGAATGTTGGACGTCAACATCACCGCCAGATCGTAGCGGTTAGTCAGGAGCCCCTCTTCGACGGATTCGCGGTTGAGTTCGAAAAGCTGGATCTCGATGCCTGGAAACTGCCGCCGCATGCGCTCGATGTGAAAGGGCAGGAAATAGCCGATGACGGTGTAGGTGGCGGCGATCGTGAGCGTCCCCTTGACCTCCGCAGACACCAGGTTGAGCTGTGTCGCCTCATCGATCTTCTGCAGAATCTCGTAGGCCTGAGAAAGGAAGCGCCGACCGGCGACCGTCAGGTCCATGCCGTGGGGCGTCCGCTCGAAAAGGCTGGCGCCGACCGTCGCCTCGAGGTCCTTGATCGCCGTCGTCACCGCCGATTGGGAGATCGCAAGGTTCACTGCGGCCTGCGAAACCTGACCGGATTCAGCGGTGGCGACGAAATATCGAATTTGGCGCAGGCTCAGCGACATCGGATATCCATAGGATCTGAATTCACGATAATCTACATCAATTTATCAGAATGAGAAGCGCCTAGATTGTACCCGGTTTCGGACGCACCCTATATGACACAGGGTAACATATTGATCTTCTTTGACCTCACAACTGTAGCGTCTGCGAACATGATATCGTTTATTCAGATATTGAGTTTCCAAAAATAGAATTTTTCAAATGGACCTTTTCTTAATACCGTTTTCTGACACGAAAGAAGGCATTGCGCTGCATTGCACAAAATGCGGGCAGAACAGGGAAGAAAAGTGGCACTCGAGGTCGTGGACATCAATTGTGATCTGGGCGAGGCGTTCGGCCGTTGGCATGTCGGAGACACCGACGACGCCGCCCTGATGGGACTAATCAGCTCGGCCAACATTGCGGCCGGCTTCCATGGTGGTGATCCGAATCTGATGGATCACACCGTGCGCCTCGCGGTCGAACATGGCGTCGGCGTCGGAGCCCATCCCGGCTATCATGACCTCCAGGGCTTCGGCCGGAGAAAGATCAACGGCACCGCCCGCGAGCTCGTCAACGACATTGTCTACCAGGTGGGCGCGTTACGCGAGTTCGCCCGTCGCCACGGCACCAACCTGCAGCATGTGAAGCCGCACGGCGCGCTCTACATGGAGATGGCGGTCAACCCGGAGCTGGCGCAGCTCTTCGTCACCTATATGCGCACCGTCGCGCCAAACGCCTACGTCTTCTGCATGGCAGGGTCCGCAACCGAGAAGGCTGCAATCGAGGCCGGTCATCCCGTCGTCCGGGAATTCTATGCGGACCGAGACTACGACGAGAGCGGCTCCATCGTCTTCACCCGCGACGCGGGACGTCCCGATCCGGCGGCAATCGCCCGCAAGGTGGTGCGCGCCTGCACCGAGGGTCGCGTGACGGCCGTCACCGGCAAGGACATCGAGGTTCCCTTCGAGAGTATCTGCTTCCATTCAGATACGCTTGGCGCCCTCGAGATCGTCCGCCACATGCGCGAAGCCCTGATCGCCGCCGGCATCCGCATCGCCCCCATTTCAGAAATCGTCAGATAACGGGAGACCACGATGAGCAAGCTCGAGATCAAATCGCCCCTGCCGGGAACCTTCTACCGCCGGTCGTCTCCCGACGCCGCGCCCTACAAGCAGGATGGGGAGAGCGTCGCGGCCGGCGACGTCATCGGCCTTATCGAAGTGATGAAGACCTTCCACGAAGTCCGCGCCGACGCGAGCGGAAGCGCGATCACCTTCGTCGCCGAGGACAATGAGCCGATCATGGCCGGCCAGGTCATCGCCGAGGTCGAGGCATGAGCATTTCGTCGATCCTCGTCGCCAACCGGGGCGAGATTGCAGTCCGGATCATTCGCGCCGCCCAGGCACTAGGGATCAGGACCGTGCAGGTCCATTCCGCTGCAGACCGTGACATGCTGGCCGTGAGGCTCGCCGACCAGGCGGTCGAAATCGGGCCGCCGTCCGCGGCGAAGTCCTATCTCAACATCGAGGCTGTGCTGAAGGCCGCACGAGAAACCGGCGTCGACGCCATTCATCCCGGCTATGGCTTCCTCTCGGAAAACGCCGCCTTCGCGAAGGCCGTTGAAGAGGCTGGCCTGATCTTCATCGGGCCGCGCCATGATGCGATCAGCCTGCTCGGCGACAAGGTCGAGGCGCGCAAGGTCGCAAGCCGTGCCGGCGTCCCGACCGTGCCCGGCTCCAAAAGCCGGATCGATGACATCGCCGCCGCGCGCGAAATCGTCGAGGAAATCGGCTTTCCCGTGATGATCAAGGCGGCGGCGGGCGGCGGTGGCCGCGGTATCCGCATCGCCGAAAGCATGGAGGATTTCGAGCGGCATTTCCCGCAGGCCTCCGCCGAAGCACTCGCCGCCTTCGGCGATGGTGGCCTCTATGTCGAGAAAGTCATCACCCGCGCCCGCCACGTCGAGGTCCAGATCCTCGGAGACGGCAAGAACGCCATCCACTGTTTCGAGCGTGAGTGCTCCCTCCAGCGACGCCGCCAGAAGGTGTGGGAAGAGGCCCCTTCCTTCCGCCTGCCGGAGACCGTCCGCAAGGCACTCTGCGAGAGCGCCGTCGCGCTCGCCCGGGAGGTCGGCTATCGCGGGGCGGGTACCGTTGAGTACCTCTATGACGACGAAACGCGCGCGTTCTACTTCATCGAGGTGAACACCCGCATTCAGGTCGAGCATCCTGTGACCGAAATGATCACGGGTATCGACCTGGTCCAGGAAATGATCCGCATCGCCGGCGGCGCCGAGCTTTCGATCCGCCAGGAAGATGTCGCGATCCGCGGTCACGCAATCGAGTGCCGGATCAACGCCGAGGACCCCATGCGCGGTTTTCTGCCGGGTCCCGGCCTGGTCGAGGCGCTCGGCGTTCCGGAAGGCGACGGCGTCCGTTTCGACACCATGCTCTACGACGGCTACCAGGTCCCGCCCTTCTACGATTCGCTCCTCGGCAAGCTGATCGTCTGGGGTGAAAGCCGCGACCACTGCCTCGACCGGCTCGGAGAGGCCCTCGACAATTTCGAGATCCGCGGGCTCGCAACGACCATTCCTCTCCACAAGGCACTGGCATCCGATCCGTCGGTGGCCGCCGGTGACGTCCACACCCGCTTCCTCGAACCGTGGCTGGAGACGGAGTTCAAGGCCTTTGTCGCATCCAAGGAGGTTGCCTGATGCCCATGCGCTATACATTCGGAGGTGACGAACACCTCTTCGTCGAATGCTCCGAGGAAATGTCGCTCGAGGCATTCTTCAATTCGCTGTCGATGACGACGGGCATCAAGCAGGCGAAGATCAAGGGCGTCACCGAAATCTGCCCGGCAAACGCCTCCTTCCAGATTAAGTTCGACCCGGACGTCATTCACCCGAACGACATCCTGAAGGAAGTCCAGGCGATCGAGGCAGCGGCTGCGAAGTCGGAGCCGGTGATCACCACCCGCATCATCGAGATCCCGGTCTTCTACAACGATCCGTGGACGCACGAGACGCTGATGCGTTTCCGCGAACGCCATCAGGATCCGCAAAGCACCGACCTCGAATATGCCGCCCGGATCAACGACTACGGCTCGGTCGACGATTTCGTCGCCGCCCACTCCGGCTCTCCCTGGTTCGTCTCAATGGTCGGCTTCGTTTCGGGCCTGCCGTTCATGTATCAGATGGTCGAACGCCAGAGGCAGATCGAGGTGCCGAAGTATCTGCGGCCGCGCACCGACACGCCGAAGCTCACCGTCGGCCATGGCGGCTGTTTCGGCTGCATCTACTCGGTGCGTGGCGCCGGCGGCTACCAGATGTTCGGCATCACCCCGATGCCGATCTACGATCCGACCCAGACGACGTCCTACCTCAAGGACTTCATGGTCTTCTTCCGCCCCGGCGACATCGTCAAGTTCAAGCCGGTCGACCGCGACGGCTACGACCAGGCGGTGGAAGACGTCGACAAGGGACGCTTTGCCCCGCCGATTCGCGAGGTGAAGTTCGACCTCAGGGAATTCCAAAAGGACATCGACGGCTACAACGCAAAGCTGGAGGGCGTTCTCCATGGCCATTAAGGTTCAACATCCAGGTCTCGCCACCACCGTCCAGGATCTCGGTCGGCCCGGCTATTTCCATCTCGGCATCCCGCTCGGCGGCGCCATGGACCGCCTTGCGCTCAAGGCCGCAAACCTCCTCGTCGGCAATGAGGAAGGGGCTGCCGGCCTTGAGGCGGTCTTCGTCGGACCAAAGCTCGAATTCACCGAAGATGCGATGGTCGCCGTGACCGGAGCCGAGATGCCGATCCGGGTCGACGGCGAAGAGAAGCCGGGCTGGACTGCCTTCAAGGTCCAGGCCGGCCAGGTGCTCTCCTTCGATTTTCTGAAGACCGGCGCACGTATCTATATTGCCGTCTCCGGCGGCATCGACGTGCCGCTCGCGCTCGGCTCCCGCTCGACCTACGCGATCGGGGCACTCGGCGGCTTCAAGGGACGGCCGATCGCCGCCGGCGACGAACTGCCGGTCGGTGCCGCAGGCACGGCCGTCGAAGGCAAGTCGATCCCGGAAGCGCTCCGTCGTCGTCCCGGCATGCCGGCCGAGCTGCGGGTCCTGCCGGGTCTCTACTGGCACCGTATTACCGAGGAGTCGGGGAAGAACTTCTTCGAAGACACATGGAAGGTGGCGCCGGAAGCCGATCGCATGGGTTACCGCTTCCGGGGCGGGCGCAAGCTCGATTTCGTTCCGCGCACGCCGCCGTTCGGCGCCGGCTCCGATCCGTCGAACATCGTCGACAGCTGTTATCCCTACGGCTCCATCCAGGTTCCGGGTGGCACCGAGCCGATCATCCTGCATCGCGATGCCGTTTCCGGCGGCGGCTACTTCATGCTCGGAACCGTCATCTCCGCCGACATGGATTTGATCGGCCAGCTTCAGCCGCATACGCCGACCCGCTTCGTGAAAGTCGACATGGAAACCGCGCTTTCCGCGAGAAAGGACCGCGCCGCCCTGATCAACCAGATCCGCAATCTCTTCTGACCCGCAGCAACCAACTCCATAAAAGGGGAACAACAATGAAAAACAGAATTGCACTCACACTGGCGAGCTCCGCACTCGCCCTGACGCTGGCGACGCCCGCGCTCGCAGAAGCCTGGTATCCTTATCCGGCGCAAGCCGTCGAGCCGGCGTTTTCGGCCGACGGCAAGGCCGTCGACATGTCCTATTCGCCGCTCGAAAAAGCAGAGAAGCCCTGGAACATCTGCGTTTCCTTCCCGCACATGAAGGACGCCTACTGGCTCGGCGTCGACTACGGCGTCGCGGAAGAGGCAAAGGACCTCGGCGTCAAGATGAACCTCGTGGAAGCTGGCGGCTATACCGAGCTCTCCAAGCAAATCAGCCAGATCGAGGACTGCGTCGCCGGCGGCGCCCAGGCCGTCGTCATCGGCGCCATCTCCTTTGACGGCCTCAACAATCTCGTCAGCGAGATCAAGAAGAAGAACATTCCGGTGATCGACGTCATCAACGGCATTTCTTCTCCCGACGTTACCGCCAAGTCGCTCGTCTCCTTCTACACCATGGGCTTTGAGACCGGCTCCTACCTCGCCAAGAAGCATCCCGCAGGCTCCGAGGAAGTGAAGGTCGGCTGGTTCCCGGGCCCGGCCGGCGCAGGCTGGGTAGAAGCCGCCAACAAGGGCTTCCTCGAAGCGATCAAGGGCTCGGCCGTCAAGGCTCTCGAGCCGAAATACGGAGACACCGGCAAGGAAGCCCAGCTGAAGCTGGTCGAGGACGTGCTGCAGGCCGAGCCCGACATCCGCTATGTCGCCGGCACGGCGGTGACGGCGGAAGCCGCCCAGGGCCTTATCCGCGAGCGCGGACTCAAGGGCAAGGTCGACCTTCTTGCCTTCTACATGACGCCCGGTGTCTACGAAGGCATCAAGCGGGGCTTCATTCTCGCCGCCCCGGCGGACTCCATGGTCGTCCAGGGTCGTATCGCCATCGACCAGGCCGTCCGTGCGCTGGAAGGCAAGGAGTTTGTCAAGCATGTCGGACCGAAGATCTTCGTGGTCGATCCGTCCAACGTAAAGACCGTGCCGCAGACCAACATCCTGCCCCGGATGGGTACAAGCCGGTCTTCTCGGTCAACTGACCGAGCGGGCTCCGGCGTTGGACACACGCCGGGGCCATCTCCCAGCGTCTAGATTGGACTGATACGAAAATGACTTCGCGGCCACCGCTGGTGGAAATGACCGGCATTGCCAAATCCTATCCCGGCGTGCGAGCGCTCGATGGTGTCGACTTCACGCTGCAAGCCGGCGAAGTGCACGTCCTCTTCGGCGAGAACGGCGCCGGCAAATCGACGCTGATCTCCATCCTCGCCGGAGTCACCACTCCGACCGAAGGCGAGGTCCGGATCGACGGCGAGAAGAAGCTCTTCCATTCGGTCAATGATGCGCGGGCCGCCGGCATCGGCGCGGTGTTCCAGGAATTTTCGCTGGTACCAACGATGACGGTCGCGGAGAACATCTTTCTCGGTCAGGAACCGCGGAAGATGGGCCTCGTTCAGCGCCGGCGCATGTATGCCGAGGCGCATATCCTCTTCACCGGACTCGGCTTCCCGATCGACGTCCGCCGGCCCGTGATTTCACTGTCGCGCGCCGAACAGCAGATGGTCGAGATCGCCAAGGCACTGCATCAGCAGGCCCGAATCCTCATCCTGGACGAGCCGACCGCCTCACTCACCGAGCGAGAGACGCAGAAACTCTTCGAATTTATCGAGCGCGCCAAGGGGCGCGGCGTCGGCGTTGTCTACATCTCCCACCGCATTCAGGAATTCAAGGCGGTCGCCGACCGCATTACCGTCCTGCGCGACGGTCGCCTGATCGGTACGATCAGCGCCGAGAACCTGTCGGAAAAGGCGCTCGTCGAAATGATGACGGGCCGCAAGATCGACGAGATCTACCCACACATCGTGCGTAGCCCGCAACCGGAAACTGTCCTGACGATCCGCGGCCTGAGGGCCTGGGGCGTCGACGGCGTCGATATCGACGTCCGCCGCGGCGAGGTCCTCGGCGTTGCCGGCCTCGTCGGTTCCGGAAAATCGCGTACCTTCCGCGCCGTCATGGGCCTGCTGCCGACAGCGGACGGTACGGTCACGCTGATGGGACGCGACAAGACCGGTGCGGCAACGCCCCAAATGATGCAAAGCGGCGTCTTCTTTCTTCCCTCCGACCGAAAGGAAGAAGGCCTCCTGCTCGGGGCGAGTGCGCGCGCCAATATCGCGCTTTCCATTCTCGACCGGCGCGACACGCGCAATCCGCTCGGCCTCGTCTCGCCCACCGCGCTGCGCAAGCAATCGAGCGACATCGGGCAAAAGGTGGACCTCAGCGAGGCCTTCCTCGAGCGCGTCACATCCAAGCTCTCCGGCGGCAACCAGCAGAAGATCCTCTTCGGCAAGAGCTTCGGCCGGGACTACGACATCTACATCTTCGACGAACCGACAGTCGGTGTGGATATGGGCACCCGCGCCGCCCTCTACCGCATCATCAAATCCATAGCCGAGGCCGGCAAGGCGGTCGTGGTGATCTCCTCCGACCTGCCAGAGGCCATGCACCTCGCCCACCGGCTGATCGTTTTCCGCAACGGTCGCATCTCGGCCGAGCTGGAAGGCGAGGCCATTCAGGAACAGGCAGTCCTCGGCGCCTTCTTCGATCAGGAAAGAAAATCGGCATGACCAGCAAGCTCGAAACCGTGTCGGTCTCGGACACCAAGCAGACCCTCTCCTCGACGGCCGCAGTGAAGGCGGTCTTCATCAGGCTCGGTGTCCTGCCCTTCTTCCTCGTGGCAGCCCTCATCCTCTTCACACTCGCTTCAAAACAGTTCCTGACGCTCGACAACCTCACCAACGTCGCCCGTCAGTCGGTTTATCTCGTCCTCGTCTCCCTCGGCCAGATGCTGGTTCTGGTGACGGGCGGCTTCGATCTCGCCGTTGGCACCTCGATCGCGCTCACCTCGGTCGTCTCGGCTTCGGTCATGGTGTATTTTGCAGCCCAGTTTCCTGACACGGTCTGGCTCGTCATCGTTCTAGGCGTGTCGGCGGGCTTCCTCGCGGCTCTGGCACTCGGCATGCTGAGCGGTATCGGCATCGCACAGTTCGGGGTTTCTCCCTTCATCATGACGCTGGGCGTGCAATCCGTCGGTGCCGGCATCGCGCTCTTCCTGACCGGCGGCGTGCCGATCGGCAACCTGCCCTTCGAATTCGGCGATTTGTTCGGTTTCGGCCGCGTTTTCGGCGTGCCCGTCCCGGTCCTGATCGCGGCGGTCGCCATCGCCGCCATGTGGATGTTGATGAACCGCACCCGCAGCGGCGCGCGCATCTACGCGATCGGCGGCAACATCAAGGCCGCCAATCTCTCCGGCATCAACACCAAGCGGACACTCTTTCTCGCCTATATCCTCTGCGCACTTCTCGCCTCGGTCGCCGGCGTTCTGCTGACGGCGCGGGTCGAAAGCGGAGAAACCAATCTCGGCGGCACGATCGCGCTCGAATCGATCGCGGCCTGCGTTATCGCCGGCGTCTCGCTGAGGGGCGGCATCGGCCGGGTTGAGAGCGTGGTGCTGGGCGCCTTCTTCATCGTGCTCGTCCAGAACGGCATGAACTTGATGCAGATCGGTTCCTACATGCAGATGGTGCTGCTCGGCTCGCTGCTGATCCTCGCCGTCGTCATCGACCAGTTCCGCTACCGCATGCTCGTCGGCAACAGGTGAGCGGGCACGTACCGCTAGCGGACCACGTTGCCGCCGCAGAGGATCGTCGCCACGGATCCTCCCTGCAGCCTCTCCCGGTGTTCCAGTGTGGCGGCAACGCCCGCCGCACCGGCGGGCTCGACGACCAGACCGTAATGCTGCAGGCAGAATCGCATCGCCGACCGGATCGTCTCTTCGCCGACCGTCCACACCTCGTCCACCGTGGTCTTCATCGTTTCGAGTGCATGAGGGACTGGCTCGCGCACGGCGATCCCGTCGGCGATCGTCGGCGCAGACGGAGTCGCGACATACGTGCCGCGCTGCCAGGAAAGAAGCATCGCCGGGGCTTCTGCCGCGACGACGCCGATCACGCGGCAAGACGGCATCTTCGCCTTCATCCACGTGCCGACACCTGTCAGAAGGGCACCGTTGCCGAGGGGCACGAGGACGATGTCGAGAGGGATACCTCGCATGTCGGTCTGCCGCGTGGTCTCAAGTGCGATGGTGCCGGCGCCCTCGGCAATGGCCGCCTCAGCCCCGTCCTCGACGAAGACATAGCCCTTTTCGGCAGAGAACTGGCGCGCCTCCCCCTTCGCCGCGTCAAAATCCTCGCCATGGAGGCGCACATCGGCTCCAAGCCCGCGCATGGCGGCGATCTTCAGCGGGTTGGCGTTCGTCGCCGCAAAGATGATCGCCTTGCGTCTCCGCTTGGCAGCCGCATAGGCGAGCCCCTGGCCGAAGTTTCCGGCAGAGGCCGTAACGATCGGAACGCCGGAGGAAGGCATCGTCCGGAGAAGCCAGTCGGTTCCGCGCCCCTTGAAGGAGCGGATCGGGTTCAGCGTCTCCACCTTCGCGTGAAGGGCAAGCCCAAGTTCGGCATCGGCTGCGGCATGCCGCACGAGCGGTGTGTCGAGAAAGACCGGGTCGATGGCGTCATAGGCGGAGAGGATGCCGGCGACGCCGGGGCGATGTTGCAAATCAGTCATGCGGGCAGCATAGCTGTCCGAAACGGGAAGATTCCTCAAACATGATCGGTCAAATGGATAGTCTACCCAGAAGGCGCGCAACTTCGAGCGGATCACCCGAACATGTCACCGCCGTCGATCGGGAAATTCTGGCAATCCTGCAGGAGGATGCCCGTGCCACCATCGAGGACATTGCGGTCCGCACCGGGCTTTCACCGTCCTCGGCACAGAGGCGCCTTCAGCGGCTGCGGGAAAACAAGGTCATTCTCGGCGACGTCTCGATCGTCGACCCGAGGAAGGTCGGATTAGGCGTTACCCTTCTTGTCGAGCTCGAGCTCGAGCGGGATCGGCCGGAACTCATGGCAAACCTTCACCAATGGATCGCGAAGACCCCCGAGGTCCAGGAAGCCTGGTGCATCACCGGCCGTGGCGACTACACGCTCGTCGTCGTCTGCGGATCGATCGACGATTTCGATACGCTCGCCGAGCGGCTGGTGAACGAGAACCCAAATGTTCGCAAGTTCACCACCCATGTCGTGCTGAAGACGTTGAAACGCGGGCTCGCCGTCCCGTTGCCGTGAACGGAGATCACGCGACCCGCGGCGTCTCTCCCGCCAGCACCGCCCGGAAGAGGTCGGCATCCACATTGGCGCCACTGAGGATGATCCCGATCCTCTTCCCTCGCACGGTCTTGCGCTCCTGGAGGACGGCGGCGAGCGGCGCGGCACCGGCCCCCTCGGCGAGGTTATGGGTGGTGAGATAGATGAGGCGCATGGCTTCGGCCACCTCATCGTCCGTGACGGCGACGATGCGGGACGCTCCGTTCGCGTAAACCGCAAACGCTTCCTCCACGGGCACGCGAACCGCCATGCCGTCGGCGAAGGTCAACGCCGTCTCCGTCTCGATCAGTCGTCCCGCTTCGAAGGAAAGCTTCGCGGCCGGCGCATGGGCGGATACGACGCCGATCACCTCGGTATTCAGGCCGAGTACATCGCGCGCGGCGATGACGCCGCAGATACCGGAACCGCAACCGATCGGGACATAGACCGCATCGAGATCGGGCACGGCCGTGAAGAACTCCAGGGCGTAGCTCGCGACGCCGCGGACGATCTCCTCGTGGAAGGGCGGCACAAGAAGATGCCCCGTTTCGGCAGCAAGCCGCCGTGCTTCGGTTCGTGCCTCGTCGAAATCGCGGCCGAATTCGATGACCTCACCGCCCCATGCGCGCATGGCTGCGTTCTTCTCAACGGAATTGCCGTGCGGCACGACGATCCGCACTTCGAGGCCGCAGGCCCGCGCTGCACGCGCCTGGCTCTGGCCGTGATTGCCACGCGTAGCGGTGACGATTCCCCGGGTCTCCGGGAATGCGCGGCGGAGCCAGTCCAGAAAGGTGATGCCGCCCCGAACCTTGAACGCACCCGCCGGCGTGTGATTTTCGTGTTTCACCCAGACAGTCGCCCCGACCTCGCTTGAAAGCTGCGGCCACGCATATTGCGGCGTAGGCGGCATATGGCGATGGACGAGCGCGGCTGCCTCTTCGAGGTCCTTGCGGGTAAACTGCTTCATGTGTCGCTCCGTTTCTGTCCGTGACCGCAAGACTGGCATGCCCGGACGGGTGACGCTTTCAGATTCCTGACGTAAAAGGTCTCTGGACCTGATTAAGGATGGATGAGGGTATGGAAGGCACCGCGACCTTGAAGACCGAGCCGACGCGGCGAGTGACGGTCGGACGCTGGTCGGCGGAGTTGCTGCCGCGCCAACCCTACGAGGCCCGCTACACGGCAGACCGCGCTCTGCTCGGCTTTGCCTTCGACAGCCAGAAGGGCGTGCATGCCTATGCCGGCGATCGCATCCGGCCGTTTCGCGCGACACCGAACGGTCTTGCCTATGTGCCGGAGGGCTGCGACGTCTACTCGCGGTCGCCTGCGGGCGGAGAGTATCTTGCCGTGAAAGGCTTTGATCTCGACGAGGCTGTCGACGTGCCCTTCAGCGATCGCATGGATCCAGCCGCGATTGCGGCCGCGCATGCGATGAGAGGCCTGCTTCTCGCCGTTCCGGTTGCCGAACCCGTGCGTTGCGAAGCGTTGATGAACGTTCTGATCGAGCGGCTTTCCTGCCAAATGCAGTCCCGTCAGTCGTCAAGGGGCGGCGCACGATGGATGACCGCGCAGCGTCGGCAGCGGGTCGACGAGATTATCGAGGCCCGTCTCGACCGAATGCTGACGGTGCAGGACCTCGCCGATGAGCTCGGCCTTTCCGCCGGCTTCTTTTCCCGAACCTTCAGGCAAGCCACCGGCCGCTCGCCTCACGCCTATATTCTCGACCGGCGGATCGCGCGGGCCCGGGCGCTGATTGCCGCCGGGGCCGAGGATTTGAGCGCAGTCGCACTGGTGTCCGGCTTTTCCTCCCATGCGCACCTCACGACTGTGCTTCGACAGAAGCTCGGCGTCAGCCCCAGTGCACTGCGCGCGAACCTCTTCCGGGGTGGCCTTTGAAGAGCCACGCGGTCGCGCCGGCTGTAACGTCCTCGGCTTTCTCACTGCTCGCGTCGCCACCTGCCCCTTCCCGTGTCAGGTCAGGATGAACCAAAGATGCACTTGTGAGCTTGCTTGCCGGAGGGGCGAGTACGAACCTCGACCTCCCGGCAGACTTCGTCGGGTGCGGTGCAGTTAGTTTCTGGCTCCCAATGCGAGGCGGCAAGCCAGACCTGCAAGAACTGTCGCGAGAAGATACTGCGGCAGCTTCCTGAATCGGACCAGACTCGTGACGCGCCTGCGGATATGCCCGCTCAAAAGGACAACCGAACCATTTACGATGAGGCCTATTCCATTCAGCACGGTAGCGAGGACCAGCATTTGGACAGTAAGCGATCCTGCCTCTGGGCGCACAAACTGAGGGAACAACGCCAAGACAAAGAGGGCCATTTTCGGATTTAGAAGATTTGTTGCCAGACCTTCGCCGAGGATCCGCTTCATTGAAAATCGCTTTAAGGCCGACTCAGGAGAGAAATGTGCGCCCTCGGAACGAATGGTTTTCCACGCGAGGTACATCAAATAGGCGCACCCGGCCCAACGAACGACCTCGTATGCCGTCGGAACTGCGACAAAAAGCTGTGAAAGTCCCAACGCTGCTGCGAGGGCATGGCAATATGTGCCGAGTGCTATACCGGCATAGGTCAGGAATCCCGCAGCTCGCCCCTGGCTTAAGCTGCGTGACGCAATGAGAAGCATGTCGGGTCCGGGCGTGGCGGTCAGCACGACGCACGCGAGGGCAAAAAGTATGATAGTGGAGAAATCCGGCATATCGTTTCCCTTCGAGTTGGCCGGAATTCCGATCTACCAAGATTCGTGAGGATGACAAGTCGCGAATAGTCGGTTCTCTGACATCATTCGATGGGCGTCCCCTATGTCCTCCGTAAACGATCGCTTATGGCGGCCAGGGAAAGCACGAGAAGCCGGAACGTAGAGCAGTCTCTTTGCGTCGGATCAAAGATCCGCGGCATTTTTCCTTCTGAAGCGCCCACGTTCCACCCACGATGGCCGCGGCATCCGTTGCCTGAAGGCAACGCGCAGGTTACAGCCGTCTCGACAACTAACGGAACTCGGTGAAATTCCGAGACGGTCCCGCCGCTGTAACCAGATACGAGTCTCAGGAGGCTTTGTCCGCCACTGTCCGGTCCCGGACGGGAAGGTGCCTGAACCCGGCCATGCTGGAAGTCAGAAGACGAGTTGATCCGCAACCGAAATCCGCCCGATGGCAAAGGGTGGAATGATCGGCGTCACGTGGAGGACCCGTATGTCTGCAGAAATGAGCCTCGCCTCGGGGCAACAACCAATCCCGTCTTTTGAAACCCTCGCCTCCTTGCGAAAGGCGCTAAGCCAGCTTCCGCAAGGTGACACGCGAGCCGCAGAGGCCGCCGCCGCCCGCGAGGGCATGCTGACCAAGCCACCCGGAAGCCTCGGGCGGCTCGAGCAGACCGTCGCCTGGCTTGCCCGCTGGCAAGGTCGCTACCCGCCGGCCATGGACCGGCCGCAAACCTGCGTCTTCGCCGGCAATCACGGTATCGCCGAGGCAGGCGTCTCCGCCTATCCGCCGGTCGTCACCGAGCAGATGGTCCTCAACTTCGAGAGAGGCGGCGCTGCGATCAACCAGTTGAGTGCCGAGCTGGGAGCCAGCATGACGGTCATTCCCCTGGACCTTGCCCGACCGGTCAAAAACTTCCTGCACGCGCCCGCCATGACGGAAAGCGAGTTCCTGAAAGCGTTCAACGCGGGAATGCACGCCGTTCGGCCGGATGCCAGCATCCTGTGCCCCGGAGAGATGGGCATCGGAAACACGACGTCGGCTTCGGCTCTGTGCCTTGCGCTCCTCGGCGGCCCTGCCGTCGAATGGTGTGGCCGCGGCTCAGGCGTCTCCGATGACGTCCTAAAACGAAAGGCCGAGATCATTTCCGAGGCTGTCGAACGTCATCGGGAATCCATCGATGACGGTCTGGATGCCCTGCGGATACTCGGTGGACGTGAGATCGCCGCCATGGCCGGGGCCATTCTCGCCGCGCGTCTGCTCTCGATCCCGGTCATGCTCGACGGATTCATATGCTCCGCCGCCGCCCTTGCCCTGTATTGCAGCGGCGTCGACCCTCTTGCGCATTGTATGGTGGGACATGCGTCCATGGAGCCGGGCCACCGGCGACTTCTCGCCCACCTCGGCCTCAGACCGCTTCTCGATCTCGACCTCAGGCTTGGGGAAGGAACCGGCGCGGTGCTGGGCGCGATTCTCGCGAAAGCCGCCCTACGATGCCACCTCGGCATGGCCACTTTCGCCGAGGCCGGCGTGGACAGCGGCGCAGCCTGATAGGCGGCGCAGAGGCCGGGCCGTCACCGGCATTCACCTGGAACTCATAGACGCCCGGGGAAGGATGAGGACATTCCTCCTCAGGCGTCTAGTTTCTACTATCTCGCGAGGAAGGCCTCGATGCCTTCCGCGGCTTCCGCGCTTTCCCACCGGTCCGCGAGCAATTCGGCGGTCCGCTCGGAAAGTCCCGAGAGGCTATGGCCGCCGAGTTCCAGGCAAAGCGCCTTTGCCGCTGCGACCGCCCCCGGCCGCGTTTTCAGGATCTCCGCGATTTCAGCCTCGACACAGGCATCCAGTTGTTCTGCTTCCGTCACGGTGGAGACGAGGCCGCATCTCAGGGCGAAAGTGGCATCGAACGGTTTGGCCGTGAAAAAAAACTGCCGGGCGTAGCCCTCGCCGGTACGGCGAACGACGAAGGGGCCGATGGTGGCCGGGATGAGCCCGAGGCGGGTCTCGGTGAGGGCAAAACGGGCGGTTCCCACCGAAATGACGATGTCGCAGACTGCCATCAGCCCAATACCGCCGCCATAGGCGTTCCCGTGAACCCGGCCGATCAGCGGTTTCGGCAGGGCATCGAGTGCCGAAAACATGGCCGAAAGCGCCCGGCTTTCCTGCATCTTTCCGGCACGGTCCTTGTCCCGCTGCTCCCGCATCCAGCCGAGATCGCCGCCGGCGCAGAAACTTGCCCCGTTGCCGGCGAGCACGACGGAGCGGACACTCTCATCCGCGCCGAGGATGTCTGCGGCTTTCGTGAGTTCGGCGATCATCCGGGCGTTCAAAGCATTGTGCTTGTCGGGACGGTTCAGCGTCAGGCGCGCGATGCCACGCTCGTCGGTGTCGATCAGGATCGTTTCGAATTCCGTCATGCGTTCCTCCCGGAAAGACGCCCGATCCGCTCCTTGATGAAAGCCTCGGCGCGTTTCAGTTTCTCCGGATCGATCCCGGTTTCAAACCCGCGACGTTCGAGCAAGTCCAAAAGCGGTCCGGTTGCGACATTGCCTTTGGCGCCCGGCGCATAAGGGCAGCCGCCGAGCCCACCAACCGCGGAATCGAAGGTCCGCAGTCCGCGATCAAGGGCGGCTTCGACATTGGCGAGCGCACGATCGCCGGTGTCGTGGAAATGCCCCGCCAGTTGCTGGACCGGCACCGACCGCAGGACCTCGTCCAGCATGGCGGATACTGTGTCCGGCGTGCCCGCGCCGATCGTGTCGCCGAGCGAGATCTCGCGACAGCCGAGCCCGACCAGACGCTCCGCAACCAGACGAACAGCCTCTGGCACGACGGAACCCTCATAGGGGCAGGCGACGACGCAGGAGACGTAGCCGCGCACCGGAACGCCGGCCACTTTTGCCGCCTCCATGACAGGCGCAAAACGCTCAAAGCTCTCGGCGATGGAACAGTTGATATTCCTCTGGCTGAAGGTTTCGGAGGCAGAGGCGAAGACCGCAACTTCGTCGACCTTTGCGGCAAGCGCCGCCTCCAGCCCTTTGAGGTTCGGCGTCAGCGCGCTGTAGACCACGCCCGGCTGGCGCACGATGCCGGCCAGCACCTCGGCAGCGTCCGCAAGCTGCGGCACCCATTTCGGCGAGACGAAGCTCGTGACCTCGATCTTGCGAAAGCCGGCTTCCGAGAGATAGTCGACCAACGTGATCTTGTCGGCGACCGGAATGATCTCCCTCTCGTTCTGCAGGCCGTCGCGCGGACCGACTTCGTAGACCGTGACGAATTCAGCCATCCACCGCGCCCTCCGTCATCCGGATGAGCACGGCGCCGCCCTCCGCCTGCCCGCCCTCGGTGCAGAAGACGGCGTCGACGAGGCCGTCGCGCGGGCTCCTCAGCGTATATTCCATCTTCATCGCCTCCATGACGACGAGCCGGTCACCGGCCTTCACGGCAACACCTGCCTCGACGTCGACCAATCGGACGACGCCCGTCATCGGCGCCAGGATTTCGCCGGAGTGGTGGTGCACCGCGTCCTCCCCTTCCAGCAGATCCGGTCTCTCGAAGTCATAAGTCTCGCCATCGAGCAGAACCGAGATGTACTGCCGGCCGCCGGAGGCGTCTACGGCAACATGGGCGTTGATCCCGGCACTTCCGTTCTCTCGCACCAGACGGGCCGAAAAGTCCCGACCATTGAAGGCGAAATCTTCGAACAGCACGTCCTCTGCGCCGCCGGAGAGCCTAACTTGCCCGCTTCCGAGGACGAGACGCCGCTCGATCACTTCTTCGCCTGCATGCGACGTCACGCGATGACTGGCCTCGCCCCAGAGCCGGAAGCCGCAATGAGGCCCGGCAACGTCGACATCCGAACCGGTAAGCGCTGCGATCAGGATGGCCTCTTCCGAAAGCCGCGGTATGGCGGTGAGGCGCTCCAGATTGCGATCGATCAGCCCGGTGTCCATACGTCCCTGCCGGAAGGTCTCGTCCCTGCAAAGCGCGCGCAGAAAGTCTCGGTTGCTGGTGAGTCCGGTAACGTGTGTGCCATCGAGCGCTTTCTTCAGCCGGTCGATCGCCTCGTCGCGCGACCGGCCATGGGCAATCACCTTGGCGATCATCGGATCGTAATAGGGCGACACCCGGTCGCCCGAGCGAACGCCCGCGTCGATGCGGATGCCCTCGCCGCCTCCAAATTCCAGGTGATCGATGCGGCCGGCCTGCGGCAGGAAACCGTTCGCCGGATCTTCGGCATAGAGCCGCGCCTCGAGGGCGTGGCCGAGAAGCCGGATGTCACTCTGCTGCACCGGCAGCGGTTCGCCCGCCGCCACCCGCAGTTGCCATTCGACAAGGTCGAAACCGGTCACCATTTCGGTCACCGGATGCTCGACCTGCAGACGCGTGTTCATCTCCATGAACCAGAAGCCGTCCGGCCGGAGCGGTCCCGAACCATCGGCGATGAACTCCACCGTCCCGGCGCCTTTGTAAGCAACGGCTTTCGCTGCCGCGATCGCAGCCCCGGTCATTGCAGCCCGTACGGCGTCCGTCATGCCCGGTGCCGGCGCTTCCTCGATCACCTTCTGGTGCCGACGCTGCAGCGAGCAATCGCGCTCGAACAAATTGACGACATTGCCACGGCCGTCGCCGAAGACCTGCACTTCGATATGGCGCGGCGAGGCGACGTACTTCTCGACCAGAACACGATCATCGCCGAAAGCAGCCTTTGCCTCACGCCGGCAGCTTTGAAGCGCGGCGTCGAAATCATCGTCGGTGTTGACGCGTCGCATCCCCTTGCCGCCGCCGCCCGCCGACGCCTTGATCAGCACGGGATAGCCGATCTTGCCGGCTTCGACCTTCAGGAAGGCTGCGTCCTGATTGTCCCCGTGATAGCCGGGCACCACCGGCACGCCCGCTTCCTCCATCAGCCGCTTGGCGGCGTCCTTCAGCCCCATTGCGCGGATCGACGCGGCATCGGGACCGATGAAGACAAGTCCCGCATTCCGCACCGCCTCGACGAAAGCCGGGTTTTCCGACAGGAATCCGTAGCCGGGGTGGATTGCTTCGGCACCGCTAGCGAGGGCGGCCGCGACGACCTTGCCGATGTCGAGATAGCTTTCGGTGGCCGCCGCGGGCCCGAGGAGGACCGCCTCGTCGGCGAGCGCGACGTGCAATGCGGCGCGGTCAGCTTCCGAATAGACAGCGACGGTCCGAATTCCGAGCCGTCTCGCCGTCTTGATGACGCGAACAGCGATTTCGCCACGGTTGGCAATGAGGATCTTGGAAAACATCGTCACGCCTCACATCCTGAACAGGCCGAATTTCGTCTCTTCGATCGGCGCGTTGAGCACGGCACGGAGAGAAAGGGCCACCACCTCGCGCGTCTTTTCCGGGTCGATGATGCCGTCGTCCCAGAGCCGGGCCGAGGCATAGAGCGGAGCGGACTGCCGTTCGAACAGGTCCAGCGTCGGCCGCTTGAACTCGGCTTCCTCTTCGACCGACCACGTGCCACCGCGCGCTTCGATGCCGGCACGCCTGACATTGGCCAATACGCCCGCCGCCTGTGGTCCTCCCATGACGGCGATCCGGGCGTTCGGCCACATCCAGACGAAGCGCGGGCCGAAGGCGCGCCCGCACATTCCGTAATTTCCGGCGCCATAGGAACCACCGATAATCACCGTCACCTTCGGCACGGCGGCGGTCGAGACCGCCGTCACCAGCTTGGCGCCGTCCTTGGCGATGCCGCCCGCCTCATATTTCGAGCCGACCATGAAGCCGGTAATGTTCTGGAGGAAAAGAAGCGGGATCTTGCGCTGGCAGCAGAGCTCGATGAAATGAGCGCCCTTGAGCGCGCTTTCGGAAAACAGAACCCCGTTGTTGGCGATAATCCCGACGGGCACGCCGTCGACATGGGCAAAGCCGGTGACCAGCGTCGTGCCGTAGCGCGGCTTGAACTCGTCGAAATCCGAGCCGTCGATGATGCGAGCAATCACCTCGCGGACATCATAGGGCACCTTCGGATCGGCCGGCACGACACCCATGATCTCGGAGGCCGGATAGAGGGACGGGCGCGGCGGGGCCAGCGTGATGGTTGGCTGCGGGGCCGGCCCGAGGTTCCGGACGATCTGACGGGCGAGCGCCAGTGCGTGGTCATCGTTGTCGGCGAGATAGTCGGCGACGCCGGAAAGACGCGTATGGGTATCGCCACCGCCGAGCGTCTCGGCATCGATCACCTCGCCGGTCGCCTCCTTCACCAGCGGTGGACCGGCCAGAAAGATCGTCCCCTGGTTCCTGACGATGACGGTCTGGTCGCACATGGCCGGGACATAGGCCCCGCCGGCCGTGCACGAGCCCATGACGACGGCGATCTGCGCGATGCCCTTTGCGCTCATCCGCGCCTGATTGTAGAAGATCCGGCCGAAATGATCGCGATCGGGAAAGACCTCATCCTGGTTCGGCAGGTTTGCACCCCCCGAGTCGACGAGATAGAGACAGGGAAGACGGTTTTCCTCGGCGATTTCCTGCGCACGCAGGTGCTTCTTCACCGTCAGCGGATAGTAGGTGCCGCCTTTGACGGTGGCATCGTTGCAGACGATCATGCAATCGCGACCTTCGACACGGCCGATGCCGGCGATCAGACCCGCGGCCGGGATGTCGTCGTCATAGACACCACTTGCCGCAAAAAGCCCGACCTCCAGAAAGGGCGAACCGACGTCGAGGAGCCCGGCCACGCGGTCGCGCGGCAACAGCTTTCCACGCTTGACATGGCGATCACGCGACGCTGCGGAACCTCCCTGGAGGATACGTCGAGCCTCCTGCGCAATTGCTTCCCGCTGTGCGATCATCGCTGCCCTGTTGCTGACGAACTCGGGAGATGCAGGAGCGATTGCCGATTTCAGAATCGTCATTACTCAAAATCCTCCATGCGCATGGCCCAGTCGTCGAGAGATATCGCCCGCTCCGCCGCGGTGTCCCGGAGACAGGTCGCCTCCCATTCGGCAGAGGCGGTTCCCGAATACAGGGAGAAGAATTCTCCGGTCGCGTCGCACTGCGCGGTCCGGTAGGCCGTGAACGCCCGCTGTGACGCCTCGACCGCATCAACGAGCGCAGGCTTCAACTTCTTACGCAGAGCTTCGAACCGGCTCTCGGCAACCGTCATCCAGGCTTCGGCTTCCTTCTTCAGGCAATCGGCGGGCGAACCCTTGTCTCCGACGTTCATCCCCTTCTGACAGGGGTTTGCAATTTTACCGATACAGTCGCGGGCTGCCCCGGCTGCCGCCGCACCGAGACAGGAGGCAATCTCCTCGGCTGCCAGCTCTGAATGGTCGGATGCAGCTACCGGCGCTGCGAGAAAGAAGGGCAATGCGAGCAGGTATCTCATCGAGGGCCTCTGAAAGACTTCACGCATCTCATGCAGGGCAGACGCCTCAGCGCATCACATTCATCATTTCACGGCCGATCAGCATCCGGCGGATTTCCGAGGTCCCGGCGCCGATTTCCATGAGCTTGGCGTCGCGGAAGATGCGGCTGACGGCACTGTCATTGAGGAAGCCGGCCCCGCCCATGGCCTGGACAGCCTGATGGGCGACCTCCATTGCCTTCTCGGATGCGTAGAGGACGCAGGCCGCCGCATCCTGCCGCGTCACCTCACCCCGGTCGCAGGCGGCAGCAACGGCATAGACATAGGCGCGGGCGGAATTCATTTTCGTGTAGATGTCAGCGATCTTGCCCTGCATCAGCTGAAAATCACCGATGGACTGGCCGAACTGCTTGCGGCTGGCCATGTACGGCATGATCTCGTCGAGACAGGCAGCCATGATGCCACAACCGATCCCCGATAGGACGACGCGCTCGTAATCGAGGCCGGACATCAGCACGTTGACGCCTCGACCCTCCGAGCCCAGCACATTCTCAAACGGCACCTCGACGTCCTCGAAGATCAGTTCGGCTGTGTTCGATCCGCGCATGCCGAGCTTGTCGAAATGCCTGGAGGTCGAAAAACCTCGCATGGTCTTCTCGACGATAAAGGCCGTGATTCCCTTGGGGCCGGCCTCTGGGTCCGTCTTGGCGTAGACGACCAGCGTGTCGGCATCCGGACCATTGGTGATCCAGTACTTCGTCCCGTTCAGGCGGTAGTGGTCATTGCGTCTCTCTGCGCGCAATTTCATCGACACGACGTCGGAACCGGCTCCTGCCTCCGACATGGCAAGCGCGCCGACATGTTCGCCCGAAACAAGCTTCGGCAGATATTTCCGCTTCTGCTCATCTGTTCCGTTGAGCTTGATCTGGTTGACGCAGAGATTGGAATGGGCACCGTAGGAGAGCGAGACGGACGCCGACGCTCGCGCCAACTCCTCCACCACGATCGTATGGGCAAGATAGGTCAGCCCTACCCCGCCATATTCCTCCGGCACGGTGACACCCAGTAGCCCGAGATCGCCCATTTCTCGCCAGAGCTCGTTTGGAAAGGCATTACTGCGGTCAATCTCCGCGGCCATCGGCTTCACGCGTTCCTGGGCGAAGCGAAAAACCGTTTCGCGCAGTGCTTCGGTTTCCTCGTCAAAACCGAATCTCATCGTGCTGTTGAACATTCCCGCCTCCCAGGAGAAACCAATAATGTCAGTCCACGCAGCCGACGCTGCGTAGCACCATTTCAGCGTAGATCTCTTCGATCTTCTTTTCAGAGAGTCTTCCGCCGCTGCGGTACCAGGTATTGACCCCCGTGAGCATCGCGATGATCGCCATCGCGCTGACGTGGGAGTCCTCGATCCGAAATATGCCCTGCTCGCTTCCGCGAACGAGAATCGCCTTCAGCTCGGTTTCGTAGGTCTTACGCAGACTCTCGACTTCCTGAAAACCGGCCGGCTCCAGCGCGCGGAGTTCCATGTATGAAATGAAGACCTCGTCGGCACGCGTCAGGTGATAGCGGATGTGGAAGCGTGCGAAATGTTCAAGCGCCGCAGCAGGCGGCTCGCTCTCGATTCCTTGTGCCTTAAACGACGCCAGAAGCTCCTCCATATGCTCGCGCATAAGAGTCATGAGTATCTGCTGTTTGGTCGGAAAATACTGGTAGAGGGCTCCTGGTTGTACACCGACGGCGTGCGCGATCATGCGCATGGAAACGGCATCATAGCCGTGCTGGGCGAACAGCCGAAGGCTTTGTTCTCGGATTGCGGCTGCCGTCTTTTCACCCGCCGATCCCGCCTGACGCGCCACGGCCGCGCTCCCTAATTGAATGAACGTTCATTTCCTTAACTGAGAAACATGACGCCCGTCAAGTCGGCTACCTTGCATGATCGTGCGCAACCACAAAGGCAGTTTCGCCCGGACCCGCTATCGGGAATGGAAAATCCCTACAATTTCTGGTACGCATTGAGAAACAGCGCGTACGCAACCGAATAGTCCGGAACACGAGGGAATCACATGACAGAGCAGATCGATCACATCGCCAATGAGCTTGCGGCGCTGCTCGACTTAACCAAGCTTCAGAAGAAGGAGCGTCTCGCCCACCTCATCGGACTGGCGCTGAACGAGGCAAAGGCAGAGAAGGCACGCCGCGTCGAACAAGGCACACATGGCGTGGCTTCCGGGCAATGAGGCCCTGCGCAATCGAACCGCGTGGCCACATCACGCGTGGACGCCAGCGCCGACGGCGTTGATGTAGGCGAGCACCTCATCCGACCTCCCGTTACGCACGAGTTGCATGGCCGTGAAACCGGAGAAGCCGGACAGCGGCTCCGATTTGTACCAGGCGAAGGCCATCAGGGCCGAACCAAGATAAGGCTCGACCTTGTTGACGACTGCGATCATTTCGCCCAGGCGCCGCTGAGTCCTGTCGGAACGGATGCACTCCTCACGCTGAACGGCGGGCCCGGTCAGACCGGCAGCGTACGCGATTTCCATTCTGGTTGTGTGCAACGCCGCGGCAATCTTTCGTGGAACGAAAAGATCCCCGTCGGCATATTTGGCGAGTTCCATGGCGTCGCCTATCCCTTCGCGCGCACCCTTTTATTCCCGTGAGACTTCGCCGATTTTGACGTTCCTTGCAGTCCGAACGCTCCGAGCCCGCGCCTGCCCGTCCTGGTGCCCTCGGCGCAGCAAACAGGCTCAAGTCGCCAAGCCAATGCCTACGATGCCTTGCGCTGGAAGTCCGTGACGTCGAAGTCGAAGGGAATTCTGTCTATGATCTGGAGCTGGCCGGCAAGCCAGTCGATGAACACCCGCACCTTGTTGCTCAAGTGACGCGTGCGCGGATAGACGATGTAGAGCGGCAGCCGCTCACATTGCCAGTCGGTCAGGATCGGCACGAGTTCACCCTTTGCAAGCGCATCTCTCACGAAAAAGGGCGCCGACTGCACGACGCCGAGTCCCGAGATCGCAGCGTTCAGGTAGGTGCGGCTGTCGTTGACCGAGATGATGTAGCGCGGATCCACCTGGCAGAACTCCTCGCCACGGGTGAAGTCCATCGTCCAGACTCGTCCGGACTGGGCATGCAGATAACCGACACAGTAATGGGACGTGGCGAGATCTTCGGGATGTTCCGGAGGGCCGAAACGCTCCAGGTAACGGGGCGCCGCATAGCACTGTAGCTTGAGGTCGCCGACCTTGCGCGCGATCAACGATTGGTCGGCCGGCGTGCCCCCGCGAAGGGCGCAATCAACGTTCTCGGCAATATAGTCGACCAGACGGTCCCCGACGCCGATATCGAGCTGAATCTGGGGAAAACGGCTATGGAAGTCGCACATGCCCGGCAGCACGACCAGATCGGCAAAGATGCCCGCCATCTCGACTCTCAGCCGGCCCGACGGCTGCGCCTGTGACGTGGAGAGGCTGTTGTCCAACTCGTCCACGTCGCCGATGATCTGCAGTGCCCGCTCATAGTAGAGCGCGCCGTCTGTGGTCACCATGACGCGGCGCGTGGTCCGGTTCAGGAGCTTGGTCGAAAGACGTGCCTCGAGCGACTGCACGAGGTTGGTCACTGTTGTCTTCGGCATGTTGAGCGATGCCGCGGCACGGGTGAAGTTGCCCATCTCCACGACGCGTACGAATACCCGCATTGCGGAAAGCTGATCCATCTGCCTGTCCTCGCGTGTCGCGATTATCCGCGATTTTGGAATAGTGTTTACGAAATCAGCATGCTTGTGCATCGAATGCCGAATAATAATATTCCATTGCAACTTCGCAGCAAGAGCGTTTCAACACCGGAACAGGAAAAGTTGTGATGTCTGCATACTGGCAGGAAATCGCGTTCGATCCGTCGGAGGCAACGTCCGTCCGGATTTACGATCGCGGCGCCCACGCCAAGGAACCGCCGATCGTCCTCTATCTCGCAGGTGGCGCCTTTCAAAGTCGGGCCGCGCCTGCTGAGGAAACCCCTGTGGCGCGCGCCCTTGCCGAAGGTGGCGCCATCGTCATGGAGGTGGATCTCGGCGGCTGGCAGGAAAACACCTTTCCAGGTGCACTCGATCGGGCTTTCGCGGTGCTCACCGGCATTCGCAAGCGCCGCCGTCAATACGGTGGTTCAAAGTCGACTTTGTTTATCGCCGGCGATGAAGCAGGCGGCAACGTCGCAGCAGGGCTGGCGCTGAAGGCGCGAGACCAGATGTCGGGCGAACTTCGCGGGCAGATCCTGCTGTCCCCGATGATCGATCCGCTGATGGCGAGCGGCTCGATCCGCGATGCCGACCGGATTGGAATGCGTAGGCGCTGGTCGGAGGGTTGGAGCCGGTATCTGCATTCCGCAAGATACATGATGCACCCCTATGCGGCGCCATGTCTGTGCTCGAGACTTGCAGGAGTTGCACCGGCGCTCCTGATGACTGCTGAAGACGACCCCTTGCACGATGAGGTGTCGGCCTACTCGAAACGCCTCGCCGCTGCAGGTGTTCGGGTGCATTTGAAAGTTCTGCCGTCCGGCTCCGGCTGGACGGGCATCTACCGAAATGAGGAAGGCGCCTGGCTCGACGCGGTGCGCGATGCGTTTGCCGCCTTCTCCGACGAAGTAACGCATTGAAATAAGCATATTTAGTCCACCTGACGGTTCCTCCCCCAAGGGAGCCAAGGAGAGCAAGTCATGACCGTGAAGAAGACCCGCTGGGCCCTCTGGGCTGCCGGCACAGCCGTTGTTTTGTCGGCGATCGCAGCAACCGTCCATCTCGACATGCCGACGGGCGCCAACGCCGCGCCCGCGGAACAGGCCGCCCCGCCTGCTGTTCCCGTTACCGTAGCCACCTTGAAGCCGCGGAGCGTCACCACCTGGCAACAGTTTTCCGGCCGCCTCGAGGCGGTCGACCGCGTGCTGATCCGTCCGCGCGTGGCCGGCACCATCCAGGCAGTGCATTTCCGGGAAGGCGGCCTGGTCAAGGCTGGCGATCTGCTCGTCACCATTGATCCGGCACCCTACGAGGCAGCCGTCGCCCAGGCGGAAAGCCAGGTCACGTCCGCACGCGCCCGCCTCGATCTCGCTAAGGTCGAGCTCCAGCGTGGCAAGACGCTCTCGGCGAACAGGACGATATCGCAAAGCGAACTCGCCCAGCGCGAGAGCGAATTTGCCCAGGCGGAAGCGACGCTCAAAGCCGCCGAGGCCGCACTGAAGATCGCCCGCCTCGATCTCGGATATACCGAACTACGCGCTCCGATCTCAGGACGCATCGGCCGCCTCGAGGTTACTCAGGGCAACCTCGTTTCCGCCGGCTCCAGCTCGCCGGAACTGACCACGATCGTTTCCGTGGACCCGATCTATGCGAGCTTCAGTGCGGACGAGGAACTCGTGACCCGTCTCTTGGCGCGACTGCCCATGCACCAGGGCGCACCGGCACTCGAACAGGTTCCCGTCGAGATCACGGCCGCAGCCGATGACGCCAGCCCGATCCGCGGCAAGCTGCAGCTCATCGACAACGAGGTCGAGCGGTCGAGCGGCACCATCCGCGTTCGGGCCGTCTTCGACAATACGGACGGCCGGCTGATTCCCGGGCAGTTCGTCCGCATTCGGGTGGGAGAACCCACACCCGAGGAACATCTGCTGGTCAGCGAACAGGCGATCGGAACGGACCAGGACAAGAAGTTCGTCATGGTGGTGGGAGACGACAACGTCGCCGCCTACCGTCCGGTGGAGCTTGGCGCCCGCGTGGACGGCGATCGGATCATCGAATCCGGGATCGCCCCCGGCGAACGGGTTGTCGTCAACGGCCTGCAGAGAATCCGGCCGGGGATGACGGTCGCCCCCGAAGACGAGTCCAAGGTCGCCAGCCAGTAAAGACGAGAGCGGCGACTCCGCCGCTCCCCAACCATCGGTTCGATTCCGTCTCCGGTTCGCACGACCGGAGACGCCCCGCCGCCCTGCTCGCGGCGCAATGCCGGAGATCCCGCCATGAATATATCCCGCTTCTTCGTCGATCGGCCGGTCTTTGCAGCCGTCCTGTCCATCCTTATCCTCGTCGCAGGCCTGATCGGCGTGCGCTCTCTTCCGATTTCCGAATATCCGGAAGTCGTGCCCCCCTCCATCATCGTGCGGGCCAGCTATCCCGGCGCGAATCCGACCGTCATCGCCGAAACTGTGGCCACGCCCCTTGAAGAACAGATCAACGGCGTCGAAGACATGCTCTACATGTCAAGCCAGGCGACGTCCGATGGTGTGCTGACTGTCACAGTCACGTTCAAACTCGGAACGGATCCGGACAAGGCCCAGCAACTCGTCCAGAACCGCGTCGCCCAGGCCGAGCCACGCCTGCCGGCAGAGGTACGCGCGCTCGGCCTGACGACGGCCAAGAGCTCGCCCGACTTCATCATGGTCGTCAATCTCGTGTCCGACGACGACAATTACGACATCACCTATCTGCGCAATTATGCGACGCTGAACGTGAAGGACCGCCTGGCGCGGATCGAAGGCGCCGGTCAGGTCCAGGTCTTCGGCGCGGGCGACTATTCGATGCGCATTTGGGTCGACCCGCAGAAGGCCGCAGAGCACTCGCTGGCAGCAAGCGACATCACCAACGCGATCCGCGGCCAGAACGTACAGGCGGCGGCAGGGATCATTGGCGCATCGCCGAGCGTGCCGGGCACCGGTCTTCAGCTCAATGTCAACGCCCGCGGCCGCCTGCAGACGCCAGAAGAATTCGGCAACATCATCGTCAAGAGCGGCGAGAATGGTGAGATCACGCGCCTACGTGACGTCGCCCGCATCGAGCTCGGCGCCGCCGACTACACCTTGCGTTCGCTTCTCGACGGCAAACCCGCCGTCGCTATCGCGGTCCTCCAGGCGCCTGGCTCCAACGCCATCGAGATCGCGGACAACGTACGGGCAACGATGGATCAGTTGCAGCTCGCAATGCCCGAGGGCGTGCGGTATGAGATCGTCTACGACACCACGAAATTCGTGCGAGCCTCGATCGAGAAGGTCATCGAGACCCTTCTCGAAGCCGTCGGACTGGTCGTCCTGGTGGTGATCCTCTTCCTGCAGACCTGGCGAGCATCGATCATTCCGCTGATTGCCGTCCCTGTCTCGATCATCGGCACCTTCGCCGTGATGTATGCCTTCGGTTTTTCGATCAACGCTCTGACGCTCTTCGGCCTGGTGCTGGCGATCGGTATCGTCGTCGACGACGCCATCGTGGTCGTCGAGAATGTCGAGCGAAACATCGAAAACGGGCTGTCGCCCCGCGAGGCAACGTACCGGGCCATGCGCGAAGTGTCAGGCCCGATCATCGCGATCGCATTGGTGCTGGTGGCAGTCTTCGTGCCGCTCGCCTTCATCACCGGCCTGTCGGGCCAGTTCTACCGACAGTTTGCGCTGACCATCGCCATCTCGACGGTGATCTCCGCCATCAACTCGCTGACCTTGTCGCCTGCACTTTCGGCCCTTCTCCTGAAGGGTCATAATGCGCCGAAGGACCGGCTCACGCGGATCATGGACGGGCTCCTCGGCTGGATCTTCCGCGGCTTCAACCGCGCCTTCGGGGCAGCCTCCAACGGTTACGGCCGCTCGGTGGGCGGGCTCCTGTCGCGCAAGACTCTCGTCATGGCTTTGTATCTCGTCCTCGTCGGTGCGACCTACAGCATGTTCACCACCGTGCCCGGCGGCTTCGTGCCGGCACAGGACAAGCAGTACCTGATCGGCTTCGCACAGCTTCCCGACGGCGCCACCCTCGACCGGACGGAGCAGGTGATCCGCAAGATGAGTGACATCGCTCTCGAACAGCCGGGCGTCGAACACGCGATCGCCTTCCCGGGCCTTTCGATCAACGGTTTCACCATCGGCTCCAATGCCGGCATCGTCTTTGCCGTTCTCGACGATTTCGAGAAACGCAAGACTCCCGAATTATCGGGCGGCGCAATCGCCATGGCCCTGAACCAGAAATATGCCGGAATCCAGGACGCTTTCATCGCCATGTTCCCGCCCCCGCCCGTGAACGGGCTCGGCCAGACCGGCGGCTTCAAGCTGCAGATCGAAGATCGTGCGGGTTACGGATATCAGGCTCTGGACGAAGCCGCCAAGGCAGTCCTCGCCAAGGCGTACCAGACACCGGAACTGGCGGGGATCTTCTCGAGCTTCCAGATCAACGTGCCCCAGCTCTACGCGGACGTCGATCGCGCCAAAGCAGAGCAACTTGGCGTCGCCGTCACCGACATCTTCGAGACGCTGCAGATCTATCTCGGCTCTCTCTATGTTAACGACTTCAACGCCTTCGGGCGAACCTACAGCGTCCGCGTACAGGCGGATGCAAACTTCCGTGCCGAGGCCGCCGACATCGGTGCGCTGAAGGTCCGGTCCCGATCGGGTGAGATGATCCCGCTGTCGGCATTGCTCAATGTCGACGAAACGACCGGCCCTGAGCGCACGACCCGCTACAACGGCTTCCTCGCAGCCGACGTCAACGGCGGACCGGCACCGGGCTTCTCCTCGGGCCAGGCACAGGCCGCAATCGAGAAGATCGTCCGGGAGACCGTCCCGCAGGGCATCGATTTCGAATGGACGGACCTGACCTACCAGGAGATTCTCGCCGGCAATTCGAGCGTGGTCGTGTTCCCGCTCGCGCTGCTTCTCGTCTTCCTGGTTCTCGCGGCGCAGTACGAGAGCCTGACCCTGCCGATCGCGATCATCATGATCGTGCCGATGGGGATCCTTGCGGCCCTCACGGGCGTGTGGCTCACCGGTGGAGACAACAACATCTTCACGCAGATCGGTCTTGTCGTGCTCGTCGGGCTGTCAGCGAAGAACGCAATCCTGATCGTGGAATTCGCCCGCGAACTTGAACTGCACGGCCGAACGCCGGTTCAGGCGGCGATCGAGGCGAGCCGGCTCCGGCTTCGCCCGATCCTGATGACGTCGATGGCCTTCATCATGGGCGTCGTGCCCCTCGTCGTCTCGACGGGCGCCGGTGCCGAGATGCGAGCCGCAATGGGGATCGCCGTCTTCTCCGGCATGATCGGGGTCACCTTCTTCGGCATTTTCATGACGCCCGTCTTCTACGTGCTGGTCCGCAGGTTGACCGGTAATCGGCCTCTCATTCACCACGAGATCCATGCCGATTTCCTTCAGCAGGCGCCACACGGCACCGAGGATGCAGCCAACGGCGGCGCGCCCTCGAGACCCCAGCCGGCCGAAGCGATTTAAGACAGGACGATCGTATCCGAAACCATAGACGCGCGCCGCAGACCGATCTGCCGCGCGCGTCTTTTTTTTTGCCATGGCTGGCTACGCAGCTTCCGGGTCCAGCCCTCATTCCCGTTTGACTTGCATCAAAACATTGTGAGCAACCGCGCTGTATATTTTAGCGATTGCGAAAGCGAAAAGCGCCAGCGGAGACGCTCTCCTGCCCGGACAGACAGCACGAGCGAGCCGTATGACTGACGCATGCGCTGTGCCAGAGGGAGGAATGGCAGATGGCACCGAAGAAAGCACTCAGTGCAAATGATGGCTCATGTCTTGCGGACAGGCTTGGGCCTCCAGTCTCCGACGCATGCGTGTCCTCCCACTCATCCCTCGTCTCGCGATGGCGACGTACGCTTTCGCTGATCGCGGCGCTCGCGATCGGTTCGGCCGGGCTCGCTGCCTCCGGAGCCGCCGCACAGGAAGCTCTACAGCCGGGCGAGGCAATCGTCACACACTTCTCCGGAACCGTCGATGACGCCGGCCGACGGATCATCGACACGAACGGGCCCGCGGCCAGCATCCTCGACCTGCGACAGCCGGGCGGCGCCCCGATCGGGGCACACTGGTTCAACGAAGCCCAGCGCGTGGCCGCCACCGCCGACGACGTCGGGCAGGTCTTCGGCGTGGCCCTCGATGACGCCACGCCGCCGAACATCTATCTGACCGCCACGGCCGCTTTCGGCCTCCATCGCAATACCGACAACTCCGGCTGGATGGCGGGCATGTGGGGCGCCAACGGTGGCCCCGGCACCGTCTGGAAACTCGATGCCGCCAACGGCTATCGGCCGCAGGTTTTTGCCGAGATCACCCTCAACGGGCGCGCGAACTCCGCAGCAGCCCTCGGCAACATCGCCTTCGATCCGCAAAATCGTCAGTTTTACGTTTCCGATCTCGAGACGGGCATGATCCACCGGCTGCGGCTCACTGACGGTGCCGATCTCGGCACGTTCGACCATGGCATTTCCGGGCGGACGGGCTTCCTCGACGTAACAACGGGCGAATTCCGTTCGTTGCCCGAGGTCTCCTTCGACCCGACGACCTCAGCTCATGTTACCGACTGTTCGAGCGGCGATTTCTCCCGCACGCCGTCCTGCTGGAACCTTGCCGATTTCCGTCGCCGGATATGGGGTCTAGGCGTCCGCATCGAGCCGGAGAGCGGCTCCGCACGGCTCTACTATGCAGTGTGGGGCAGCCAGGGCTTCGGCAATGCAGACTACGCGACAGCCGACGACGAAGATCGACGCAATGCCATCTGGTCGGTCGGCGTCGCTACAGATGGCAGCTTCGATGGTGGAAGCGTGCGCCGCGAGTTCTTCCTGCCCGATTTCTTCCGCTCTCCCGAGGCCATCGCCCGGGCCGGTCGCAGCCATCCGGTTGCCGACATCGCTTTCCCGACGTCTGGCGACCAGACCGTTATGCTTGTCGCCGAACGTGGCGGGATGCGCAATCTGGGTCTCGCCGCCGACAACGCCTTCGCCTATCCCCACGAGGCGCGCGTCCTGCGCTACGAGTTGACGGCGGCGGGCACCTGGCGCGGAGCCGGGCGCTACGACGTCGGCTATTACGACCGCGGTGAAGACGGTCCGCCCTATATACGTGCGAATGCCGCCGGCGGCGTGTCCTTCGGACCCGGCTACGGCGCGAACTGGCAGACAGACCAGGCCGAGGCGGACGGCTTCGTCTGGATGAGCGGAGACGGCCTTTGCTCGCCGCGTGGACTCTGTCTGGACGGCAGCGTCGGCGAACACACCGACTCCTCTCAGGTGACCGGCGTCGAGGGCCGCTCCTCCCAGCCCTATGAGGCTTTCGAGCCGGTCACCGCCTTCCAGCCCTATCCATCGCCGGGTCCCGCCTCACCGCCGCAAGGCCCGGATGCCTCCTTCATGGTCGATGCAGACGTCAACACCGACGCCGCCGGCAATCTCATTGCCGCGGACCTGCAGCGTAACGACGCGACCAAAGTGGGCGACATCGCAGTCTTCCAGCCACTGCCGGGCGCAGGTGAGGCCGTGAACGCGGGGCGTGCGTCGTCTGCCGCAGTCACCGAGGAAGAGATCACCTCCGCATGGCCGGAAGGCCTGCCGCCGGAAGGCTGGCTGCCTGCGCCGCCACCCGAGGATGGCTGGTTCCCGCCGCCGCCCTGGCCGATCGAGACCGATCTGGCGATCCGCAAGACCGGGCCTGCCGAATGCCAGGAAGGGGTCGAATGCACCTATACGGTGACGATCCGCAACGTCGGGGCGATCGCCTATGTCGGCCCGCTGGCGATCACCGACATGATGCCCGCGGGGGCGACCCTCGCCTCCACATCACCCGGCTGGAACTGCGTACCGGGCGGAGGATCCTTCTCCTGTGTCACCAATGCCTTTGCGCTGCTCGCGCCCGGTGCCACCGCGGCGATCGAGGTCAACCTGCTGCTGCCGGCCGACATTCCCGGTCCGACGATCGAGAATTGCGCGGCCATCGACTGGTTCGAGATGGGCACCGATGACGGACCCGGGGACGGCAATGACGAAGACTGCGTCGACACACCGGTGACCGACGGCTTCGACCTCGGCATCACCAAGGAAGGGCCGGTCAACTGCGTCGAGAATGCCGACTGCACCTTCCTCGTCCAGGTCGTCAATCATGGCCCCGCGGCATTCGACGGCGTGATCGCCGTCCGCGATCCGTTGCCGGCCGGGGCGACATACGTCGCCGCCGGCTTTGACCCCGGCACGGTCACCTGCGCTCCGAGCGGCAACGACATCCTCTGCCAGACACCCGACATGACACTTCCCGTCGCCGGTGTCGTTCACATCTTCGTCCGGATGAAACTGCCGGATGGGATTGCCGGCGGCACGATCGAGAACTGTGCCGAGATCAACTGGGGCGCCATGACCGCGAACGACGGCGCCGCCGACATGCATCCGGACCTCGCCTGCGTGACCGTCAATGTGATCGACAGTGCAGGCTTCTTCGACCTTGCCGTCGCCAAACAGGGACCGGCCCATTGCGACGCTGGCGGCAACTGCACCTATCAGATGACGGTCGCCAATAGCGGACCGGACGATTATACCGGCCAGGTGGTCGTGGAAGACACGCCCGAAGCCGGTGTCACCTTCGTCGCGGCCAATCCCGAATGGGCCTGCGTCGCGGGACCTCCGATCACTTGTACCCTCAACGGTGGCCCGCACACGCTCCATCCGGGCGACAGCCGCAATCTGACGCTCACGGTCGCGATCCCCGATCCGGCGCCGGCCGACCCGATGTTCAACTGCATCGCATTCGACTGGGCGGCACCCGGCATGCCTCCGGGCGACAATCCGGCGGACGGCGCAGCCGAGAAGAGCGACGCGACCTGCGTGCCTACATTCATCGGCGAAGGCTTCGATCTGGAAATTGCCAAGACCGGCCCCGCCGAATGCTACGAGGGCGGCGCCTGCGATTTCACTGTCCGTGTCACCAACAATGGTCCTGTGCCCTTTGCCGGGCTGATGACCTTTACCGACGAAATGCCCGCCGGCTCGACGCTGGAGGGGGTCGCCGGTGGTGTCTTCACCTGTAATACCGCAATTCCGGGCAGCGTGACCTGCGTGACGGGCGGCGCCGTGCTGCCGCCCGGCCTGGTGCAGGAGACATCTTTGCATGTTCGCCTGCCAGATCCCGTTGCCGGCGATGTGGTCGAGAACTGTGCCGCGATGAACTGGGACGCGCCACCGCCGGACTGGTACATTGGGTCGACCTATACCGGCGACGACAATGCCGCCAATGACGGACCCGCCTGCGCCACCGTGCCGGTGCTTGCCGCCGATCTCGCGCCCTGGGGCGCCACGACCTGCGAGCTCGGAACCGCCTGCCCGATCGACGTCAGGATCGAGAACCGCGGCGGAAAGCTGTTCAAGGGTGCCGCCGGCTTGCGCGGCACGCTCGATCCCGGCGTCACGATCAGCAGCATCGAGAGCCGGACCTCCGGTCTCACCTGCCGGGTGACGGGAACCGGACGTTATCAATGTGATAGCAGGGAGATGGTCCTGAAGCCGGGTGCCGCAGCCGAAATCCACATGGTCCTCGACATCCCGGCCGGTTTCCCTGACCGGCGCATCGTGCATCGCAAGGAGATGCTGTGGCCCGACACGCAGGTGAAGGACCGCAAGCCGGAGAATGACCGTCACACCAGCGTGATCACCATCCTGCAGCCGCAGGAGCCGACGACCCCGCCTCCGGCGACGCAGACGTCTCCACCGCCGGCAAATGTCGCGGCTGCGGATCTCGCGGTCACCAAGTCGGCCGGTCGCGACACCTGTGTCGCCGGCTCGCCGTGCGACTTCCTGATCACCGTCACCAATACCAGCCGCACAACCTATGTCGGGCCGCTCAGGGTCAGCGACGTCTTTACGCCCGGAAGCGCAAGGCTCGCCGGCTTCGAACCCTCCCCCTGGACGTGCCGCGAAAGCCGCGGAACATTCCTCTGCAGTTATCCCCGCACGACGCTCCGGCCGGGAGAGTCGCGCACGCTCGCCCTGGCACTCGAGCCGGTCCGCACCGGTTCCGGATCGGCACGCAATTGTGCCCGTCTCGAATGGAATGATGCGGCACTCGTCATGGCGGTCCAGCAGGCGTTGAACCAGCTCGGGCTTGCCGCAGGGGACGTCGACGGGCAGGCCGGCAGCAGGACGCGCAAGGCGATCGCCGATTTCCAGCGAAGCGCCGGACTGCCTGCAAGCGGCGTGATCGACACGGCACTCGTCCGGCGGCTCTTCACCTCCTGGGGCGAGGGCGATGCCAACGCGGCAAACGACAACGCCTGCGCGACAGTTGTCGTTCGTGAACCCGTCGTGCCGCCGCCGGTCTGCAAGGCAGGCCAGACGCCGGTGGACCCCGCCCGCGCCGACGCCCTGCGCGCCCAGGGCTGGAGGATCACATCCGTCAGCCGCGGCGGACGCACGATCCTGTGCGGTGTCGCTCCTCCCCCGCTCACATGTCCCTCCGGCTACACCGCCTATCGCGACAAGGACCAGATTCCGCCGAACTCCGAGGTAGTGCGTCGGGAACGTGGCGGTCAGGTACTCTTCTGCGCCCGCCCGCAACCGGTCAGCTGTCCGTCGGGCTATCAGGCCTTCCAGAGCCAGAACCGGATACCGAAGGGCTGGGAGGTGGTCGCACGCCGTAGCGGCGGGCAAGTCCTCTACTGTGCCCGCCCGCCGCAACTCGTCTGCCCGACCGGTTACAAGGCCTATCCGAGTCGCAGCCGGATACCCGACGGCTTCGAAGTGGTCGTGCGCCGCAGTGGCGACCAGGTGCTCTATTGTGCCCGCCCGCAAGCGACGACCGAAAGCTGCCCGCGCGGCTGGAAGCAGATCGACCCGGACCGTGCCGCATCTCTCTCCCGGCAGGGTTGGCAGATCAGGCGCGTCGGTAGTTTGACCTGCGGACGGCCCGGCGACATCGTCGTGCCGCCGACCACCAAACCCCCGGCCTGCACGGGCGGACGGACTTGGAGCGCGAAGCAGCAGGCCTGCGTCTGCCCGCGCAACACGCGGTGGGATGCCAGACGCCAGCGCTGCGTACCGCTCCTCCGGTCCGTAGAGCCGGTTCCGGGCCAGACGGCTCCGAAGCCCCGCGAGACGATCCCGCCGCTGCTCCGACTGCTGCCACCGGTGCAATAGAAGGTGTGACCACCCATGTCGCTCGTCTCCGAAACAGAAGAAGCCCGCCGGTGCCTGCAAAGCTCGCAGGTTCCGGCGGGAGCACCTTCAGACAACTCGCGTAGTCAGACCAAGCATATGAGCGTATGATGATAAATGCATATTACCGAAATCGATTCGGAGGTCAGATGCGTCTCAGCTTCTTGACTGCCTTTGCGCTTCTCGCCGGCGTGCCGCTGCTTGCGGGCCCCGCCCAAGCGCAAACTGCGACCGACATCTTTACTGTGCGAATCCAGATCACCGCCGAATGCCTGATCAACTCCACCACTACGCTCAACTTCGGCGCATCTGGCGTTCTGTCGTCTGCCACGACCGGGACCAGTGAAATCACTGTCCAGTGCACGAACGGGACGACCTACAATGTCGGCCTGAACGAGGGCCTCGGTATCGGGGCGACCGTGGCTTCGCGCAGGATGACCGGGCCTGGATCTGCAACCGTCACATATTCTCTCTACTCGGATGTCGCCCACACCACCGTTTGGGGTCAGACGATCGGAACGGATACCGTCTCCGGCACCGGAACAGGTGCGTCGCAGGTCTACACCGTTTACGGCCAGGTGCCTGCCCAGTCGACGCCGGCGGCGGGTACCTACTCGGACACGATTACGGTGACCGTGACCTACTGAAACCACGCGCGATATCAACGCGTGATGTCGGGACACGGTGCCGAGCCCTCGGACCCATTGCCCTTGATCGTGTTGGGAGGAATTATGCAGCCGATCATCTCGCTCATCGTATGCCTGACAGCTTTCGTTCTCTTCGGTCCGTCGTCGCACGCGGCCTCGTTACGGGTCGCGCCGGTCATCCTCGACATGAAGGTCCCGCAGGCCGCCTCGACCATCCGCATCTGGAACGACGCACCGCGTGCAATCCACGTGCAGGTCCGGGTTTTCCGCTGGGACCAGAGGAACGGGGAGGACGTCTATACGCCGACGAACGACGTCGCCGCGAGCCCGCCGATCATCGCCCTCAATCCGGGAGGCGAGAACCTGATCCGCGTCGTCCGCACATCCAAGAGAGCGATCGGTAAGGAGGAAAGCTACCGTCTTATCGTCGACGAGCTTCCCGAGCCATCGAGACGGCAGGCGGGCGTGGTGAATCTCGTCGTGCGGCACTCCATTCCGGTCTTCTTCACGCCGCCCGACTCCTCTCCAGCCACATCGTGGACAATCGAGCGGGGGCGTGGAGGCTATGTCGTGACGGTTCGCAACGATGGAACTCAGCGCCTGCGGGTCTCCAACCTCGTCCTGAGTAACAAGGGAAGAACGCTCGCCCGCCGCGGGGGGCTCGTCGGTTACGTGCTCGGAAAGTCCTCGGTCGCCTGGTTCGTGCCGGCAAAAGGCGCCCCCTCCGGGGGAACCGTGACGATCAGCGCCGACAGCGAAGGAGGACGCCTGAATGCGCAAGCGCGCATGCGGGGCGGCTAGCATTCTGTTCTCGCTGTCTGTTTCACTCGCTGTCGACCCCAGCGCCTCCCGGGCGCGTGCCCAGCAGCTGCCACCGGCCGGTGCCGGTGTCGACGCGGATACGTCGCTTGCGGCACCCCTCGACCTGCAGCTGGAGGTCTTCATCAACGGGCGGTCGACCAGGCTGATCGCGGCATTCACGCGCGACGGCAATGGAGCACTCGCGATCGCCCCCGACCAGCTTCGCAATGTCGGGATCATCCCGGCAGCTGAAGCCCTCCGTGCTGACGGCCTCGTCGACATCTCGAAACTGCCTGGAGTCGCCCACCGCTATGATGCGACATTGCAGGCCATCTATTTCGATGTCCAGTTCGACAGCATATCCGCACGCGTCATCGACGCCCACAAGCTCACGAGAAGCGACCCGGGGGAGGAGAAGGCGGACAGCAGCTTCGGAGGACTCATCAACTACACAATCTACGGCAATACCGGCGGAGGGGATGCCGGGAAGATCTGGGATTTCCAGGGCCTTTCCGGCTGGTTCGAGGGGCGCGTCTTCAGCCCTTACGGGGTGTTGTCGAGCTCGCAGCTGCTGAGCACCTCGACGGACGATCGCTACGATTCCACGCGCCTGGAAACGAGCTGGTCCTATTCGGACCCCGACACGATGATGACCTATCAGGTCGGCGATCTCATCACCGGCGGACTCGGCTGGACGCGTCCGATCCGCATGGGCGGTGTCCAGGTAAAGCGCAATTTCGGGCTGCGGCCGGACCTCGTGACGATGCCGCTGCCGCAACTCTCGGGATCGGCCGCCGTCCCCTCGACGGTCGACGTCTACATCGACAACGCACGCCGCCTCAGCGAAACCGTTCCGGAAGGGCCCTTCGAAATCATCAATCTGCCGGTCGTCACCGGCGCCGGCATGGCACGTGTCGTGGTACGCGATGCGCTCGGGCGAGAGACGACGTCCGACACGCCGTTCTTTGCGTCCTCCAACCTGCTCGCAACGGGGCTGGCGGACTACTCGCTGGAGTCCGGCTATGCGCGGCGTTTCTACGGAACGGAATCCAATGACTACAGCAGCGATCTCGTGGGGTCGGGCACGTTGCGCTACGGCGTCGACGACTGGCTGACGGTCGAGGCCCACGCAGAGGGTGGCGGAGGGCTCCTGAACGGCGGCGGCGGCGCTGCGTTCGGGCTGGGCTCCTACGGCGTCGCCTCGCTTGCCGGGTCCGCCAGCAGCTATCGGGACAGGGCAGGCTTCCAGCTCGCCGGAAGCGTCGAGATGGAATTCGGAGACTGGCGTCTCTACGCCCGCAGCCAGCACACGTTCGGCGACTACGACGACATCGCCGCGATCACCTTCGATCCGGCGACGCCGGAGGAGAGATTTCGATCCTCGCCGCCCCGCGCACTCGACCAGATCGCTCTCTCCTTTCCCCTGAGCTTCGACCCCTCGACGCTCAATCTGAGCTTCACCAATGTGGAAACCGTCGACGGAGACCGCTCGAAGCTGGTCGGCTTCTCCTACAGCCGGCAGATCAACAATCGCGTCTCGTTCTTCGCGAGCGGCTTCACCGATCTTGCGGATCGCGGTTCCTTCGGCCTGTTCGCCGGCCTGTCGGTGCAACTCGGCAAGGACATCTACGGCACGACGAGTGTCTCCTCGGGTTCGGACGAGACCGCCTTCACAGCCGACATCGCAAAGTCCGCCGGCACCGAGAGCGGCAGTATCGGCTGGCGCCTGCGCAATTCGGAAGGAACGCGGACGCACCGCTCCGCCACCGTCACCTATCGCACGGAGACCGCCCGTCTCGAAGCGGGGGCCAGCCAGCACGGCGAACACATGCAGGCAACAGGGCAGGTCGAAGGAGCCGTCGTCTTCGCAGGTGGCGACGTTTTCCTCTCCAACAGGATCGACGACGCGTTTGCCGTCGTCGATACGGGCGCTCCGGGTGTCGATGTCCTCTACGAGAACAGGCCGGCCGGGCGAAGCAACGGCCGGGGAAAGCTTCTGTTGCCGAATCTGCGCTCCTACGAGCCGAACCGTGTGACGATCGATCCCACCAATCTGCCGGTCGACGCTGTGGTCGCCGAGACGAAAAGCACGACGGTCCCGGCAGACCGCAGCGGGACCGTAATCCGTTTCAACGTCGAGACCCAGGCGGCCGCAGCCCTCGTCACGCTACGCGATGAAGGCGGCTCCTATGTCGAGATCGGCTCCACGGGCCGTGTCGAGGACAGCGGCGAGGAATTCTTCGTCGGCTATGACGGGCAGGCCTTCCTGACGCATCTGAAGGCTCGAAATCGCGTCACGCTCGAACGGCCGCAGGGCGGTCACTGTATCGCCGAATTCGGCTTCCGCCCCAGGGCCGGGGAGCAGGTCACCATTCCCGACGTCGTCTGTCGGGCAACCCAATGAGGTTCGGGATGTCGCTACGTGCTCCGGTTCTCGCATGCCTGCTCTCGACGGCGTCCTTCCCGGCCCTGGCGCAGACCTGCTCGTTCTCCGTCTCCGACGTGAACTTCGGGAGTGTCGATTCCCTGTCGGGAGCGGCCGCCGATTCCAGCGGTACGGTCACAGCAAGCTGCTTCAGCGGCATTCTGACAAACGTCCGGGTCTGCCTGAACATCAATGCCGGATCAGGCGGTTCGACATCCGGCACGCGTCATATGCTGAACACCGCACTCGATCAGCTCGACTACAATCTCTACAGCGACGCCGCCCGAACCACCCCCTGGGGTTCGCGGGAGATGCCGAGCCTCGGCTCGCCCGTCGCGATCGATTTCACTCAGCTCCTCGGTACCGTCGAGCTGACCAGGACCATCTATGGACGCGTGCTGGCGAACCAGCAGACGGCTCCGACCGGCACCTACACCTCCACGTTTTCCGGCGCCGAAGTCAGCTTCAACTACGCCACCTATCTCATCATCGGCAGTCCGCCCGATTGCTCGACCGTGACCGGCAACACGACAAGGCCGAGCTTTACGGCGCAGGCGATGGTCAACCCGAACTGTCTGGTCAGCGCTGAGGACATTGACTTCGGAAGCCAGGGTGTCCTCGACACGGCAGTGGACGCCAGCGGCAATGTCGCGGCAACCTGTACCACCGGCACCGCCTACACGATTTCGCTCGACAACGGCCTGACCGGCACCGGACCGACGGCACGCCGGATGACACTTTCCGGCGCATACGTCACTTATGGCCTCTACAAGGATGCGGCGCGGTCGCAGCCCTGGGGCAGTTCGGGGGTGATCTCGTGACGGGTACGGGGACCGGTCTTACGGAAAACGTCAGCGTCTACGGCCGAGTGCCCGCCCAGAGCACGCCGGCACCTGGTACCTATACGGATACCATCGTCGTCACCGTAACCTATTGATCACCGACATAGCGGCCGGTCGCCCTCGTCTCCAGGGTGCTCGCTTGTCGAGCCAGTATTCAGAATGGCCGCAAGCCAGCAAAGGTCATGGGAGAGCCGAGCCATTTTACGATCTGTCGCTGCGTCGCGATCCCGGACTATCTCCGCAGCGTGAGACAGGCGGCAAGACTGTGAACCGTGCCTATGCGAGGGGCATCGAACAGCCGAATGCGCCACCGACCCCCTTCACACCGCGGCAAGCAAGAAGCTCCGCCACATGTTTTCCTGATCGGCGTGTAAGAAACGCCGACCTCTCACGACAAACCTGTCAGATGCAACGACCATCTTGGGAGAGAATTAGGTCATGAGCAGACAGGTATTGCTGGCGAGGCCCCACCCCTTCATTGTCAGCGAAATGAAGCCCTGGCTGGAACAGGGCGGGTATTCGGTCCAGCGGCCCGACAACGTTAGTGATCTTGCCAGCCATGCGCGCGCCAGTGTCGGGGCAGTCATTTCGCTCGCCGTTTCATCATCGATCACCGCTGGCGCAGCGGACGTTCTCAAGATTGTCAGGCAGGCAAATCCGTCCCTGCCGATCCTGTTTGCAGCGCTCCGGCCCTATGCGCAGATCAGGCCGGAGATAGAACGCCTGCTTCAGGGCCTCGGCATCGCGGGAACCGTTGCCGGCACGGATCAGGGCGCTGGTTCGCCCTTCCTTGGTGGCGGCAGGACATTCCTCTACGTGTCGAAAGATGATCTCTCCGACGCCGCACGAAGCAGCAAGGCGCGGACGCTCCTTGTAAAGCATTTTGTCTGACCGCCATGCGTTTGGTTCTTGTCGGCGGCGGCCACGCCCATCTGATCGTGCTAGAGGCCCTGGCGGAGCGGCGCGACGCCACGCTCGACGTTACGCTGGTGACGCCGTCTCGGTGGCAATACTATTCGGGCATGCTTCCCGGCTGGATCATGGGTCGCTACGGCGAAGACGATTGCCGTGTGGACCTCCATCCTCTGGCATCCCGGGCCGGTGCAAACCTGGTTCTCGGCCGTGTCGTCGCCATGAATGCCGACCGCAACCTTCTGTGTCTGCAGGATGGCCGGCATCTCGAATACGATCTGCTGTCGCTCGATACCGGCAGTGAAACCAATGTCGAATGGCTGGCGAGCCTGTCGGAACGCCTGCTGACCGTCAAGCCGGTCGAGCAGTTCTTTGCCCTGTGGCAGGAGGTCGTCAATCCGCTCACGGCGCGCCCGTGTCCGAGCATCGTCGTCGTTGGAGGCGGAGCGGCCGGGGCCGAATTGTCGATCGCCGTGAAGTCAGCTCTGTCGGCGGCCGATGGGAAATGCTCGGTCACCTTGGTCGCGGGCAATTCCGGATTGCTTTCCGGCCACAATCCCGTGGTCCGGCGACGCATGCAGTCGGCGCTCGATGCCGCCGGGATCCGGGTCCTGCGCGAGCGCGCCGCAGGGGTCGAGGACGGCGTCCTCCTACCGGGCGGAGAACTCGTCAAGGCGGATTTGGTGATCGCCGCGACCGGAGCTCGTCCCTCGGCGTTTCTGGCCCAGTCGCGGCTTGCTCTCAGCGACGACGGCTTTGTCGCCGTCGACAGCTTCCACAGAAGCCTGTCGCATCCGAATGTCTTTGCGGCAGGAGACGTGTCGACCCGTCTGGACGGCGCCACGACCAGGTCCGGTGTGCATGCAGTGCGGGCGGGACCGATATTGGCGCACAACCTGATCGCCGCGACCAGGAGCCTCCCGCTTAGACCCTACAGGCCCAGAAGACGGTCGCTCTATCTTATTGTCTCAGGACCGGACAAGGCGATCGTCTCCTGGGGAGACCTGGGGGCTGCCGGGCGATGGGCGCGGCTCTGGAAAGACCGTATCGACCGCAATTTCATCAAGCGTTTTCACCGAGGTGAACGAGACAGGGTCTCGAGGATGCAGGAATTCTTTGCCGTGGCCCTGCAGCGTTCCATCGTGGCGAGTGCGCTCCGGATCTCCCTTTTTGTCGGCACGGTCCTCAATCTCATCAACCAGGGAGGAGCCGTATTGTCCGGAGATGCCCCATCCTGGCCGCACATAGTCTTGAACTACGCCGTGCCGTATTGTGTAGCAACGTACAGCGCAGTGCTTATCGAGATGAAGCGCATGGGGGAATAATGAATTTGGCTGCCGTTACTCTCAACGACCCTGCGTTTCTCACGGATCTTCGGGCCCAGATGCTGAAGTTCGCGACCCTGCAGCTTTCGGATCCGATCGCCGCGGAAGATGCCGTTCAGGAGGCACTCACCGGCGCTCTGCGCAATGCCACGTCCTTCGGCGGTCGCTCCGCCCTACGAACCTGGGTTTTCGCGATCCTGAAGAACAAGATCGTCGACATGATCCGGCAACGTCAACGACGCGCCGAAATCCAGCCGATCCTGGACGCCGAATCCGACGACGAAGAGACAACGGAACTCTTTGATCGCCGAGGCGTGTGGCGACCGGAGAACCGGCCGACGGATTGGGGAAACCCGGAAGACGACCTGCTCGGCAAGGAATTCTGGCGCGTATTCGACGCCTGCCTCAATCACCTGCCCGCGCAACAGGGGCGGGTCTTCATGATGCGCGAATTCCTCGACATGGCGACGACGGAAATATGCGCCGAAGCCGACATCACGATCTCGAACCTCAACGTCCTGCTTCACAGGGCGAGGCTCCGCCTGCGCGGCTGCCTCGAAAACCACTGGTTCGCAAAGGAAGCCGCTGAATGCTGAACTGTCGGAAGGCAACCGGGCTCGCCTCGCAGGCGATGGACCGAAAACTGACGATGATGGAGCGTCTCAAGCTGAAGGCACACATTGCGATGTGCTCCGGCTGTCGCAATTTCACGTCTCAGGTTCGCGACCTGCGGCAAATGTCCCGCCTTTATTGCTCCGGAGCGCGGCAGGACGAAAGCCCGAAAAAGCCAGACTGAGTTCGGCCGGCTGTAAGATTTGGCAAAGTTTCACGACGAAAGGGCATGAAAGCTCTTTCTCCGGGGTGGAACTTGAAACGCGCAATTGCTCTCGCTCTCATCGGAATGGTCACGGTCATCTTCTACATATACGGCAGCGAGCGAATTCCCTCCTTGCCCGAGCTGAAGGCGAATCTGGCCTTCCTCACCGCGGCCGTCGAAGACAGGCCGCCGACCTCGGCCCTTCTGTACTTCGGTACTTATGTCGCCATTGCGGCGTTTTCGATCCCCGCCGGCGCGTTGATGACCTTGGCCGGCGGTGCGCTTTTCGGCTTCTGGGGCGGTCTGCTGATCGTCTCTTTTGCCTCGAGTCTCGGCGCACTCCTCGCCTTTCTTGTGTCGAGGCTCCTTCTCCACGACGCCGTGCAGCGACGATACGGTTCCCGTCTTGCACGGTTCAACGATGGCCTCGAAAAGGACGGCGCATTCTACCTGTTCACGCTGCGCCTCATTCCGGTGTTCCCCTTCTTCGTCATGAACCTGGTCATGGGCCTCACCCCGGTTCGTGCCCGGACCTTCTACTGGGTCAGCCAACTGGGCATGCTGCCGGCGACCGCCGTGTATGTGAACGCGGGGACGCAACTGGCGCAACTCGACGATGCTGGTGATGTCCTGTCGCCGCGCATCCTCGCCTCGTTCGCCCTGATCGGCATCTTTCCCTGGATCGCCAGGCGGACGCTCGCCTTCTGGAAGCAGCGCAAGGTCTATCGCCGGTGGCGTAGACCGGTGAGCTTCGATCGCAATCTGGTCGTCATCGGCGCCGGCGCCGCGGGCCTCGTCAGCGCCTATATCGCCGCGGCCGTCAAGGCCAAGGTCACGCTCGTCGAAGCCCACAAGATGGGCGGCGACTGCCTGAACTACGGCTGCGTGCCGAGCAAAGCCCTGATCAGGAGCGCCAAGCTCGCCCATCAGATGCGCAACGCCGATCGATATGGTCTGCTCGCCGCCGAACCGGCCTTTTCCTTCCGGCGCGTCATGCAGCGAATTCACGATGTCATCGCGGAAGTCGCACCCCACGACAGCGTCGAGCGGTATGAAGGGCTCGGCGTCGAGGTGCTGCAAGGTCACGCGCGTATCAAGGATCCGTGGACCGTCGAAATCACGCTACCGGACGGAAATATCCGGGCGCTCACGACACGCGCCATCATCATCGCAACCGGCGCCAGTCCGTTCGTCCCGCCGCTCCCGGGAATCGACGACGTCAGCTACCTGACCTCCGATACCTTGTGGAAACGATTTTCCGGTCTGGACGCCCCGCCCAAACGCCTGGTGGTCCTGGGCGGAGGCCCGATCGGCTGCGAGCTCGCCCAGAGCTTCGCCCGGCTCGGGTCCAGCGTGACACAAATCGAAATGGCGCCGAGATTGCTCGTCCGCGAGGACAGCGACGTATCGGACTATGCACGCGAGGCGCTGCAGGCCGACGGCGTTCATGTTCTCACGGGGCACAAGGCGCTTTCCTGCGAAGTCCATGGCGGCGAAAAGGCAATCATCGTCGAGAAGGATGGCGTGCGGCAGCGGATCGCATTCGATGAACTGATCTGCGCGGTCGGCAGATCGCCGCGCCTGAAAGGCTTCGGCCTGGAGGAACTGGGAATACCGGTCGGGCGCACCGTCGAGACAAATGCCTATCTCGAAACGATCTACCCCAACATCCTGGCCGCCGGCGATGTCGCAGGACCCTATCAGTTCACGCATACCGCAGGACACCAGGCCTGGTTTGCCGCGGTCAACGCGCTGTTTGGGACGTTCAGGAAATTCAAGGCCGACTACCGGGTCATTCCATGGACGACCTTCATCGATCCGGAAGTGGCGCGCGTTGGTCTGAACGAGCAGGAAGCCCGCGAACAGGGCATTCCTTTCGAGGTGACACGTTACGGTATCGATGACCTCGATCGGGCGATCGCCGATGGAACGGCGCGCGGCTTCGTCAAGGTGCTGACGGTTCCCGGCAAGGACACTGTGCTCGGGGTGACCATCGTCGGCGAACATGCCGGCGATCTTCTCGCCGAGTTCGTGCTGGCGATGAAGCACGGGCTCGGCCTCAACAAGATCCTGTCCACGATCCATACCTACCCGACGCTGGCCGAGGCCAACAAACATGTCGCAGGCGAATGGCGACGAGCGCATGTCTCACCCAGGGTGCAGTCGTTTCTGGAAGGCTTCCACCGGTACATGCGTGGAGAGCGGGCATGATTGATCGCCACATCCTGCCTTTGCAAAAGCGAATCCTGCAGCCCGTCGCGAACCAGTTGGTGAGCTATGGGGTTCGAGCGGATCTCATAACTCTGACGGGCTTCGCGATCGGCTTATCGGCAGTTCCACTCCTCGCTCTCGATTTGTACCCTTGGGCACTTCTCGCCATCCTGCTCAATCGACTGTTCGATGGCCTTGACGGAGCGGTTGCCCGGGCGGCCGGGCCGACCGACCGGGGCGCGTTCATCGACATTGCCTTCGACTTCTTCTTCTATGCCGCGGTGCCAATAGGCTTCGCGATCGCCGATCCGGCCGCGAATGCCCTGCCCGCGGCAATCCTGGTTACCTCGTTCATGGGAACGGCGTCGAGCTTCCTCGCATTTGCCGTCATCGCCGCGAAGCGTGGATTGACGGCCGCGGACTACCCGCAAAAGGGGATCTATTATCTGGGCGGTCTTGCAGAGGGGGCGGAGACGATTGCCGTGTTCGTCGCGATGTGCCTCTGGCCAGATCATTTTCCGCTCATCGCGTTTTCCTACGCCGCGATCTGCCTGACGACCGCGGTGACCCGCTGGCGTCAGGGATGGGTCGCCTTCGCGCAAAAAGACATCGATGCGAATGTAAGAACTTAGCCGCTCCGGCGACCAACGCGCATAGGCCTATCTTTTCCATGGGAGACTGCATGAAAAACGTTCTTCTGGTGACCGCAGCGCTGTTGATCTCGGCAGGAAGCGCCCTCGCCGACAGCGGCTGGGACGATACACTCGCCAAGGCGCGCGGACAAACCGTCTATTGGAACGCGTGGGCTGGCGACGAACGAACCAACGCCTTCATCTCCTGGGCGGGCGAACAGGTCAAGGCGCGCTATGGCGTGACCGTTCAACAGGTCAAGCTGACTGATACGGCGGAAGCCGTAACCCGCGTTATTGCGGAGAAGGCTGCAGGCAAGGCGCAAGGCGGTTCCGTCGACCTGATCTGGATAAACGGTCCCAACTTTCTGTCGATGAAAGAGAAAGAGCTTCTGCACGGCCCCTTCGTGGCGGGGCTGCCCAATGCGCGGTTCCTCGACCTAAGCACAAGCTCCGCGGCATCGGTGGATTTCACGGTGCCGGTGGAGGGTTACGAATCCCCTTGGCGGCTCGCCAAGTTCGTCTTCAATTATGATTCCGCGCGGGTCCAGGCGCCCCCGAAGTCGATGAAGGCGCTGCTCGAATGGGCAAAGGCGAATCCGGGACGTTTTACCCACCCGGATGTCAGCAACTTCATGGGTGCCACATTTCTCAAACAGGCCCTGATCGAACTCACACCTGACCGCAGCGTTTTGCAGAACCCCGTGACCGATGCCAGCTTCGACACGGTATCCGCGCCGCTCTGGGCGTGGTATGACGCGTTGCGTCCGAACCTCTGGCAGGGCGGAAAGACCTTTCCCGCCAATGGTTCCGCCCAACAACAATTGCTGAACGATGGAGAGATCGACATGTCGATGTCCTTCGATCCGGCCAGCGCCGCTGCGGCAATCGCCGAGGGTCAACTGCCCGACACGATCCGGACCTATTCGCTCGAGGGCGGCACCATCGGCAATATCGGTTTCGTCGCAATCCCCTTCAATGCCGCACACAAGGAAGGAGCCGAGGTCGTCGCGAACTTCCTGCTCGAGCCCGAAACCCAGGCCCATGCGCAGGATATTTCCGTCCTCGGCAGCTTCTCTGTTCTGGATCAGAACAGGCTCGACGAACAACAGAAGGCGCTCTTTGCCTCTCTGCCGAAATCCCCTGCCCTGCCCGGCAACGCAGAACTCGGAGAAACCTTGCTCGAGCCCCATGCCTCCTGGATGACCCGGCTTTCGGAGGAATGGACAAAGCGCTACACGAAATGAGCGGTCGCACCGGCATCTGGTTGCAGTTCTGTGGAGTCGCCATTCTTTGTGGCGGCTTCGTCGCTCCCATTGCCCTTGGTTTCTGGGAGACGCTGCTCCCGGCATTCGGGATCCTTCCGGCCATCGGCGCCGACACGTTTAGCCTGAATGCCTGGACTGCACTTGCCGCCTTGCCAGGCGTGTGGACCAGCCTTCGCCTGACGGTGTTCACCGGACTTCTGTCGACACTGCTGTCGCTCGGACTTGCCGTGGCCTTTTGCGCCTCCGTCCATGGACGCGTCGGCGCGCGGCGAGCCGAGCGCATGCTCTCCCCCCTGCTGGCGGTTCCCCATGCGGCGATGGCGATCGGGGCCGCATTCCTGATCGCGCCGTCGGGCTGGCTGGCACGGCTCTTCAGTCCCTGGGCGACGACGTGGGGAGCACCTCCCGCCATTACGACGGTTCACGATGCGGCGGGCCTGTCGCTGGTCTTCGGCCTCGTGGTCAAGGAGGTGCCGTTCCTGCTCCTCGTGATCATTGCCGCACTCAACCAGATCTCCGCCCGACAGCAACTGGCCGCGGGACGCGCGCTCGGCTACGGCCACGGCGTCATCTGGATCAAGATCATCTTCCCCCAAGTCTACCGCCAGATCCGGCTGCCGGTTTACGCCGTGCTTGCCTTTGCCCTCTCCGTCGTCGACATGGCGATCATCTTGGGGCCGTCAAATCCGCCGGTTCTCTCCGTCGCGGCCATGCGGTGGTTCATGTCGGCGGATGTCGATTTGCTGTTGCCGGCGGCCGCGGCCTCGATCCTTCAGATCGCCGTCGTCGTGGCGGGAATATCGGGCTGGTGGCTCGGCGAAAAGCTGGTCGCCGCCGCGGGTCGGGCGGTGATCCGGCGCGGCGGTCGTGGCCTCGAAAGCGAGCCGCTGATCCGGTTCGCAACCGTCTGCGTCCTGGCGCTTCTGGCGGCCGGCTTTGCGGCCATCCTCTCGCTGATCGTGTGGTCTTTCACCTGGCGGTGGTCCTTTCCGGACGCCTTGCCCTCATCCTTCACGACGTCCATCTGGGTGCGATCAGCCAGCGGCTGGCTCCACGCACTCGCCAACACCGCAGGCCTCGGGTTCGGTTCGACCCTGCTTTCGCTCCTCCTGGCAATCCTCTGGCTCGAAGGCGAGGACCGGAGTGGACGCAGGCTTCTGCCTGGTGCGCCGGTCATACTCTATCTGCCTCTTCTTCTGCCGCAGATCGGCTTCCTCTACGGGCTCCAAGTCACTTTCCTGCGCGCAGGGATAGATGGCTCCCCGACCACGGTTCTCTGGGGCCACACGCTTTTTGTCTTTCCCTACGTGATGCTGGCGCTCAGCGATCCATGGCGAGCACTGGACCGCCGCTATGTACGAACAGCGGCAGCGCTCGGCGCGTCGCCGCTCAGAACCTTGTTCCGCCTGAAGCTCCCACTTCTCCTGCGTCCACTGCTGGCCGCCACAGCCATCGGCTTTGCCGTGAGCGCCGCCCAATATCTGCCGACGCTTTTTCTGGGAGCCGGGCGCATTGCCACGCTCACAACCGAGGCGGTAACGCTCTCGTCCGGCGGGGATCGCAGGATCATAGGTGTCTATGCAGCCCTTCAGGCCCTGGTCCCCTTGCTCGTCTACGGCGTCGCCTTCGCTCTTCCCGGAATGGTCTACGCCGACCGCCGCGAACTCAACGGAGTGACAGTATGAACCAGCTCGTACTCGAAGAGATTTCGATAGCCGCACCCGGCGCGACGTCATCGTTGATCTCGGACCTCAGCCTGACCGTCGCTCCCGGTGAGATCGTCACCATCATGGGCAAGAGCGGCATCGGCAAATCAACGCTGCTCTCCTTCATCGGCGGACATCTGGACCGAGGTTTCAGCGCGAGCGGCACGGTGCGCATCGGGGGAAGAGATATCACCGACACGCCGGCAGAGAAGCGCAAGATCGGCATTCTGTTTCAGGACGATCTCTTGTTTCCGCATCTCTCGGTTGGCGACAACCTTGCCTTTGGCCTTTCTGCGGACGTAGGGGGACGTAAGGAACGCAGGAGATGCGTCGAGTGCGCCCTCGAAAGCGCCGGCCTTGATGGTTTCGCAGACCGGGATCCGGCGACGCTGTCCGGAGGACAGCGTGCGCGTGTGGCGTTGATGCGCACCTTGCTGGCCCGGCCCGATGCCCTGCTTCTCGATGAACCTTTTTCGAAGTTGGACAATGGCCTCAGGGATGACGTTCGTGCGTTCGTCTTTGCACATGGAAAAGAGCAGAGGCTTCCGGTTCTGATGGTCACCCATGACGAGGCCGACGCGGCGTCTGCCGGTGGAAGACGGCTCCTGTTGTAGCCTATCGGACAGTGTCGCGTCCGGCCTTGTGTAACCCCAGGATCTCCCGGCGTCCCGCCAGCCAGCGCCAACTCTCGAGCGCATCGAACAGGAGGGAGATCCCGTTCACCACGACGACCGACACAGCAAGAATGTACTCGCTGCTTCCCGGCGCGATGGCGTGATCGGCCAGCAGCTTGCCGATGAGATGGATGAGCAGAGGAATCCAGATGACGTGCGGAACCGACAGCAACCGCGTCAGCCCGCCCTGAATATAGACCATGGGCATGTTGAACACGCCCACAGCCGCGAATGCCACCGCTGTCCAGCGGCCGCTGTCCGTGTCAAGAAGCGCCAGCGACGACATATTCGTCAGGGCCAGAACGACAAGCCACAGCCTGACCCAGAGCGGCAGGCCCGTAAGGGAGGCCCAGATCCTTCTCCATTTCGACGTCATGATCGGATATCCGTATTGAGAGCCCAGAGGAAATAAGCCGTGTTGGCGGGCAGCGGGGCGGCAAAAGGCCGCCCGCGCCATGTTCTCGAACCGCCGTCAGGCATCCCAGCGGTAGCCGGAGAAAACCGCATCCAATTCGGTATGGAAGAGATGGTTGGCGTAGTTGCTGATGGTCTTCACCGCAATCGCAAGAATGATTTCCAGGACGTGGCGTTCGCTGAAGCCGGCAGCAAGAAAGGCCTGAAGCTCCCCGGGCGACGGATTCCCGCGGCCCTTCACCATCAGTCGCGTGAACACCGAAAGCGCCTGCAACCGGGCATCGGGCAGGATGTTTCCGGCGCGCAGCGCGCTGAGTACCGCCGCCGGTACGTTGGACATCTTCTCGCCGACCATGCTGTGCGCGGCCATACAATACTGGCAGCGATTTTCATGGCTGATGGTCAGGAGCACGACCTCCTGCTCGGCGGGAGCGAGATGACTCTCCGCCCGAAAATGCTTGTAACCGACCATGTAGGTGTCCAGCAGGCCGGACGAGTTGGCCATGTTGGCATACATGTTCGGCACAAAGCCGAGGGACTTCCGGGTCCCGTCGAGCAGGACCTTCACAGTGGGTTCGGCGGCATCGGCGTCCACGCCTTCAAGTGTCAATCGTGCTATCTCGGCCATCGTCCAGTCTCCATTGTCAACACAGGTTTTATTTGCGAAACCTCGGAAGAGCGCTGTGGCAAACGCACCCCGTGATCGCCCGGAGACTGTAGCGATGGCGAGCACAGGACCCCATGTGAGGGATTCCGGAATTCATGTCCGCCTGTCCGGGAGATGACGTTGGACGCACTGACAGCCTTGGCCAATGGCCTCAACATGCGCGCAAAGCTTGCCTATGCCGGCGGCGTGTGCGGACAATGGACGATGGACCACAATTCGGACCGGTCGATCTGGTTTCACCTCGTCGGCAAAGGGAACGGATGGGTCCACTCCCCCGCACTCGACGGCCCGCTGGAACTGGTCGAGGGCGACGTGATGGTATTCCTGCCCCATGCCGCGCAGCACTACCTGTCCTACAGTCCCGACCATGTGCCGCTGGGCGATACGACCGGCAATCTGAGCACTTGGGCGGCAGGCGAGACGGGCTTCATCTGCGGCGAGATCGAGCTCACTGCGCCGCAGTCGCCGCTGTGGCATGCCCTGCCCGCCGAAATCGTCATCCGGAAGAAGGATGCCGGCGACAGCCTTTCAAGCCTGATCGAACTGGTTATCGCCGAGTCCGAGCATGCCCGTTTCGGCGGCGAGGCGGTGATCGAGCGCCTCTGTGACGGCTTCTTCATTCTGTTGGTCCGACATTGCATCGAGGCAGACCTGGTGCGCGACGGCGTGTTCGCGGCGATGAAGGATCGCCGGATCGCCACGGTTCTGGAACTCATTCACCGCGAGCCGTGGCATCGGTGGTCCATTGCCGAACTGTGCGGGCGCGCCGGCATTTCCAAGACCGTTCTCGCCGAGAGATTCGCCTCCCGGATCGGCATGTCACCCATCGAATACCTTACGGACTGGCGAATGCAGATCGCCGCCCGTTGGTTGAAGGAAACCGCCGTGACACTCGATCAGGTGGCGGAGCGCTGCGGATACGACACCGCCTCCTCGTTCAGCAAGGCGTTCAAGCGAGCGTTCGGCGTCTCTCCGGCGACGTATCGGCGCAGAAGTGATCCGATCGCCCCTGCAGCGGCGCCATAATGTCATACGGTTTGCTCTGATGTCCGCCACACCTCGGCCCGAGTCAGCAGGGCCCATTTCCGCATTGCTCCAGAGAACTTCGCGAACGTTAGGGGTCAGGTGCGGTCATCGAGATGTGGCATCAGACCTCTGCTTGCCCTTTGTGATAGAAGACGCAGCCGCCCGCGAGCTCGACCCTCTCGCCGAGAAGGCGGCAGCCGATTTCGCCGCCGCGCCTGGACGCCTGAAAGGCCCGAAAGTCCGTCTTGCCCAGACGCTCTGCCCAGTAGGGCGTCAGCGCGCAATGCGCCCCGCCGGTAACCGGATCTTCGGGAATCCCCTTGGCGGGCGCGAAGTAGCGGCTGACAAAGTCGTAGCCGTCATCGCCCGGGGCTGTAACAATCACGCCCGTACGGTCGAGCCGGTTGATGGCTGCCATATCGGGGGCGAGACGCCGCACCTGCCCGGCAGTCTCGAGTAGCACGAGGTAATTGAAGTGGTCCGTCACGGCCTCGACCGGCCGCGCTCCGAGCGCTTCGGTCAGTCCCGGAGGCGGCTCTACAGGCTCGGTCGGACGGGCCGGAAAATTCATCACGTAGACGTCGGACCGGCGATCGACGGTCAGTGCCCCACTGGTTGAATGAAAGACGACGCGCCGCCTTTGGGGCGACAAGCGCTCCATTACGACAGCGGCGCTCGCGAGGGTGGCGTGCCCGCACAACGGCACCTCCACGGTCGGCGTAAACCAGCGCAGACGGTAATCGTCGCCGTACGGCACGAGAAAGGCGGTCTCCGCGAGATTGTTTTCGGCAGCGATCGCCTGCAGCGCCGCGTCCTCGAGGAAGTCGTCGAGCAGCATGACAGCCGCCGGATTCCCCGCAAACCGGCGGTTGGTGAACGCATCGACCTGAAACATGGGAACGCGCATGAATGTCTCCCGACTGAGATCGGCAGTTCAAGTCAGGACTGATCTCCGGGTCAACGGGAACATTGTATCGGGTACAATTTCGGAGGCAGCGCGGCTGCCGGCCCTAGATCGAACCATCGTTGTCGATCCGGTACTCGGCGGCAGCGCTTTCCTGTACCACAAAGCGGCCGTTGGGCAGGTCTACTTCCTCGATCTTGCGTTCAATCTCCGACGGCGGGAGATCATAGAACGCCCATCTCCTCGCCAGCCGTTGCCGAAGAATGGTCTCAGGTGTGAGCACCATGACGGTGAGATCGAAGAAGGGCCTCAACGCGGACCACGGCGGTTGGCGGAGCAGCAGGTAATTGCCTTCGACCACAACGATGTCGACCGCCGCCGGAATGAGGCGCCCGCCCGCCTGCGCTGTCTCGATGTCGCGGTCAAAGACGGGGACGGCGATCGCGTCATCGGCGTTCTCCCGCAGGCGCCGAAGCATGTGGCACAGCCCGCCGACATCAAAGGTGTCCGGCGCTCCCTTCCGGGCGTGGCGACCAAGCTGCTTCAGCAGCGCATCGTCATAGTGATAGCCGTCCATCGGCAGGATAGCGGCACGCCCCGGCTGGCTCTGCTCCAGCCTTTCTACCAGCTCCTCCGACAGTCTGGATTTGCCGGATGCCGGCGCCCCCGCCACCGCGACGAGGAGGCGCCTGCCGCGTGGACGCGAGGCGAGAAGATCGGCCAATTCCGGCAAAGTTATCGTCTGCATGGATGCCCCGTAAGAAATGCCGCCGCGCGAGCCGGCAGCTAAACGTTCAGATCAGCTTGTACTGTCTGGCCTTGTTGCGCAGGAAGGGCAGCCCGTTCCCCATCACCTCCGCCTCGTCCCTGGCGACGGGCCGCCACACCGAAAGGCCGAATGCCAATTCCTGCGGCATGTTGATGAAACTCTCCATGGCCAGGCCACCCTTGAAGCCGATGGCCGCAAGCGTCGCGAAGATCTCGTCCCAGTCGCAGGTACCGCAACCGGGCGTGCCTCGGTCGCTCTCCGAAAGATGGATGTATCTCAGGTGGTCTCGCGCATCGAGAATCCCGTTGGCCGCGCCCTTTTCCTCGATGTTCATGTGGTAGGTGTCGAGGTGGATGAAGACATTTTCCGCACCAACCCGCTCGATCATCTCGACCGCCTGCCAGCCCGTGTTGATGAGATGGGTTTCGTAACGATTGACCGGCTCGATACCGAGGTCGATGCCGAGCGACTTCGCGCGCCTGGCAGCGGCACCGAGAACACGAGCCACATTGTCGAGTTCGGCCTTCGTCGGCGGGACGCCCGTCCGTTCTCCGATGCCGCCATAGGTCACGCCGGTCAGCGCCAGCGCCCCAATTTCAGCCGTTTTCTCGATCGCAGTCTCCAGATGGGCAATGGCAGCCTCGGGCCGCTGCGAGGCCCAGGCCGGTTTGGGCAGACCGAGGGAGCATACGGCCCGAAGACCATGCTTTTCCAGCAGCGCACGTGTATGACCGGCATCGACCGAAGGGGCGTCGAGAAGCGCAATCTCGATGAAGTCCATCTTGTAGTCGACCGCCGCGGCAATCGCCTTTTCAGCGCCAGCGCGATCCCAGTTCATGGTCCACATGCTGGTGTGCACACCAAATCCTTGCATGATCCTAGCCTTTCCCATTGCTGAAGAGTTTTGTTTTCCCGGCGAGCCAGCGCAGGACCATCACCGCGATCAGGAAGATGCCCCAGACCGCAGTCGACAGATGCTGGTTGGCGCCGAGCAGATTGAGACCGGACGACAGGACCTGGAGTATGACGAGGGCCAGCACGACCGGGACCACGCGACCGAAGCCTCCGAAGGGATCGACCCCGCCCAGGAAGCACGCAAGAACGGTGACGAGAAGCAGCGCTTCCCCGTGGCCGACCCGGACCGAATTGAACCGGGCCAGCATCAGGATGCCGGCGACGGCGCACATGAGCCCCGACAGGGTATAGATCAGCGTCAATGTTCGCTTGGTGTGGACCCCGGAATAGGCGGTCGCCCTGACGTTCGATCCTGTCATGTAGACCGAGAAGCCGTGACGGGAACGACCGAGCAGTATGTGCCAGACAAGAGCCGCCAGGGCGAATATCAGGAGCGGAACTGGTACACCGAGGACAAATCCGTGTCCGATGGGGTGCAGATAGGCGGGAAAGTTGGAAATATCACCGCCCTTGGTCAGGAATTCGCCAAGCCCCCGCAGAAAGATCATCATGGCCAGGGACACGAGGATGGGGTGGGCACCGATATAGGCGATGACCAGGCCCATGAAGCATCCGGCAGCCGCACCGACGATGAGCGCTGCACCGCTCCCGAGGATGAAGGCCCACATCGGCGCATCCGGGCCGCCGTGGATCTGCAGCACATAGGCCAGTGTCAAGCCGCAGATATTGGCCGTGTAGATAATCGCCAGATTGAAGCCGCCAGAAATGATCGGCATCAGCATCGCCAGGGTCAGCAAGCCCAGTTCCGGCAGCTGAAACGCTATGGATCCGAAATTTGCCATCGTCAGGAATTGCGGCGAAGCCACTCCGAAGATGACAATGACGGCGAACAGGAAGACGAAGAGCCCTGCAATCTCGGCGCCGAGATGTTTGTTCAGCCATGCAACGAGCGTGTTCATGCTAGTCCTTGCGGTGTCTGCTTGCGGCAAGGCCGGCAAGATTGAGATTTGAGGTCGAAATGGCGATCAGAATGATCGCGCCGACCACCATCTTGAAGGCGAAGGGCGAGATACCCAGCAGGTTCAGTCCGTTCTGGGTGACGGCGACCAGCAAGACACCGAGGACGCAACCGAGCACCGATCCCCGTCCACCTCCAAGGCGCGCACCGCCCAGCACCACCGCCGCCAGGACATCCAGCTCGCGGCCTATCAGTGCGTTCGGCACGACTTCCTGGACGATGTGCGCCTGCATCAACCCGCCGATCCCCGCCATCAATCCGCACCAGCCAAAGGCAATGAACTGCATGAGGCCGAGATTGATGCCGAGCCGGCGCGCGCCTTCCGGGTTGTCGCCGAACGCATAGAGCTGACGTCCCGTGGTGGTGTGGCGGATCAGAACCCAGGTCGCCGCAAGCGCTGCCACCATCACGGCAACCGGAAGGGTGATCTCGGCCCAGGTTCCATCCGCCACCTGCCGTTCGAAGAGAACGACCCGTCCCGTCCACCAGTCGGGCAAGTTGTAGAGGTACTTTCCGCTCGTGAAGAACATCAACAATCCGAAGAAGGCGTTGAACGTCGATATGGTCACGACGATGGAGATGATGCGGAAGTAATGAATGAGGATGGCGTTTATGAAGCCAAGCCCGATCCCGAGACCTCCGGCGACCAGGAACCCGATAAGCCAGTTGCCGCCGCCGATCGCGGAAAAGACGTAGACCGCCAGATACTGGACGATCGACGCGGCGACCGCGAACGAGATGTCGATCCCGCCCGCGATCAGCACCACGAGCAACCCCGCAGCCCAGATGAGATTGACTGCATTATTGTTCAAGAGTGCCGTGAGGTTCGGCAGCGTGAAGAAACTTCCCGATGCGAAAGACAGGCCGACGCAGAGCGAGATCAGTACGATCGACAGCCGCATTTCCGTCGGGTGATTGCGGATGAACCTAGCCATAGACAGCCTCTTCCATCGCACGGAGATCAATCCTGTTCGGATCGAATTCGTTGACGATGCCACCACCAGCCATGTGCAGGACTCGGTCGGCGTTCAGATAGACCTCCGGCACCTCGTCGGAGATCAACAGGATAGCCAGGCCTTGTTCGGCCAGTCGCCGGACAATCGCGAAAATTCCCGCCCGCGCGCCGACATCCACCCCGACCGTCGGCGCATCGAGGATGAGAACCTTCGGTTCGGTCGCCAGCCATTTGGCGAGCACGACCCGCTGCTGGTTGCCGCCGGACAATGTCGAAACGGGATCCGTCGGCTGCCCGATCTTGATCGCCAGGTCCGCCAGCCATTTCGACACCAGTTGCTGTTTCCTGCGCCGCGAGATCAGCCCATCCGGGCCTGAAATCCGCGGCAGGACCGCCAGTGCGATGTTGTCGGCGATCGACTGCTGCTGCACGAGCCCCAGAGACAGGCGATCTTCCGATACGTAGGCGATACCTGCAGCGACGGCATCCCGGTTGGACCTGAGATCAAGGATCTTGCCATCAAGGCGGATCACGCCGCTGTCAGGCCTCGTCATGCCGAACAAGCTGTGCCCGAGTTCTGTGCGTCCAGCTCCGATGAGCCCGGTCAGGCCGACGATCTCACCTGCACGGATCTTGAGACTGATGTCGTCAAATTCCCCACGACGGCTGAGGTGCTCAACCTCCAGAACGTCGCGTTCACCCGCCTTGTCCCGCGCGGTTACCTTGGTCTCGAACATCTTGCCGGTCATCAATTCGGTCAGACGTGACTGGCTCATCCCTTCCGTCGGATAGACGCCGACCAGACGTCCGTCGCGCAGGACCGTCACGCGGCTCGAAATCGCAAGAACCTCTGCGAGACGATGGCTGACGAAGACGATGGCCACGCCACGCGCCGACAAGGTACGGACGATTTCGAGCAGCCGGTTTGTTTCCGATTGAGTGAGCGATGCCGTCGGCTCGTCCATGAAGATGAGCCGGGCGTCTCCCACCAGCGCACGGGCAATTGCCACGACCTGCCGGCCGGCAATCGGCAGCGTGTTCAGTCGGGCGTCCAGATCCAGTTCCACTCCCAGCTGTGCGAGGGCCGCAGCCGCCCTTTCCTTCAGGGCGCGGTGGTTAACCAGGCGTGGGCGCGAACCGAGAACCGTCTCGAATGCGATATTTTCGGCAACGCTCATTTCCGGGAACAGCGCCAAATCCTGCCAGATCACGGCAATGCCGCGGTTGCGGGCGATACCCGGCGAGACGGTCGTTTCCACGTCCCCGAAATACTCCATCCGGGCCCCGGGTTCGGGCGTGTAGGCGCCTGCGATGATCTTGATCAGAGTGCTCTTTCCGCAGCCGTTTTCTCCGGCGAGGCAATGCACCTCGCCCTGATCGACCTCGAAGGAGACATCGTCCAGGGCCTGTACACCCCCGAATTTCTTCGAGACGTGCTCGAGGCGGATCGCCGCAGGCGTTGAAGTGGTTGTTGCAACCGGGTTCATCGGCGCCAGCTATTCGAGATTGGTGTGGTTGGAGCGCATCGCTTCGGGGGTGATGCCGAGCTTGTCGATCAACTTGAGGACCATCACTTCGAACAGGACGAAGAGAGCGCCTTCGTAAAGCGAGCCCATCGGCAAAACAGAGGTCTTCTTCTCCCCCTGGTCATCGGCCATCGTCTGGGCCGGCAGATGCAGGACGAAATCCGCGTATTTGGCGGCACGACCCTGAGGCTGGGCCGTCAGCACGAGAATGCTCGCACCCGCCGCCTTCGCCACGCCGAGAAGCGCAAGCGCTGTCGAAATTTCGCCGGGGCCGACACTCACGATGAAGAGATCGCCCTTGCCGACCGGCGGTGTGGTCATGTCTCCTTCGACTGCGACGGCCAGCCCCATGTGAAAGAGGCGCATTGCGAAGCCCATGATCTGGAGTTTCTCGCGTCCTCCTGCGAAGACCACGATCTTTCGGGCAGCGGCAATCATCCCGACCGCCTTGTCGACCTCGGCATCATCCAGACGATTGAACGTATTCTCAAGTTCGGACAAGGCCGCCTTGTACAAGGTGCTCATGGTAAAACCCTGATTGTGATTTGGACACGGCCAGACGGAAAGGTCTGGCGAAGTAAGGAGGGGCAGTTTCGCCACCCCTCCTTGCGCGATTGCGGTCAGAGTCCGAGGTCTGCCAGGCCCTGAACCGTCTCTGCATTGATCGGGATCAGGTTGTCGGTGATGATGTCACGACCTTCGACGTCCGGCTTCACCACACCCAGGCCCTCGATCTCGGTGCCGTCCTTGATCTCCGTGCCGTCCACGAGCATCTTGCCCATACTCACGAAGACCCTGCCGGCCTCGGCGGGGTTCCACATGAAGCCGCCGGTGATCGCTCCCTCTTTCACGAGCTTCAGGCCCTGGCCGGGCGAGAACGGCCCGAGGACATGCACCTTGCCGATCAGCCGGCGCTCCTCGAAGGCACGCCCCGCGCCGATCGGACCCTGGCTGCCGAAGGCCAGGATACCAGTCATGTTGGGATGCGCCGCCAGAAGGTCGAGCGTCGTCTTGCGGCTGTCGTCGACGCTTTCGGCGACCCCGTAGCGCTCGCCGACAAGCGTCATTTCCGGATATTTTTCCTTGAGGTAGGCGATCGCGGCGTCGGCCCAGGCGTTGTGCAACGGCACGGTGAGCGACCCGACATAGACCGCGTATTCGCCCTTGCCGCCCATCTTCTGCGCCAGCAACTCGGCATGGGTCTCGCCGAAGCCCTTGACCGAAGCCAGCTCGAAATCCCAGTCGACATTCTTGAGGCCGGGTCCTTCATGGGCAACAACCTTGATCCCTGCCGCACGCGCCTTCTCGAGCACGGGCTCGAGCGCCGCCTCGTCGTTGGGAACAACGCCGATGACATCCACACCCTTGGCAATCAGGTCTTCGATCGCGCGAACCTGAAGCGCCGGATCGGCGCTGGTCGGTCCGACCATCGTAGCATCCACACCGAGCTTCTCGCCCCGTTCCTTGATGCCCATTTCCATCGCGTTGAACCACGGAATGCCGCCGATCTTCACGACGATCCCCATGGTTGGCTTGTCCTGCGCATGCGCGCCGGCTGCCAGTAATGCGGCGAATGCAACGCCCGCCAGAGCTGCGGTTACTGCCTTGATCATGTCACTCCTCCCAGAGCGCCGCCCAGTTGGGCGGACTTGTTTGAACAATCGATTGTGCAGAGCGGCAACTTAAAGCGGCTTTGGACCCCTGTGCAGACAGAGCATCAAAGCCGCACCCACGCGAATTGCCGGAATAGCGCTTGCACAATCGATCGTGCTATGACATCAAGAAACAAGCTTCTCGTCAAGAGCAATTGTCAGCCCTGACCATCGAGACCGTTTCGACCCATGCCCGATACCAGGCAAAAACTCACGATCTACGATATCGCGCAGCTTAGCGGCTCCTCTCCTTCGACCGTCAGTGCGGTGCTGAACGGGACGTGGAAGAAGCGCCGGGTCGGCGAGGCAACCGCGAGAAAGATCCAGAAGATAGCGGCCGAGCACGGATATACGACAAACCTGCAGGCGCGGGGGTTGAGGCGCGCGCAATCCGGTCTCGTCGGCCTCATTCTCCCGGTCCACGACAACCGCTTCTTTGCGTCGATGAGCCAGAGCTTCGAGGCTCAGGCACGCGAACGCGGCTGGTGCCCGGTGATCGTATCCACCTTGCGCAATCCGGCCGAGGAAATCCGAACGGTCGAGACGCTGATTTCTTACGCAGTCGACTATCTGTTCATTGCGGGCGTGACCGATCCGGCCGCCCTCAGCGAAATCTGCAGGGCGGCGCAAGTGCCGCATATCTATGTCGACCTTCCGGGAAAGGACGCCCCCTCTGTCGTCAGCAACAACTATCTCGGCGCCGAACTGTTGACGCGGAAGCTCCTGGAGCTCATGCCGCAGGTGGACGATCCGGCCCGGGCAAAGCCGTATCTGATCGGCGGCCTGGAAACCGACTTCGCCTCTGCGCATCGAATTTCCGCATTTCGATCGACGGTCCTGGAGCTGCGTGGATCGTTCGACGAAGACCAGATCATTACCTGCGGATACGCACCCGGTAGCGCCGCTCGCGAAGTCTCGGCGCTCTGCGACCGTATCGGCGGATTACCCGCTGGATTGTTCGTCAACTCGATCAGAGCGTTCGAGGGTATCGTCAGCGAATTTGTTCACCTTCCCTCGGAATCATTCGAGAAGAGCGTCTTCGGCTGCTACGACTATGACCCGTTTGCGGCATTCCTGGAATTTCCCGTGCACATGGTGCGGCAGAACTCGAACCAGCTCATCGCCGCCGCTTTCGAATTGGCCGACAGCGGTGTTACCGACCCGGTGCTGATACAGGTGGACCCGGAATTGATCCCTCCCCGGACTGTCTACAATGGTCCGTTCAGCCAGCTGGGGTAAGATTGAAACGGGAGCCCCTCGGCTGGAGCCATACGCTCAATTCCGAAACGCGCTTGGTGCGGCGGGAGTGTCGGCAAGTACGGACATCGTCTCAACCTTGGAATGCAGAACACGCCGTTGCGTTGTCCGCTACAGGTCCGATGACTTCTCCCCACGGCCTCTCAGTCCATACCGCGCGATCTTCTCGTTCAGGGTACGGTGGGGAATGCCGAGGCTCGACGCCGCGCGCGCCGTATTGCCGTCGTGCTGATCCAGCGCGGCGCGGATCAACTGCATCTCGTAGGCTGCGAGCTGGTCCGGCAAGGCCGTATCGCTGTCCGGGTTTCTTGACGCAGCGACGCTCGCGTTCGTTTCGTCAAGCCCGATGGCGAATCGTTCTGCCCGCGCCTTGAGCTCGCGAACATTTCCTCTCCATTCCTCCTGGTGCAGCCGCGCCAGGAGATCGGCTGACACGGCACGCTCGGCTCGCCCATAGCGGTGTGCGGCGAGAGAGGCGAAATGGCTGAACAGCAAACCGATGTCCTCGCGACGCTGACGCAGGGGCGGAATGCGAATGTCGACAGTTGCAAGCCGATAGAACAGGTCCTCGCGGAACCGTCCGGCAGCGATCTCGCCGGAAAGATCGCTTTTTGCCGCGGCAATGATCCGGACGTCGACCGGCCGCAAACGGTTTTCCCCAAGCCGCTCTATCACCCGCTCCTGCAAAACCCGCAGGATCTTCGCCTGCAACGAAAGAGGCATGGATTCGATCTCGTCGAGGAAAACGGTCCCGCCGGCCGCATACTCGAACTTCCCCTCGCGGTCAGAAAGCGCACCTGTGAAAGCACCCTTTGCATGGCCGAAGACCTCGCTCTCGAAAATGCTCTCGGGCAGGGCCGCACAGTTGATCGCGACGAACGGACCTGAGCAACGGCGGCCTTGCCGATGCAGGGCCTGCGCGACGAGCTCCTTGCCGGAGCCGGTTTCGCCGATGATCAGCACGTCGATATCGACATCGGCCAGCGTCGCGACGCGGCGGCGAAGCTCTCGCATGGCGGAACTGTCGCCGACGATTTGCGAACCCCCGCCATCCTCCTGCACCAGCTTCTGGAGACGGGCGATCTCCCGCTTCATCCGGCGTTTTTCGACGGCCTTGTCGAGAACGGAAAGGAGGTACTCCGCATCGTATGGCTTCTCGATGAAGTCCTCCGCACCCTGCTTCATTGCCTTGACCGCCAGCGTCACGTCGCCATGGCCAGTCATCAGGATGACGGGCACCTCGCCACGCGCCTTGATCACCGAATTCAGGAGCGTCATGCCGTCAATGCCCGGCATACGGATGTCGCTCACCAGGACATCCGGGTCGGTGCGCAAGAGTTGCTGATAGGCTTCTTCGGGTCGATGGAAGGCGCTAACGGAGAATCCGCTGACCTCCAGCCAGTCAGTCGCCGCCTTAAGGAGATCGCGGTCGTCGTCGACCAGCAGAACGTGCCCGCGGCTCATTGTGCGGCCTCGAGCGGAGGC